>CAYSUW010000011.1:0-15351 GCA_964434385.1 uncultured Dehalococcoidales bacterium | reverse complement strand
CCTCCCACTGATCTAGCGGTAGTAGGAATATATTGTTTTTCTCCGATAATTCACAAAGCTATAGGAGAAATTAAACCTTCTACAAGAGGAGAGTTAGAAATCACAGATGCAATTCAATATTTACTGGATGAAAATATTGTTATTTTAAGTACTGAA
Source organism: uncultured Dehalococcoidales bacterium (assembly GCA_964434385.1). Taxonomy (GTDB): domain Bacteria; phylum Chloroflexota; class Dehalococcoidia; order Lucifugimonadales; family Lucifugimonadaceae. The sequence goes on along the minus strand of CAYSUW010000011.1, from coordinate 15,195 downwards.
TTAACTGGATGGTGGCTAGATTGTGGTACTTTTGATGATTTATTGTTGGGTAACCAAAAAGTCATAAAAAAAATAATCCTAGATCTAAAAAATCAAAATATTCAATTTCCTTATGGATCAGAGATTATTGTAGGAGAAAATTCAAAAATTATTGATAGTGTTATTGAAGGTCCAGCTATCATAGGAGAAAATTGTTTACTGCAGAATTCGATTATAGAAAAAAATACTTCAATTCAATCTAATTCAATTGTGATTAATTCTAAACTGCAAAATTCAATTTTGATGGGTAATGTGAAAATAAAGAACATAAATTTAATCTCGGACAGTATTATCGGGAATCATTGTAATATTGAATCAAAAAAATCTCATAAGGGGATTTCTAAATTAATATTAGGGAACAATTCAAGTAAAATTTTGGATTAGTAAAAGATTCAAAATTCCATTAATAATTATCTATGTTTATAATTCATCATACTTCTTAAAGTTGATTCAATTACAGAGAATAAAAAATATGTCTATAAAAATCAGTCTCGGTTTACCTGTATTCAATGAAGTGAAATTTCTAGATTTAACTCTTCAATCAATTCTTACTCAGACTTATGAAGAATTTGAATTGATAGTTGTAGATAATGCTTCTTTCGATGGAAGCTATGAATTACTACAAGAAATTGCAAAAAATGATACAAGAATAAAACTTTTCAGAAATGAAAAAAATTTAGGAGTATTTGAAAACTTTAATCTTACTTTTAAATACTCTTCAGGGGATTATTTTATGTGGATTGGAGCTCATGATATTTATGAAAATGATTATCTTTCTTTATTAATTGAAAAACTTCATAAGGAGAATTTTTCTCATGACCTCATATTTTCTAACATTTCTAACATTGATCATGAAGGAATGATTATTCAAAAAAAGAAAGTAGTAGGATTTGAATTTAATAACTCAAATTTGATTACTAGAATGATTAAATTGCCATGGGTTCTTAAAGGCTCAGGTGATATGGTAATGGGGCTTTTTTCTAGAAAAGCTTTAGAAAGAACAAGTATATTTTCAGAAAATGTATTATGGCCCGATAATTTATTAATTCAACAAATTGCTTCGATGGGGAATATTGCACGTGTGGAACAAGTTTTAAGAGCACGAAGATATTTTAGGGACGAAAAATTTGATAACTGGAATAAAAAATATATTAATTTGGTAAATAGATATAAGTCTTCAAGAGGTGAAAGGAAAATTGGAATCATGTTACGTCTTCCAATATTTTCTATGTTTTTGTTAATTATTTATCGAATAGGGATTGTAAATATGTTAAGAAACCCTTTAATGTTATTACTCTCTTTATATATAGCAACTATATATCTGTGGAAACATAGGGTGCCACTATGGATAGACCTCAGGATGTTATTTTCTTCAACTTAATATTCTTAAATATTATAAGTATTTTGAAATATTGGTTATAATTTAATATATAGATTAATAAAAATAGTAATTTTTTATTCAAAATTTATGCAGATTTTATATTTTCTTTATATTTTTTTGAGAAAATATGTGTAATGAAAAATATATTTTTTAAGGTGTTTACAAGTGTCTACAAATGATCTCCAAAAAATTATAAATCAAGGTAAAAGTACTAGAAGAAGGTTCTTCTATGTGTTTATATTAATTATTTTATTGATAGGAGCTGGTGTTTATTCTTATAATTCTTCAAGTTTCGTAAAAGAATTAATTGGAAACCCCTTCTCTGACCCTGAATCTTCTTCAAATAACCAAGAATTCACAGTAACTAATGGAAGTTTATCTGATACTTTAACTAGTTCTGGAAGTGCAGAATCTAAGGTGTCTATGGAATTATTTTCTTCAATTTCTGGAGAAGTTACTGAGATGAATGTTGATGTTGGTTCGAACGTTTCTAAAGGTCAATTATTATTAAAATTAGATGACACTGATGGTTTGAGAAATGTAGAAAATGCTGAATTGAAACTTCAACAATCTAAACTTAATTTGGAAAAAATTACATTAGATCCAACTAATTCTGAAATAGTATCTGCTAATCAATCCATAGCTTCAGCTGAATCTCAATTAATTAATGCAAAACTGACCCTTTCTAAATTGGAAGAACCTAATAAATCTGATATTTCTTCAGCGGAATCTACAGTTGTGAAAGCAAGATTGACTTTGGATAAAATTAAGAAAGATTCGGTTTCTTCAGAGTCTGAAATGTCTTCTGCTAAAGCTACAGTTTTACAGGCTGAGCTTACTCTTGATCAGATTACAAATCCTTCTCAATCAGACATTTCATCTGCTGAATACACTGTGACTCAATCTGAGGCTAGTTTGAATTCTACGACAAAAAAAATTAATACCTTTTATGCGAGTCTTTTAGATGCTCAGAATAATTTTTGCGAAGATATAGATGATGTTAAACCCCCGGTTTGCAATACATCCGATATACCATTATCTGAATCATTGATTACAAGATTATTGAATGAAATAGAACGAGAAAACACTCCTTCTGCAATTCGTGTATCAAGAACCAAAACATTTTTAGATGCAAATAGTTCGTATCAAAATTCTCTTAAAGATAAGGAAGTTGCAGAGTCGAATTTAGAATCAGCAAAAGCAAAATTAGATAATTTGCTTAATCCCAGGAAAAGTAAGATTGATCAAGCTCAAGCTTCTTTGGATTCAGCCAGACTAAAGTTAAAAGCTTTGGAAGATTCTTATGAAACTGATTTGGAAGATGCTCAATTTTCATTAGAAGTTGCAATAGAAAAGAGAGATTTATTGTTGAATCCAAAAGAAAGAGATTTAAATCAAGCTAAATCTTCTATTACCAGTGCGGAAGCTGCTTTACTAAGTGCTAAAGCAAAATTAAAAGATCTAATTGATGGAGCATCAACTACTGATATATCTATTCAAGAACAGAATGTTAAGTTGGCAGAGCTTGTATTAGTTGAAGCTTTAGATAAATTGGAAGATTATAAATTAATTTCTCCGATTGATGGAATTGTTGGACAAATTAATATTGATGTAGGAGACAAAATTAACTCTTCTACATCAATAATGATGATTTCTGACCCTAACTTAGTAAGAATTGATTTGACTGTTTCTGAAACAGATTTAATTGGATTGAATGAAGGTATGTATGGAATTGCATTATTTGATTCTCTTCCTGGCCAGTTTTATGTGATATCTATAAGTAATGTGAGCCAGATACCAAAGGTAACTCAAGGAATAGTAACCTATCCTGTTGAATCTGAAATTCTTACTGGACAATCCTTAATGCAAGCTTTGCCAGAACTTATGAGACTTGCTTCTGGACTATCAATGACAGGTGAACTAGGTAATTTCTCTTCCATGATGCCAGGAGGAGGTATGGCTCCTGGAGGAGGCATGGGTGGCCCTCTTGGGGGAAGTGGTGGTAGAGGAATGCCTGACATTGATATTGATTGTGCCCAAAAAGCTATTGGAACAGACTTAGATTTTTCAGATTTTAGAAGTTTGGGAAGAGAGAATATTGAAAAATTAAGAAATTCAGGATGTATGTCTAGTCCTTCTGGTCCTCCAGGAGGAGGTATGCAAGCAATGATGGAAACTCTACTTAATCCTTCATTACCTCCTGCAGGAATGACAGCTAATGTAATTTTATTGAAAGGGATTAAAGAAAATTTACTTTTAGTCCCTTCCAAAGCTATTTCTAGAAGAGGAAGAGATGCCTTCGTTAATAAAAAAATTTCTGAAACAGATATTGAAGAGATAAAAGTTACATTAGGAGAATCTGATGGTACTAGAACTCAAATTCTTTCAGGTGTAGAAGAAGGAGATACTATAATATTAATTGTAAATAAATCAACTGGAAATCAGCAAGAATCAGAAGTTGATTCTTCTAATCCTCCGCCTCCACCTGGAGGAGGCATGAGAGGAAGAGGAAGTTTTGGTCCAAGATGATCGAGCTCAATAAGTTGACTAAAATTTATAAAACTGATGCGGAAACTGTTAATGCATTGAATTCCATAGATTTGTCTATTTCTTCAGGTCAATTTTTATCAATAATGGGTCAATCTGGTTCAGGAAAAACTACTCTAATGAATATTCTTGGATGTTTAGATAACCCTTCTTCAGGAAAATATTTAATAAACGGGTTAGATGTTTCTTCTTTGTCCGATGATCAGAGGTCCATGTTAAGAGGAGAATTGTTTGGTTTTGTATTTCAAAATTATAATTTAATTCCTCGGATGAGTGCTCTCGAACAAGTTGAACTACCACTGATGTATCAAATAAATAATCAAGATAGGAAGCTAAAGGCAGCTCAAGCTTTGGATTCAGTTGGTTTGGCGGATAGAATGCATTTTAACCCTAACCAATTATCAGGAGGTCAGCAACAGAGAGTAGCTATAGCGAGATCTTTGGTCGTAGATCCTCAAGTTATTTTAGCAGATGAGCCTACAGGGGCTCTTGATTCTAATACTGGTGAAGAAATTATGGGTATTTTCAAAGAATTAGTTGAAAAAAAAGGAATCACGGTAATTTTAGTAACCCATGAATCACACATAGCAGAGTTTGCTTCACGAGTAATAACTCTTAAGGATGGATTAATAATAAGCGACAAGAAGGTTTAAATTGCGATTTTTAGATGCTTTGAAAGTATCAATACGTTCAGTAAGTGCTAACAGATTAAGAAGTGGTTTGACAGCGTTAGGTATTGTTATTGGAGTAAGCTCTGTTATTGTTCTTATGGCTATAGGACAGGGAGTTCAGAAAGGAGTAATAGAAAGACTACAGGGACTTGGAACAAATCTAATATTTATTAATCCTGGGGCTTTCGAAGAAACATCAACAGGAAGAAGTGGAGGACCAGGAAGCGGACTTACTTTAACTGTTAGTGACGCTGAAGCCATTGAAAATGTAGAAATCCCAGGTGTTGTTGGAGTAGTTTCACAGATTGATATAAATGCCCAAGCAATAGCAGGATCATTCAATGAAGGTGTTGGGATTGTTGCCACAGATGATATGTATAGTACTGTTAGAGGCTTAAATATAGATGAAGGACGTTTTATTACACAAGAAGATGTAGATAAAAAAGCTCTAAATATAGTTTTAGGAAACAGAGTATCAGAAAAATTATTTCCTGATGGTTCTCCTTTGGGGAAGATAGTAAGAATTTCTATTGGGCCAGGTGGTTTTATCTCATTCAATTTTAGAGTGATAGGTACTATGATTTTAGAAGGTTCATCAGGTGTGCTGAGTCATGATGATAAGGTTTTTATTCCTGTGTCTACTCTACAAGCTAGAATTAGATTTATACGTAATCCCACCGGAGAGACAAATGTTTCACAGATTAGCATTCAAACTAGTGATGATATTGATCAAGAAAATGTAAAGTTAATTACTGAAGAATTATTAAAAGCTAGACATTCAGTTTCAGAGCCTGATTTTGTTATTCAAAGTCAGGAAGATCTTATTAGTGCAGAAAAGGAAGTTGCAGCTACATTATCTATTTTATTAGGTAGTATTGCAGGGATATCTTTAGCTGTTGGGGGGATAGGAGTAATGAATATTATGCTTGTATCTGTTACTGAAAGGACTAGAGAAATAGGAATAAGAAGAGCGGTAGGAGCTAGAAGTAGAGATATAGTACGTCAATTTGTATCTGAAGCTTTAGTTCTTTGTTTACTTGGAGGATTGATTGGAATCTTATTGGGAGTGGGACTTTCGGTATTTGTTGATGGTAAAAATATAGCGGATATGGATGTGATTACTGTAATTCAACCTTGGAGTATTGGAATCGCTTTTTTGGTTTCAGGAGGTGTAGGATTGCTTAGTGGAATATATCCAGCTTTGAGAGCTTCAAAGCTTGATCCAATAGTAGCTTTAAGAACAGAGTAAATTACAAAAGATCTCTTCTTTCGAAAAATCTTAAAGATAATAATATTAAAATTAAGCTAGTGATTATGAATATGCTCCAATGCCATTCATGAAACCCATTTGCTAGAGGATTACTAGATTTATAATAGTGAAATAAAGAGAAAAATTTAGTGAATTCTATAGAATCTACTAGTGGAGCTATATTGGCTATTAAGTAAGATGCTATCCCTATTATTGAAGCAATCCCTATAGATTTTGATGGATTTCCAGTGAGTGTTCCTACTAGTACAGATATTAATCCAAAAGTAACACTCATTAATCCAAGTTGAATACAAATTGCTGCAAGTTTGGAATATGATATTTCCAATCCGAATATTAGGGTAGCTAACACGTAACTTAACCAGTGTATAGCGCAAATAAAAATAACTTTAGTTGTCATTGAAAGTATTTTTTCTAGAAGAAAGCGGCGCCTGGAAATAGGAGTTGATAGAATAATGTCTAAGCTTTTTATGTTTTCTTCTGCTGCACTAGCTTTACTTGATGATGAAACTGCTATTCCTATTACTATCAAGGGAGCCATAATAGTGAATATTTGAGCATTGAGGAATCCTTCTACAGTACTTAAATCAAGACCTCCTGACCCAGCTATGAACTGGCCTAGTGAATCGGGCAAACTGTTGATAATTGATTGGAATTGATCTAAAGGAATCTCTGAAATTACGAACATTATATAAATAGCTAGAAGAAATATTCCAATTGACCAATATAGTAGAACATTTTTAGAGTCTCTTAATGATTTCAAGAAAACATTATTTAACATTGATTAACCCTTTTGTTCTCTATAATATGAGAGGAAAATATCTTCTAGATCTGGTTCAATAGTTTTTAAATTTTCTATTTCATGATTCGCTAATTCTTTAATGAACTTATCTATGTTTCCTTCAATATCAAAGGTATATTTATTTGAATCACCTGTTACTTTTGAGATGCCAATGTTTTTTCTCAATTTATCCACATCAAAATCTTTAGAAAATTGAACCTCAATCCTATTAATACTTTTTTTCTTTAGATCTGCCATTTTATCTTCTGCAATTATTTGTCCGTTTTTTATTATTGCCACTCTGTCACATAAAGTTTCAACTTCAGGAAGAACGTGAGATGAAATAAATATAGTTTTACCTTGATTTTTAAATTCAAGTACTAAATCTTCGAATTCTTGTTGTTTTAATGGGTCAAGTCCACTTGTTGGTTCATCAAGTATTAAAATCTCAGGATCATGACAAAAAGCTTGAATAATTCCAACCTTTTGTTTATTTCCTTTTGATAATTTTTTTGATTTTTTTGATAAATCTAAATCGAACATAGCGGCAAGATTTTTTAGATTTGGTATCTTATTTGATTTATTTCTTAAGTGGAGTATATGGCTAATATACTCTTCTGCGCTTAAGTTATCATAAATAGAAAATTCTCCTGGAAGGTAACCTATAAGATTTCTGATTTTTATATAATCTTTTTGAGAATCTAATCCTTTTATAGTTATTTTTCCTTCAGTGGGTTTTATGAAGTTCAAAATACTTCTCATTGTTGTGCTTTTCCCAGCTCCATTTGGACCAATTAACCCAAATATTTCTCCTTTATTAACAGAAAAAGAAATATCAGATACAGCTAAAAATTTACCATAATATTTTGTAAGAGATTCTATTGAAATTATTGAATTCATGCTATTTGTGTTTTTTAATCAGAATATTTATATGAAGATACTCCAGAAAAAGCTTTCCAAATAATTATTACTACTAAAATGGAAAGTATCCCTCCCAATATCATTGTTTTCTCAGCTCCGATGATATCAGACATCACGCCAACTTCGAAATGCCCAATGTTATTGGCAGTCATAGCTGCTACTGAATGAAAACTAACTGCTCTTCCTCTCATTTCATTAGGTGTAGTTAACTGAACTATACTTTGTCTAGTAGTCATTCCCACAGCATCCGAAGCTCCCAATAAAGCAATAATTATGGTTCCTATAATTAAAGATGATGCTAAACCGAAAAATATTAATAAAATTCCATATAATAATGTTGCATATAGAACAACTATTCCTTTAGATTTTATTTTGGATGTGAATAAAACGAAAAAACTTCCAAATATTCCTCCTAAGGAATTTGAAGCAGTTAGTATTGTTACTGCTCCTGCTCCTCCATTGAAGAGTTTTTTAGCTAATAATGGAATAATTTGTCTATAGAAACTAAAAATAGTTACTCCAAAATCTAAGAAATATAACCCTGGAAGTATTGGATGTGCCTTAACGTACTTAAATCCAGAAACGATATTTTTCAGAGGTCTGATTTTTGTATTATTTTGATGGATTTCAGTATTAGTTTTAATCAATAGAGGAGTCAACGTTGCAGGTATAGAAATAAATGTCGCTAATAAAAATGCATATGGGATAGATAGATTTATAACTAATAAACCAAAAGCTATAGGAGCAAGAATACTGCTTGCTTGCATTGTAGCTGTATTGGTAGTTACGGCATGTAGCAAGTATTTTCTAGGAACAACATTTGCAGTTAATGCTGATCTAGATGGATTTCCTAATACTAATGTTATTGAAAGTATTCCTGTTGCTAAATATATATGCCATGGAACTAAAATATTCTTGAATGATAAAATTGTGAGTATAGAAAGAACAATTAAGCTGAATGATTGAGTTAAAGAGATTAATTTTTTTCTTTGTAAAAAATCAGCTAATACTCCACCATAAAGAATGGCAGGTATCTCAGCAGTTAACTGGATTATTCCAAGAATCCCTAGCTGCAATCCTGAGCCAGTAAATTCATAAAGCCAAAACCCTGATGTTATCACTCTTATTTGCATAGTCAGTCCACCTAACATGCTACTAATCCATAAAAGTCGATAATCTCTAAATTTAAATGCGGACCAAGGTGCAATTTTTAGTTGTTTTTGATTCATGAAATCGAGATATCAAGTTTCTTGAGAATTTCATTAAGCATAGAATCTAACTGACTTTGATTTGAAGATTCACAATAGAATCTTATTAAAGGTTCAGTTCCTGATAATCTCAGAGCTATCCAATCTCCATTTTCAAGATTTATTTTTAGTCCGTCTGTTTGATCTAGTTTCGTTATCTTGTTTCCGCCGAAACTAGATATATTAGGCTCTTTAATGAATTGTCTGATTTTTGGGGTACTCTCCTTTTCCTCAATTGGGATGTCAATCCTTTTATAAAAATGATTACCTAATTTCTGATTAAGACTTTTTAGTAAATTTGATGGCTTCTCTTCAGAATAACTAAGTGATTCTAATAATAGGAGAGAACTCATGATTCCGTCCCTTTCAATCAGGTGATCAGAGTATGCAAACCCCCCGCTTTCTTCTCCGCCTATAAAAGAACCTGAATCTTCCATCAATGGAGCTACGTATTTGAAGCCTATTTTTGTCCTTAAAGATTTTACTTTATGAAAAGAGGCCAATTTGTCTACCATTGAACTCATTGTAATGGTACTCACTATAGGGCCTTTATTTTTCTTTGCTGTTACATGGTCAGCTATAATACAAAATAAGTATGGTGTGTCTATGTAATTTCCATTTTCATCTATAACCCCTAATCTGTCTGAATCTGCATCGAAAGCTAAACCTATATCTGCTTTTTCATCTTTTACAGCAGTGGAAAGATCTAATAAATTCGATTCAATTGGCTCAGGCTGTTTAATTCCAGGGAATAGGGGGTTTCCCTCATTGTTGATTTCTTTTATTAGGAGATTTTCTGTGCCCAAAATTTTGGGTAATATTCCTGAAGAGGTACCATGCATGCAATCTGAGATAATTTTTATGCCAGATGACTTAATTTTTTCTACATCTACTAATTTCGTTAAATTTTTTATGTAATCTTTTAATGGAGATATTTTAGTAATCAATCCTCTTTCTTCAGCTTTTTCAAAATCTATGTAATTATCAATTTTTTTGTTTGATTTTAAATTTGAAATTTCTACTTCGATTAAATTTGCTTCAATTTCGGAAATACTTTTTCCATTTGAATCTTTAATTTTTATTCCATTCCAAATTCCAGGATTATGGCTTGCAGTGACAATAATTCCATAATCTGAATTGTTTTTTGAAGTAGTGTAGCTTACAACAGGTGTAGGAACAGGGGAGCTACTTAAATCTACTTTTATTGAGTTTTCAGCTAGGATTCTTGAAATTAAAAGAGCAGATTCATTTGATAAAAATCTAGTGTCATAGCCAATAGTTACTTTGAAATCTTTTAGGGTTTCCTTTGGTTGATTCTTTATATGATTGGATAGTCCTTCTGTTAGAAACTTGATATTTTCCAGTGTGAAATCTTCACCGATTATTCCTCTCCAACCATCAGTTCCAAATTTAATTGTTCCCAATATTATTCCTGATAAATTATTTTAGTTTTGCTACTTTATTAAGTTTTTCCCAAGGAAGTTCTAAATCATTTCTTCCAAAATGACCATAAGCAGAAGTTTGTTGATAAATTGGATTTCTAAGTCCTAAGTCTTGAATCAGACCTCCTGGAGTCAAGTCAAAATTGTCATTTATTTTTTTAACAATTTCACTTTGTGGAATTTTGTTTGTACCGTGGGCATCTACCATAATAGAAATAGGTTCAGCCATTCCTATTGCATATGATAATTGAACTTCCATTCTAGAAGCTAATCCTGCAGCAACACAATTTTTTGCTACCCATCTAGCACCATATGCTCCTGTTCTGTCAACTTTAGTACAATCTTTACCTGAAAATGCTCCTCCTCCATGCCTACAACTTCCTCCATAAGTATCAACAATGATTTTTCTACCAGTTAATCCTGCATCACCATGAGGTCCACCTACTATAAATCGTCCTGAGGGATTGAAAATAAACTTAGTTTTAGCATCTACTAAACCACTAGGAATCGTTTCTCCACATACGAATTCCTTTAATTGTTCTTGAATTGATTCTTGATTGACTTTTGGAGAATGTTGAGTGCTAATTACCACTGTGTCTATCCGACTAGGGGTTCCATCTATATTGTATTCCATAGTTATCTGACTTTTCCCATCTGGTCTAAGCCAATTTAATGTATTACTTTTCCTTAATTCTGTAAGTCTTCTCGTTATAGAATGAGCAAGAGATATAGGTAAAGGCATATATTCTTCAGATTCGTTAGTAGCATAGCCAATCATCATTCCCTGATCTCCTGCACCAATTCTTCTTTCTCCTACTTCTCTGTTTTCCAATGCAATATCAACACCTGCCTTTATATCTGGACTTTGTTTTCCTAGAGCAGTGATAACTTTGCATGTTTTTCCGTCCAAACCCACTTCTTCATTGTCATATCCTATTGAAAGGATTGTATCTCTAGCTATTTTTTCAAAGTTTACATTTGCAGTGGTTGTAATTTCTCCCAATAAAACTACTAAATTTGTTGTTGTAGCAGTTTCACAAGCAACTCTAGCATTAGGATCTTCTTTCATAATCGCATCTAATATTGCATCTGATACTTGATCGCAAAGTTTATCAGGATGACCTTCGGTGACGGATTCTGAAGTTAATAAATATGTTTCCATTATAAATTCTCCTGATTTGACCCAGTTCCTATTTCCCAACTGTTGAAATAATTAATTTGTTTTTCCTTGAGAGTATCAAAATTCATATTCATGGAATTTATTTTTAGTGAAGCTATTTGCTTATCTACTTCTTTAGGAAGAACATGGACTGTTTTACCTAAATGAGAATGGTTTTTAGTTAGATATTCACTTGCAAGAGCTTGATTTGCAAAGCTCATATCCATAACACTAGGAGGATGCCCTTCTGCAGCTGCAAGATTTATAAGTCTACCTTCAGCAAGAACAAATATTTTCTTTCCTGATTCTAAAGTGTGTTCTTGTACATTATTTCTTACAGTTCTGGTACTTTCAGTCATTTTATTTAAAGACTCAAGATTTATTTCTACATTGAAATGGCCAGAATTGGCTACAATTGCACCATCCATCATATTATTGAAATGTTCTTCGTCAATAGCATGTAAGCCTCCTGTTACAGTAACAAATATGTTCCCAATTTTTGAGGCTTCAGTCATTGGCATTACTTCATGACCATCCATTATAGCTTCCAATGCTCTTACTGGATCAACTTCACAAACTATTGTTCTAGCACCCATACCCTTAGCTCTAGAAGCCAATCCTCGTCCACACCATCCATAGCCTACAACTACAAAGTTTTTACCTGTAATAAGAATGTTTGTCGCTCTAATAATTCCATCTAGGGTGCTTTGCCCAGTTCCATATCTGTTATCAAACATATGCTTAGTATCTGAATCATTTACAGAAATTACAGGAAATTTCAATTTCCCTTCTTCTGATAATGCTCTTAATCTAATTATTCCAGTAGTAGTTTCTTCCATACTACCTATCATATTTTCAAGACCTAGATGATTACTTGAGTGTAATTTTGCAACTAAATCAGCTCCATCATCAATAGTAATATGTGGCTTTTCTTCTAAAACAGCCTCTAAATGATCATCATAAATCTCTTCTGATTCTCCTCTTATTGCATAAACAGATATGCCTTGTGAAACTAAATATGCAGCAATATCATCTTGAGTGGACAAAGGGTTAGAAGCACACATAAATACCTCAGCTCCTCCTGCTATCAATGTTTCTACTAAGTTTGCTGTTTCAGCTGTAATATGAAGACAACCAGAGATTCTTTTTCCTTTTAGTGGTTTTTCTTTTAAGAATCTAGATTTTATTGATTTAAGAACAGGCATCTCTCTTGAAGCCCAATCAGCTCTCAAATTTCCTTGATTTGCTAGATTAATGTCTTTGATGTCGTGTTTGATGATTTTGTCTGACAATTTCTACTCCTTTTTTTAAAATTTTATCTGACTCATTAAGAGGTTCTTTCTTTCTTTTATATCGTTTTGGGACAAATTTAGTAAACGGGTTAATCCAAACTCTTCTATGCAAAAAGAAGCCATTGCTGTCCCTGTTATGCAAGCTTCTTTATAATTTTGTTCTGTTAAATTTTCTACAGTTGATAAGTATCCCATAAAACCACCTGCAAAACTATCTCCTGCACCAGTTGGATCAATTACTCTATCAACTAAAACCGCAGGCACAAAAAACTTTGTTTTACCGTGCGAATACATTAGACCGTAATTTCCCAACTTTATGACCATTCTTTTGACACCCATGGAGTATAAATCGTCTATACAATTTTTCAAAGAATTTTTATTAGTGAGTAGTTTTGCTTCATTTTCATTAATTATGAGCACATCGATTTCTGGAAATAATTTTCTTACTTTATCAGGAGAATTATTTATCCAAAAATCCATAGTATCTAATCCAATTAATTCTGCTCTCTTTGTCATTTGATTTATTAAGTCTAGTTGATGTGAAGGATCTCCATTTGCTAGAAAGAGGTTAAATTTTTCTTCTGTATTTTCATCTTTTGAGAACAGAGTCGGTTTATAAGAATCTAGTACATTTGATTCTCCTCTAATTATGCTATTACTTAATGTTATTGCATCATTAGGTGACTTTGATTCATATTTTCCTTCCCATCTGAATGTTTTTACATCTAAATCTACAATGCCATCAATATTTATACCTCTAGAAGTTAATGTTTTTAAGTCAGAATGATTAAAGTCATTTCCTATTGCTCCAGTTACTATGACCTCATTTGATAAGTATGATGATGATATTGCAAAGTAAGTAGCTGAGCCTCCAAAAATATTTTCTCTTGACCCAAATCCAGAGGTTATAGAATCATACGCAATTACACCCACAACTTTTAATTTCATCTACCTTCCTCTAAAGTCCTTGTTCTGAAGGAAAACCTTTTTCTATCCAAGTAGGGGTACCATCATCAATATTAAAGAGACGTTCTTCAGGAATACCTAAAGATGCTGCAAACTCACAAGCCAAGCCACTTCTAGCTCCAACGGCACAAATGAATAGGAGTTTATCATTTTCAGGTAACTCATTTACCCGAGTAGTAATTTGATCAACAGGAATTAACGTAGCTCCTTTAACGTGACCTTTAATATATTCATCTTCCCCTCTTACATCTATTACTACCCCTTCTTTATTTTCAAGAATTTTATTTGCTTCTTCAGAAGTGATTCTTGTATAAGGTTCATTCTCATTTTTTCTAGGCATTTTTTCTCCTGATTTAAACTTTATTAAATCTTAGTAAAAATTAATTCTATTTTGAAGTAAGAATATTCAGAATAATAAGCTTATAAAAGTGATTTAGGCAAGGATTTTAGAAATTAACAGTTAATTTATTAGTAATATCCGTTGACACTAAGTACTAGTGACTATAGACTTAAACAGTTCTTTTTCGAGAACGATTTTAACAACTGAATAGTGGAAAGAATTAAAGACGTCAATTAAATGAAGAGTTTGATCCTGGCTCAGGATGAACGTTGGCGGCGCGCTTAATGCATGCAAGTCGAGCGAGGGAATTTTCTTCGGAAAATATACCTAGCGGCAGACGGCTGAGTAACGCGTGAGTAATCTGCCTTTAAGAGGGGAACAACTGTGAGAAATTACAGCTAATTCCGCGTAATGTCTAATGTCTCAAGATATTAGAAGAAAGGATTAAGGTAACTTAATTCGCTTTTAGATGAGCTTGCGTCCTATCAGGTAGTTGGTGGGGTAATTGCCTACCAAGCCGAAGACGGGTAACTGGTGTGAGAGCACGAACAGTCAGAGGGGGACTGAGACACGGCCCCCACTCCTACGGGAGGCAGCAGCAGGGAATCTTGCACAATGGGCGAAAGCCTGATGCAGCGACGCCGCGTGAGGGATGAAGGCTTTAGAGTTGTAAACCTCTTTTCTTAGGGAAGAGCAAGGACGGTACCTAAGGAATAAGTCACGGCTAACTACGTGCCAGCAGCCGCGGTAATACGTAGGTGGCAAACGTTATTCGGAATTATTGGGCGTAAAGGGTCCGTAGGCGGCTCAACTAGTCTCATGTGAAATCTCTTGGCTTAACCAAGAAAGGTCATGAGAAACTGTTGGGCTAGAGATCATTAGAGGGAGATGGAATTCCAGGTGTAGTGGTGAAATGCGTAGATATCTGGAGGAACACCAATGGCGAAAGCAGTCTCCTAGGATGTTTCTGACGCTCAGGGACGAAAGCGTGGGTAGCAAACCGGATTAGATACCCGGGTAGTCCACGCCCTAAACGATGAATGCTAGGTTTATAGGGGCTTGCCCCCCGTGAGCCGGAGCTAACGCGTTAAGCATTCCGCCTGGGGACTACGGCCGCAAGGCTAAAACTCAAAGGAATTGAC
>CAYSUW010000010.1:10280-48421 GCA_964434385.1 uncultured Dehalococcoidales bacterium | reverse complement strand
TCTTCAACAACAGGTTCAGGAGTTGGTGTAGGTATAGGTTGTTGAGAACAAGCAAGAAACAAAATTATTAAAATATTTACAAAAAAAACTTTCAATTAAGACTTCCAAAACCTTTCTTCAATAAAATTAAATTCATCTGAGATCTGTCTTTTCACATCATTAATCATTTCAGGGTGACCACAAGCATAAATTAGAGTATTTTTAGTGTTTAATCCAGAATCAACATATTTACTTAAAATATTATTAACCCTTCCTTTCTCTCCTCTCCAATTTTTATTCTTAGGATCTTCAGGTCTACTACAAGTAGGAATATACTTTATATTCTCATGTTTGGAAGCGATTTCTTGTAATTCTTCATCATAACCAAATTCATCTATATAACTTGCTCCTTCTAAAATTAAGAAATTATCTTTTTCTGAAGGATTTCTTAAATAATTTCTAACCATACTTACAAAAGGAGCTACGCCAGTAACTGTACTAATCATTACATGAAAATCATACTCTTCCTTAAAAGTAAACAACCCCTTTGCCCTAGGTCGAATAGTTACAATGTCTCCTTCTTTAGCTTCATGTAATAGAGGTGTTAAAACTCCCAATGGCAGAGGAATCAATTCAATGAACAACTCTATTAACTTCTCTTTTGGAGATGAAACTATGGAATAAGGTCTTTCTACTCCATTCAATCCTATAGTACAATATTGACCTGGTTTAAATTCAAAATGTTCTGAAGTGGACAGCCAAATTTTCCATAAGTCATGAGTCAAGTTTTCTCGCCGAACTATTTGAGCTTGACTAAATTTTTTCTTCTTCTGATTTGTCATGATTTCTTACTAATCTTTTTTTATGTAACTATATTAAATTCAATAATCAATCTACACTAATATTTAATAATATTTTTAACAATTTATATCAAAAATAAAAGGCAAAGGAAAAACAAAATGGCTCAAAACACAAAACCTAACATTATTATGATGGTTGCAGATGACATGGGATATGGAGACTTCGGTAAATTTAATGATGGGTATGTCAAAACACCTAATCTTGATAGTTTAATAGATGAAAGCACATGTTTATCCCAACATTATTCTGGAGCACCTGTCTGTTCTCCTGCAAGAGCCGCATTACTTACTGGAAGATATTCATTAAGAACTGGAGTAATTTCACCAGCAGAAACTTGGGGACAAGATAGGCTTTCTACTAGAGAAACAACAATAGGAGATTACTTTAAGACTATTGGTTATAAAACTGGATTAATTGGAAAATGGCACAATGGGGCTTTGGATAGTAGATATCATCCAAACAATCGAGGTTTTGATGAATTTATAGGATTCAGAGGAGGATGGGCAGATTTTTATGAATGGATAATCGAAAAAAATGGTCTGTTTATTAAATCTGATGGGACATATTTGACTAACGTTCTTGGAGATAATGCAATAGATTTTATAAACAGAAATAAAGAAGAACCTTTTTTCCTTTCATTAATGTTCAATGCCCCTCATTCACCTTTACAGGCTCCTCAGGAAATAATTGATACTTATCTGGAAATGGGACTTACATTAGGAACTGCAATTATTTATGCAATGATAGAAGTAATGGATCAACAAGTAGGAAGAATTTTAGAGACCCTTAAAAAATTAAATCTTGAAAACAACACTATTGTAATGTTTTCAAGTGATAATGGTCCTGCATTCCATCATCGTCCTGACCAAGTTCCAGATCAATATGATGAAGAACTTAATGGCCATATGACCCGACTTTTTGGGAAATCTCAAGATTGGAAAACTAATTATCCAGTTCAAAGAAATGAAAAAGGAGAAATAATAGCAGAATACAGATTTAATTGTGGATACAACGGAGCAAAGGGATCTGTATATGAAGGAGGAATAAAAGTTCCAATGATTTTAAGGTGGCCCGATGGTTTACCTAAAATAGAAAATACTAATCAACTAATACATTTTGTGGACTGGCTTCCTACATTAGTTGCAGCAACAGGATCTGAGATAAAACCAAACTTACCTTTAGATGGAAGAAATATTCTTCCAATACTTAGGGGAGAAATAAATAAAACTGACTACGCTCAATTCTGGCATTTTAGTCAATATCCTCCAAGAGTTGAATCTAATGCTGGAATGAGGATAGGATCTTGGAAGCTAGTAAGACCCAAAATAGACAAAGTTGTAGATCCTGAACACATAAAAAATAGTCAGAAATACATTCAAAGAGATATAGATTACAAATATAAGCCTGAAACCGTTACAGAATTAATGACTGAACCATGGGCTGAAAGTGTTTTAAGTGAACCAATTCCTAAACCAGAATTATTTAATTTAGATAATGATCCTGGTGAAAAAAATAATATTGCAGAAGAAAATCCTGAAATAGCTAAAAAGATGGAGAATAGATTAACTGAATGGTTCCAAGAAGTAGAACGAGAATATTTAAGTATCCCTAAAGAATGGTGAAAGGAGAGGTTTGAATATAGATACAATAATTTTAGGAGGAGGATGTTTTTGGTGTATAGAAGCTTTATTTAAAGAATTAGATGGAATTATAAAAATTGTTTCAGGATATTCTGGGGGTAATTCAGAAAATCCTACTTACGAAGAAATTTGCACAGGAAATACAGGTCATGCAGAGGTATGTGAAATTGAATATGATAAAAATAAAATTTCTCTTGAATCAGTATTGAATTTCTTCTGGGAAATACATGATCCCACAACCCTAAATAGACAAGGAAATGATGTTGGAACTCAATATAGATCAATTGTTTTATATAAAAATGAGGATGAACAAAAAACTGCTTTAAGAATTAAAAAGGAAATTGAAAAATCCAAAATTTATAAAGAAAAAGTAATAACTGAAATTAAACAATTAGAAAAATTCTATATTGCAGAAGATTATCATCAAGATTATTACTCAAATAACAGTACTGCTCCATACTGTTTATTCGTGATAAAGCCTAAATTACAAAAATTAAAAACAGCATAAATTAAGCAGAGATAATTCTACGACCTTTGTACTCCTGCTATTTTGAATGCTTTATCCAAAACATTAAATGATTTCGAAGTAACTTCTAGAGGATCATAATTCGATCTTTTCTGAACCATAAAACTGATTTCCACAGTCACAAATCCATCATATCCTGAAGAATCCAAAGTCTTGATGAATTCTGCATAATTAAAATCTCCTTCTCCAGGAGCTACAAATTCCCAATCAGGTACAATTCCACGTTCATCCTTTACATCTATAAGAACAGAATAAGGTAGAACTTTATCAACAGATTCCTTCATTGGAATCCCTAAAACATTAAAATGACTAATGTCAAAATTAACTTTTATAAAAGGTGATTGAATTTTATCTAAAAGTTGAGTTAATTGGTCAGGAGTTTCAGTAGCCTGGCCTACATGAGGTTCTAGCGCCACAGTAATTCCTTCTGAAGAAGCAAAATCACCAATATTTTCTAATCTTTCAATTAGTTTTTTCATTTTTTCTGGATTTTCTAAATCTCCAGGCTCCCCTCCTATGCCTGTAATAACATAAGGAGTATCCCAATCTACTGCAAGATGAATAGATTCTTGAACCATCTGTACATTTTTTTCAAGTTCTGAAGGATTTTCTTCTAACATACTAGAAAAACTCATTACAGATGAAATAGGTAAATTATTTTCTTTCGTCAATTTTTTTATTTGTTTTCTTCTTGCAGTATCTAGTGTGTCTAATGAGGTAGAGAATCGAGGTAGTACAGCTATCGTAATTCCGTCATATCCTAGTTTTGCTAAATGTTCAATAGAAGTCTCTATCGGTAAATCTGGCATTGCCCAAGTACTAAATCCTAATTTCATTTTTCTCCTAAATTATTTTATTTTTCTAAACTGCTAATTACTAAGTTTTTCAGATTATAACAAACAGTCATTGATTCAATTTTAGTTAATCCTTCACATAAGATAACAGTATTCCCAAACACTATAAAATCTCCATATCTGGCTTTCTGATCACATCCTGATTCAGAAGTAGCTTCTCTAGGAACACATTTTCTTCTATCCTTAGATCCTTCCTTCCATATGACTTCATCACCACTCACAACTGCGTCATCTCCAGAAACACTTTCTGCTAGTTTAATTCCATAGATCTTCGCATCTTCATGAGAAGAATAAATCCTTACTTCTATATCTTTCTTATTAAAGACCCCTTTCCATGCATCAATAGCCTCAGGTAAGAATTCAACATTATACTGTTTATTAGTTTTCAACCCAGCAGCCTTAAAAGAATTAATGTCAAAAGTATTTTGTGAAATAACTATTCTTTCTAACTTTTCTTCTTGATTCGTAGATTCTGATGCACAACTTAAAATCATTAGCATGCACATGAATCCTAAAATAAGTCTTCTCATGATCATATTCTTACATATAATATTTTTAAAAGAAAAGTTAAAAGTTCATATATAGTAATGTTAATTCTTATTCCTCCAAGTGAGAGAAAGTCAAAAGTCGAATCTACTGAGACTGTATTTCAAAATACAAACTTCAAATTCAGCAATGAAGTTTCTGAAATTATTACAGTTCTAAAAGATAAAGAAGAAAAAGAACTACAATCAATTTATAGTACTTCTATAGAAAAGTCCGAACAATTACACCTACAAAACCTGAATATATTTCAAGGAAAATGTGCTCCAGCTATCGAACGTTATACCGGAGTTGTTTACTCTCACATTGATTGGAATAATTTAGATTTAAAATCACAGGAATATATTGAAGAACACCTGAGAATATTTAGTGGATTATTTGGAATTGTAACTCCTAAAACATTAATACCAGAATACAAATTGAAAATGAATGTTCTTTCTTTAGATAAATTCTGGAAACCAATATTAACTAAAGAATTAAAAGCGCATGATTTAATTATAGATTTATTACCTCAAGTACATAGAAAAGCTTATCAACCTGCTGAAAATGTAACAACAATAGACTTCTTCCAAATTAAAAAAGGCAAAAAAGTTTCTGCCGGACATTTGGGGAAATCAGTGAAAGGAGAATTTGTAAAATTTCTAGCGACAAATCAAATAAACAAAATTAATGATATTAAATCATTCTCTTTTGATGGATTTAACTGGAATGAAGGAAATTTCATTAAAGAAATAAAATAATTTAAACCTTAGGAAATTAAAATGATTAACAGAATTAAATGGGTTTTGATAACTATGACTTTTATGATCTTGGGCATGCTTCTTGCAAGTATACTTCAAGGTTCATAAATGTTTTGATCAATTAAATATTCCACCACCATTTATATTTAAAGCTTGACCTGTGATTTGAGATGCATCTTCAGATGCCAAAAAAGCTACCGCTTTACCTATATCTTCAGGAGTCTGAGCTTTACCAAGGGGCATCGTTGCTTTTATCTGATCAATAAAAATATCGTATACATCTACATCTTTCAAATCAGGGTTTAAAGATTTATGATTTTCAGCAATACTCTGCCAAAAAGATGTCCATAATCTTCCAGGACATACAGCATTAACATTAATATTATAACTACCTAACTCCATAGCAAGAGTATGAGTGAATTGAATAGCAGCAGCTTTTGAAACAAAATAAGGACTCATCACATTTCCCCTACCTTTGTCACCTACTCCTCTTGGTTTCCTTCCTCCCTGAGAAGCTACAATTACAATTTTACCCTCTTCTCTTTCTTTCATATGCTCCTTAACTGAATCAGTAGTATTTACTAAACCTCTCACATTAACATTCCAGGTTATGTTCCAGTCCTGATCATTATAATCTTTTCGTGTTCCAAAACCTGCACCTCCAATAGCACCAGCATTAGGAACACAAACATCTATTTGACCAAATTTTGAAATAACCTGTGAGACAAAAGCATCGAGTGATTTTTTTTCTGTAACATCTACAGTTCCTGTTAATATTTCAACTCCTTTAGAAGAATATTCTTCATTGATTTTCCTAAGCTCCTCTTCATCTATGTCAGATATGGCAAGAGAAGCTCCTCTTTCAGATAAAATATCTCCTACTCCTTTTCCTATACCTCTCGCTCCTCCAGTAATAAAAACTATTTTTCCACTAAATTGACCTTTATTACCCATAAAACCTCCAGGTAAAAATCTCTAACCGTTTTTTATTTTCTTTGATATTTCACTTGAAGCACTAACAAATTTATCTATTTCTTTTGAGGAAGACAAAATATTTAGTGCTCCAGCATTTTTTGTTTGCCAGAGAATTCCTTGATTTAATAAACCAAGAAAAAATATACGTCCTAAAAAACTATCTCTCTGTATAAAACTTCTATAATCATTAATTTTTGATTCATTAAAATTCACAGCAAATAACGAACCTATACCTGTCACATTAGCTTCGATATTCAATTCACTAAATACAGAAGACAATTTATTTCTTAATTCGTCACCTAAATTATTCATCTGAATATACCTTTCATCAGTAAGTTCATTCAACACAGATTCTCCAGCCTCCATAGTCATTGGATTACCATTAAAAGTTCCAGAATGTGAGACCAAAAAGTTATCGCTACTAGGATTAAACAAATCCATTATTTCTTCTTTACCTCCAAAAGCACCTACAGGAAGTCCTCCACCAATTATCTTTCCTAAACATGTAATATCTGGAGTAATCCCAATGGTTTCTTGAGCACCTCCTTTAGAAAGTCTGAACGATTGAATCTCGTCAAAGATAAGAACTATACCTAACTCTTCAGTGATCTCTCGAATAAATTTAAGAAAATCATAATCTAATGGCATATATCCTAAATTAGAAATCACTGGCTCCATTATCACACAAGCTAATGATGATCTATTTGAGTAAATTAATTCTTTACACTTTTCTATATCATTAACAGGCATTACTATAACTTCATCAAGTAAACTATCAGGCAAACCACCATGTTCTAAAATACCAGGATTTGTTTCTTCCCCAAGATTTTCTTTTGAAGGATTTACACTTATTGAAACATGATCCTGAGAACCATGATAACCACCTTCAAATTTTGCAATTTTAGATTTATTAGTAAAAGCTCTAGCGGCCATAATTGATAACATAGTTGCCTCTGTGCCAGAGTTTGTGAATCTAATTTTTTCTACAGACGGAATACGTTCTACTAATAATTTTGCAAGACGTCCCTGACTTTCTGTAGGAGCACTAAATGATACCCCTTTTTTAACTTGCTCAGTTAAAGCAGATACAACTTTTGGGTGGGAATGTCCCAAAATAAGAGTTGTTGCATTAATCATGAAGTCAAGATAAACATTTCCATCAATATCATACAAGTTATGCTCTCTTCCTTTCTCCACAAAAAATGGATAAGGATCAAACCATTGAGTTACTCTAGTGTTTCCACCAGGCATATATTTTTTTGCGATATGATGTTTTTGAAAAGATAACTCTGTAATAGATTCATATTTTTTAATCTCTTCATTCAATAACTTTAATTTTTGAGACATACCTGATCCTTAAGAATTAAATTCTGAAGCTTCTTCAGAACCTTTGGTTGCATTTCCTTCAGAATATGAATGAGCACCAGTTCCTGCTAATCTACCATTCTCTACTATTAGATATTCATCTCTTATAGGTTTTCCTTCTAACCAACATTCTAAAATTTCTCTCACACCTGATGCATATCTTGCTTGAGCAGAAAGAGAAGTACCAGAAGTATGAGGAGTCAAAGCATGATTTGGCATATTTCTCCAAGCATGATCATTTGGAGGGGGCTGAGGAAACCATACATCTCCTGCATAACCAGCCAGATGACCACTTTCCAAAGCTCTTACAATTGCATCTCTGTCACAAATTTTTCCTCTAGCAGTATTCACAATATAAGATCCTCTTTTCATCTTACTAATCAACTGATCATTAAACATATGTTCTGTTTCAGGATGAAGAGGACAATGAATACTTATTACATCACAAACAGATACTAGTGATTCAACATTTTCATGAAAAGTGAGACCAAGATCTTCCTCTACATCCTGAGGAAGGCGATGCCTGTCAGTATAGTGCAATTTTACATCAAAAGGTTTCATTCTTTTCAATACTGCTAGCCCTATCCTTCCTGCTGCTACAACTCCCACATTCATTCCTTCAATATCGTATGATCTAGAAACTGAATCAGCAATATTCCATCCTCCTTTTTTAATCCAGTTGTATTGAGGAATATAGTCTCTAACTAGAGCTAACATTTGCATTACAGCATGTTCTGCAACACTAATGCTATTACACCAAGTGACCTCACAAACCGTCATTCCACTATCAATAGCAGATTGCAAATCCACATGATCTGAACCAATACCTGCAGTGATAGCTAATTTTAATTTTGATGCTTTTTTTATTCTTTCAGAAGTTAAATATGCTGGCCAAAATGGTTGAGAAATTACTATATCTGCATCAATTATTTCTTTTTCAAAAACAGAGTCCAATCCATCTTTATCAGAAGTAATAATTAAATCATGCCCTTTTTCTTTGAGAAAATTTTCAAGTCCTAATCCTCCTGAAACCGAACCCAATAAGTGACCTGGGACAAAATCTATTTCTGAAGGAGAAGGCATTGATTGTCCATCTGGATATTTTGATAGGGAAGGAATTGTGTCTCTAGCATACTCTGGTGGAAATCCTTCTACCGGATCTTGATATAAAACACATACTATTTTTTGTTTATCCATGTTTCTCCTCATAATAATCAATTTAAACTTTAATTATCAAAACAGATGATTTGATATTTTGATATATGTTAGCTTAATTATCGATTAATTTCAGGTTAATTTTTCTAAAAGTATTTAGAGTACATCAAAAGAATTTCATGTTAATTTTGTTACAACTTTTTTTTGCTCTTTTCAATGCAGATTCAGGATTTTTATCAGATGCTAGTAATACTCCTAATCTTCTCTTATCTTGTATGCTTGGTTTTCCAAAAAGTCTAATCTGTGAGTGTTCTTCAGAAAGTGCATCGTCGATTCCTTGATAAACAATATTATCACTAGTTCCTTCCCCTTTTATAACTACAGAAGCAGAAGGTTTAGCATTGATAACTTTAGGAACAGGTAAATCCAAAATTGCTCTTGCATGTAATGAAAACTCAGATAACTCTTGAGAAATCATAGTAACCATACCGGTGTCATGAGGCCTAGGTGACACTTCACTAAAAAAAGGAATCTGATCTTTTATAAATAATTCAACTCCAAAAATCCCATTTCCAGATAATTTATTAACAACTTTTTCAGCAATTTCTTGAGATTTTTTTAAAGTTTCTTCTGACATTAATTGAGGTTGCCAACTTTCAATATAATCTCCATCTTTTTGTTTATGCCCTATTGGAGGGCAAAAAGAAATTAAACCTTTAGATCTTACAGTCAATAAAGTTATCTCAAAATCAAAATCAAGATACTCTTCTACAATTACTCTTCCTTTTCCTGCTCTACCAGCCTCTTGAGCAAAATTCCACGCATTAGAAATATCATCAAAACTCTTAATTACTGATTGGCCTTTTCCACTTGAACTCATAATAGGTTTCACAACACATGGATATCCTATATCAGACTTCACAAATGAAATAAGTTGATCTAAATTATCTGCAAATCGAAATTTTGTCGTTTGAAGGTTCAATTGATTAGATGCCAAATCTCTAATTCTTTCCCTGTTCATAGTAATATGTACAGCGTTAGCGTTAGGAATAACTTTCACTCCTTTTTCCTCTACCTCTAGAAGAACTTCTGTTGCTATAGCTTCAATTTCAGGAACAATAATATTTGGTTTCTCTAATTCT
This sequence comes from uncultured Dehalococcoidales bacterium, assembly GCA_964434385.1. Taxonomy (GTDB): domain Bacteria; phylum Chloroflexota; class Dehalococcoidia; order Lucifugimonadales; family Lucifugimonadaceae. Next base: position 38,641 of record CAYSUW010000010.1, on the reverse strand, counting down.
ATTAATTCTCTAAGTTCATCCGCGGATAACATATCAATAACATGAGAACGATGTGCAACTTGCATTGCAGGTGCATTTTCATAACGATCCACTGCAATAACTTCTACTCCATATCTCTGTAATTCTATTAAGACCTCTTTGCCAAGTTCTCCAGAACCAAGGAGCATAACCTTAGTTGAATTAGATGTAAAAGGAGTTCCTATATTTACCATATCAGCACTTAAAAAATTATAATTTCACATATAAGTATAATCATAATTAATAATAGTTTAATGACTAAGAAAATAGTAGATGGTATGATGATTTTCATTAAAATAAGATGTAATTATATTGTGAAATACTCAAACCCAGAAAAAACTGCTGCTATTGGATTTTTCTAAGAATATAGGAGAAATTAAAATGAAAAAACCAAATGTAATTTTTATACTAGCAGATGATCTTGGATATTCTGATATAGGTTGTTTTGGAGCAGAAATCAATACTCCTAATTTAGATGCTCTAGGTAAAAATGGACTTATGATGACACAAATGTATAACTCTGCAAGATGTTGTCCTTCAAGAGCATCACTTTTAAGTGGACTTACACCACATCAAGCCGGAGTAGGTCACATGGTAGACAATCTTGGAACTCATAATTATCAAGGTTATTTAAGCAACAATTGCGTAACTATTGCAGAATGTCTCAAATCTACAGGATATCAAACTTTTATGTCAGGGAAATGGCATGTTGGAGGAGGTGAAAATATGATGAGCCCTGAAAACTACAGTCTTGGAAAAGAAGGGTTCCCTACTCCAAAAGAAAGAGGATTCAATAAATTCTTTGGAACTCTTTCTGGTGCTGGTAATTTTTATAACCCTCCTACTTTAATGCTTGAGAATAAATTTATTCAAGTTGAATCAAATGATTTTCACTACACTGATGAAATCTCTAAACATGCAGTAAAAATGATAGATGAGAAGGATGAATTAAATCCATTTTTCATGTATGTGGCATTTACTGCTCCACATTGGCCTTTGCATGCTTGGGAAGAAGATATATCAAAATATGAAGGAAAATATAGAAAAGGGTGGAGTGAATTAAGAATGAATAGGTACGAAGAAATGAGAGGAAATGTACTAGATCAAAAGTGGAAACTCACTGAAGAGGATCCAGCTACTCCAAATTGGAATGATGTACCTAATAAAGATTGGGAAGATCTACGAATGGCGACTTATTCTGCACAAATTGAGCAAATGGACAGAGGAATAGGGACTATTATAGACAAATTAAAAGAAATTGGAGAATTCGAGAATACTGTAATAATGTTTGCGGCAGATAATGGAGGGTGCGCCGAGTTTTTAGCTGAAGATTCTAATCAACCTGAGCCTAGTAAATTCAATACTCCCGGCCCTAATGGGGAGAAAGTAAAATTCGGAAATATCCCTAATTTAAGACCTGGTCCAGTTGATACATTTATGAGTTATGACTTACCTTGGGCAAATGTATCAAATACTCCATTTAGGTTATTCAAACGTTGGGTGCATGAAGGGGGAATTTCAACACCTTTTATAATTCACTGGCCAGAAAAAATTTCAACTCACAATATTATTAATACTCCAGTTCAATTTGCTGATATTTCACCAACAATAATTGATATTTGTGGATCTAAGTATCCAAACACATTTAATGGCAATGACATTACTCCTATCGAAGGTGAAAGTTTTGCAAGATTATTCGATGGTTCAGAATTTAGTAAAGATAAACCTCTCTGCTGGGAGCATGAAGGCAATCGAGCTGTCAGAATTGGTGAATGGAAATTAGTTTCTGAATTTCCTGGTCCTTGGGAATTATACAATATAAATGAAGATAGGAGTGAGACTAATAATCTTATAAATCAAGAAAAATATATAGCCAAAAAACTTGAGAAAGAATATGTAGATTGGGCAAAAAGATGCGGTGTATTAGATTGGCCACTGATATTACAAGATAAAGGTACAAAAACATTAATCAATACTGGAAAAAGAATTGATTCGAAAAAAGAATCAGCAGAACTTGATCATGACAAATTAATCAATAGAGGTGATCCTAATTTTTTAGATTTTGACCTAAATCATCAAAGAAGATTCAAAAGAAAACCTCCAAACCCAAATAATAAGAATAATATGAATATTAGGGGCATGAGAATACCAGGTAAAGATACATGAGAAAAAAGTTTATCATTTTATTGATATTATTACCTTCATGTCTCTCAGATCCTATACCTACACCAACTCCTGAACCTGTTGTTGAAGAAATTTTATATGAACAAGTAGTGGATAACGGAAAGATTTATTCTTCCAAGGATTTTTTTGATGTTGGGTTTAACGAATATAAGGAATATAACGTATCCAAACTGACAGGATCTACGGAAGCATGGTACGGATACTGGGGTCCAGATGAAGATAATGTTAAATACTATGAATTAAGGTTTTATCCAGATCATTCAACAGCTGTTTCTGATGGAACTGCATTTGCAGAAGATGATACTGGAGAAGAAGCTAAGTTAGACAGGAAAGAAACAATGTGGAAAGTAGGATTAACAGATCGGAAAATGCTTGGAAAAGGACATGGAGGGGAATTTTGTGCTAGAAATACTGGTTCTTGTCAAGAAATCCCAAAATATTTTGATTATCTTACATACAACAATGTAATCCTTCTATGTTGGGGATTCACTAGTAATGAATCATTGGAAACATGTTGGAACTTAGTAGATATGATTGAAAAATAATTTATTCCTTATTTTCATACTTACTAATTTCAAAAGTATTAATAAAAAAATCAACCATCATTTTTTTTGTCAATCTTCCAGTGTTAACATTCCTTGGACTAGGATGATAAGAACCTAATAGAAGCACACCATTGTCCATCTTATATTTTACGTTATGCCCAAATGAGTAATCCTTTTTACGAATTTTTTGATATTGACTAAAATATTTCAAACATCCATCAAATGCAATTTTACCTAAAGCAACTACTGTCTTTACGTTATTTAAATACTCAAGTTCTTTATTAAAATACTTAAAACATGTTCGAAGTTCTACAGAGGTAGGTTTATCTTGAGGAGGAACACATTTTAAGACTGGAGTGATAAAAATATCATAAAGTTTCAATCCATCAGATAATGATTCTGAAAAAGGTTGATTACATAAGCCAGCTTCATGCAAACATTTCATTAAAAAATCTGCTGACTTATCTCCTGTAAATACTCTTCCAGTTCTATTCCCTCCATGAGCTGCAGGAGCCAATCCAACTATAAGTAAACTAGCATTTAAATCTCCATAACCAGGTACTGGCTTTCCCCAGTAATTCCAATCTGCGAATTGCTTTCTTTTCTCTCTAGCAATTTTATTGCGAAACTCAAAAATCCTTGGGCATAAAGAACAATTAATCATTTGATTATAAAAAACAGAAAGATCACTAGAACTTTCTAAAGAAGGATGATCATTAGGTTTTGGGTTTTTGATATTCATTTATTCTTATTAAATAATACTCCCGAATTAATAAAAACAAACAAAATTAATAAGATTAAACCCTCAGATGAAGAAATTCTTAACCCCAAAGAAGGAGTGAAAATAGAACAAACCCATCCAATATGTAAAGCTCCAATAGGTTGAGTCCCTATCATTGTAGTTAATGATCCCATAGCAGAACCTCTTAAGTGCGAAGGAGTTCTATCTAAAATTATCACGCTTTGTAAAGTGCTAAAGCATGAAATACCCAATCCTCCCAAAAATACAATAACTACTGAAAGTAAGTAAATATCAGAAATAGCAAAAATAAAAATACAAATCAAAAATAAAGAAGAACCCAAAGTAAAAACCATTGATTGAAGATTTCTTCTTACAAATGTTGCTACAAATATTGAGCCCAAAAATGCACCAGTGCCTTCAATAGCAACTAATAAACCTAGAAGAAAAGGATTGATTTTTAAAACTGTTTCAGCCACTACAGGAACCATACTTTGATAAGGAAAAGCCCAAATGTTCATAATAACTGAAATTCCTAATACCAACCTGAAAGCTTTTCCCTTTAGAAGATATGTTATGTCATCAAATACGGACGATTTTTCTAGCTTTCTAATAAATTTAGAATATTGCTTTTTCAGTATTAGAAGAGATAAAAAAATACCTAGCAAATGTGAAATAGAAGTCATCAAATAAGGAAGTGAAGGAAGTAAGACCAATAAGATACCTGCCATTAATGGTCCTAAAATCCTAGTGAAGTTTTGAGTAGAAGCATCAATACCTACCCCTAATGAAACATTTTCTGAATTCAAAAAATCTACTATCAAAGATCTTCTCGTTGGTAACTCAAATGCCCATCCAATTCCAGAAAATAAAGACCCAATCATTAAATGCCATATTTCAATCATTTCAAAATATATAAGAAAAAATAAAGAGAAAGAAACTAAGAAAAAAATCATTAGTGAAAGAATTACCATCAAACGTTTATCTAATCTATCACTGATAATACCGATTACCCATCCGAACAAAAATAGTGGAAGTAATCTTAGACCTGCATTAATTCCTACTAACAAAGGATCTTGACTTAATTGAAAGACAAAATAGGCATTAGCTAAAACCTCAAGATACCTAGTAAATGAAGTTATAAAACCCAAGCCCAATAGTATCTTGAATCCCTTAGAATTAAATATAATTAGCCAAATATTTTTATTCAAATTAGATGAACTTTTTAAAGATTATCATCTGATGGGACAATCCAAACTCTTAAAACACCTTCAATATTATTTATCTCATCAATCATCTCATCTTGATTCTGAACTGAAGATTCAAAATCAATGATATTATAAGCGACATTACCCTTAGATTTATTAATAAATTCAATAATATTAAATCCCATATTTCCTATTACTGAAGTAACTTGACTTACCATATTAGGGATATTTTTATTAATTATTGCTATCCTAGATAATTTAGTTTTTGCCAAGTTAGTATTTGGCAAATTAACTGAATTTGATATTATTCCATGTTCGATAAAATTTCTTAATTGTTCAGATACCATAGTTGCACAATTTTCCTCAGATTCAACAGTAGAAGCACCCAGATGAGGGAAAAAAATTACTTTTGGATGATTTATTATTTCCTGTTCAGGAAAATCAGAAACATAATAATTTAAAATTCCTTTTTCTAGAGATTCTTTTACTGCTTTGATATCTATTATTTCACTTCTAGAAAAATTTAAAAGAGTACTTCCTTCTTGGAATTTAGATAATAGATTTTTTCCTAAAAGACCTCTTGTTTGTTCTACTAATGGAACATGAATAGTTACAAAATCTGACAGTCCAACAAGATCATCAAGTATATCAATTCTATTAACATTTCTAGACAGTTTCCATGCATTTTCAACTGTCATTAAAGGGTCAAAGCCAAATACGTTCATTCCCAATTCTGCACAAGAATTTGCAACTGAAACACCAATCGAACCTAACCCAATAATTCCTATATTCTTACCGGACAATTCAATTCCTTTAAATTCCCCTTTAATTGATTCTACATGATCATCAAAATTACTAGTTTTTTCAGATATATTAGAAACTTTTTTAATAGCAGGAATTAAATTTCTTGTAGACATTAATAATCCTGCAACTACTAACTCTTTCACTGCATTAGCATTAGCACCAGGGGTGTTAAAAACCACAACTCCATTCTCTGTTAATCTTTCAACTGGAATATTATTTGTACCCGCACCAGATCTTCCAACAGCTTTAAGATTCGTTCCAATCTCAAGGTCTAAAATATTTTTCGACCTTAAGATAATTATGTCAGGGTTAGAAAAATCATCTGCAATCGAATACGAATTTTCAGGAAAAAGCTGCAAACCTTTTTCTGGAATTTTATTTAATACCTTGACTTGATACATACCTATACCGATACCTCAAATTTTTCCATAAACTCTATGAGCTTTTCTACATCTTCCAATGAAACTGCATTATAAAAACTAGCTCTTAATCCACCAATAGATCTATGGCCTTTTAAATTAATTAGATTATGATTATTGGCTTCCTCTAAAAACTTCGTCTCTATTTCTTTATCTTCCACATGAAAAGTAACATTCATTTTTGATCTAAACTCTGGAACAATTTTATTATAAAACAGATTTGATTTATCAATAAAATTATACATTTTTTCTGATTTTAATTTATTTTTTATTTCCATCTGTTCCAATCCACCATTTTCTAATATCCATCTAATAACTAAACCTGCTAAATAAATATTGAAGACAGGAGGGGTATTATACCTAGAATCAGATTTGAGGTGAGTATTATAGTCAAACATAGTAGGAATAGAAGAAGATAAAGAATTAATTAGATCCTTCTGAATAATTACTATAGTCAATCCTGAAGTTCCAATATTCTTCTGTGTACCAGAATAAATCAGTGAATGAGATGAAACATCTATAGGTTTTGACAAAAAATTTGAAGACATATCAGAGATTACAGGTATACTTCCAAAATTAGGAACAAAATTAAATTCTATACCTTCTATCGTTTCATTAGCTGTGTAGTGTAGATAAGAAGAATTTGGATTAACACTCCATTGATTGATAGTAGGAATAGAAGTGAAATTAGTGTCTTCTCCAGAAGTAGAAATATGAACCTTGGAAAATTTTTGAGCCTCCATGATTGCTTTCTTAGACCAATAACCAGTTAAAACATATTCTGATTCTTTATTTTCACTTAAAAGATTCATTGGAATCATAGAAAATTGACTCGTGGCTCCACCTTGTAAAAAAAGAATTTCAAAATTTTCAGGAATTTTAACTAGATCTTTCAAATCATTCTTTACCTGTTCAATTAAGATATTGAATTCTTTACTTCTATGACTAATTTCCATTATTGACATACCTGTCCCCGCCCAATTTAATAATTCTTTTCCAACTGTTTTCAAAACTTCATCAGGAATAACCGCAGGACCAGCACCAAAATTAATTGTATTTTCTCTTTTTTTATTGTTTTGCATAATATTTAATTATCATCTATACATTAGAATCTGATACAAATTATAGTAAAACTGTTTCTTAAAATATGAAATCCTTTTTAAGAAATTTAATTTTCCAAATTTCATAATAATGTTTTTATCCAATTTCTTGAAAATAAGGAGCAAAAATGAGACCTGCATTTAATCTAGCTATCAATGCAATTGATTACAATACTTCGGGATTAGCAGAGAATGATTTAGAGTTTGCTGCACAATTTGGAGTAAAAGATCTAATTCTTAGTTCATATGATCATGGAGGATTGTTACCCGGTGAATCAAAATGGGAATTAAAAGACATTATCGATTTAAGAAAAAGAGTTGAAAAATATGGGATGAAAATATTTTGTATAGAAAATGTTCCTAATCGATTCTATGAAGACATTATGTTGAACGGACCCTTAAGAGATAAGCAGATAGAAAATATGATTTACACTATAAGAAATATAGCAAAAGCCGGAATACCTGTATTTGGATATCACTGGATGCCAAACGTAGTTTGGAGAACTAACAGAAATAAACTTATCAGGGGGAAAGCTGTAGTCACTGAGTTTGATAATAGTATCGTAGAGGAAGGTTTTAAGAACAAAAAAGTTGTAGATGGAAGACAACCTCTAACACATGGAAGAGTCTATACAGAAGACGAGATGTGGGAGAATCTTGAATATTGGATCAAAATTATTACTCCTGTGGCTGAAGAAGAAGGAATAAAACTAGGAATTCATCCATGTGATCCTCCGGTACCAATGCTTGGAGGAATAGCACAGATATTCAGAAGCTTCGAGTCTTATAAAAGATTGATTAACATATATCCTTCTGATCATAACGCAATTGAATTTTGCCAAGGAACTTTTTCAGAAATGCAGGATGAAGACATTTATGAAATGATTCGCTATTTTGGTAAAAGAAATAAAATTCTTTATGTCCATTTTAGAAATGTTTCAGGGCAAGTCCCAAAATTTCACGAAGAGTTTATTAACAATGGATATGTAGATATGTATAAAGCAATGGAACTTTATCACGAAATTGGACTAGAAGGTGTAATTACAGATGATCATGTCCCTATGGTTGTAGGAGATACTCCTTTTTGTCACAGAGGAAGAGCATTCGCAAACGGATACATACAAGCTACAATAGAGGCTGTAAAAAGAAATCATTAATAATATCGAGAGCTTTTATGAAAATTACAGAAGTAACAAGTAAAACTTTTTTCTATTCTACAAAAACTGTTAGCGATGATGAGGGACATACTCATCCTGATCCTGACTTAAAAGAACATAAAGTCAAAACAACACTATTTTCTATACATACTGATGAAGGCATAAGTGGTTATTCTTTTGGTGTAGGAAAAGAAATAACTGAAAATGTTATCGCTCCAATTCTGATAGGAGAAGATCCTTTTTACAGAGAAAAACTATGGCAAAAATTAAATCATATGCAAAGAATTGGACAAGAATCACTAAATGATAAAGTTTTATCGAATGTTGACTTAGCATTATGGGATACAATAGGAAAGATTTTAAAACAACCTATTAATCGAATACTGGGTCTATATAGAGACAAAGTTCCAGCTTATGCAAGTACAATGTGTGGTGACGAGATGAATGGAGGTTTGAGCACACCAGAAGAATATGCAAAATTTGCTGAATGGTGTATTAAAGAACGTGGTTATCAAGCTTTCAAATTACATACTTGGTATCCTCCAATAAAATGGGCTCCTGATCCCAAAATGGATGTGAAAGCTTGTGCTGCAGTTCGAGAAGCTGTAGGCGATGATATTCCACTAATGCTTGATCCTCATCATAACTATTCAAGATTAGATGCTCTATGGATTGGTAAAGAATTAGAAAAACTCAATTTTCATTGGATGGAAGAACCTATGGATGAATCTAGCATGTCATCTTATATATGGTTGAGTGATCAATTAGATTTACCGATTTTAGGTCCAGAAACAATGCAAGGAAAATTAGCAACTAGAGCTGAATGGATTACAAACAATGCATGTGATATTTTGAGAGGAGGCGTAGGAGATGTGGGAGGATTAACTCCATTAATGAAAATCATTCATCTAGCTGAATCATTCAATATGGCATTGGAAGTACATGGAGGAGGAGCAGGAAATTTGCATGCATTATTATCCATGGCTATACCAGGAGAATTATATGAAAGAGGTTTATTGCATCCTTTTATAGATCATGAAGAACCTCCTGCATATCTAAACAATATAATGGATCCCATGAATGAAGAAGGCTTCATTAGTATGCCTCTAGGAGATGGATTAGGTTGGGATATTAATTTTGATTACATCAATAATTCATTAGTAAATTAAAACAGGAAATAATTATGAAAATAGGTGTTACCTTTCCTCAAACAGAAATTGGCAATAATCCCGATGACATAAAACTTTATGGAGAAGAAGTTGAATCAATGGGGTTTTCTCATATATTAGCTTACGAACACGTGGTAGGAGCAAATTTAGAGAATAGGCCTAATTGGAATGGGGTTTATAATATTGATGATCCATTTCATGAACCATTTGTCTTGTTCAGTTTTCTTTCGTCAATAACTTCAAAAATTAAATTTTTTACTGGAGTAATTATACTTCCTCAAAGACCTGTTGTTCTTGTAGCTAAACAAGCAGCTTCACTAGATATATTAAGTAATGGAAGACTAGAATTAGGAATTGGAATAGGTTGGAATGATTTAGAATATGATGCTTTGGGAATGAATTTTAAAAACAGAGGGAAAAGATGTGAGGAACAAATAGAAGTTCTCAAAAAATTATGGACTAACAAATCAGTATCTTTTGAGGGAAATTTCCATAAAATTCCTGATGTTGGAATCAATCCTATGCCTAAAAACCCTATTCCTATATGGATTGGTGGAGGAGCAGAAGTAGTTCTAAAAAGAACAGCTAGAGTAGCTGATGGATGGATGGCTACTATTCAGCCAAATGATCAAGGTTTTGAAACTATAAAGAAGTTCAAAAAATATATTATTGAAAATGGTAGAGATCCAAAAATAATGGGGATTAATGGAACTTTCATACCAGCCGTTATTAATAAGTTCCTAAACACCAAAGAGAAATCAATATTAAAAGATGAAATCAACAAATGGAAAGAATTAGGAGCAACTCAAATTTCAATAAATACTATGAATCTTGGATTAGAGTCAGTATCAGAACATCTTTCAGTACTTGAAAATTTTTCTGACTTCCTAAATTAAAAAACTAATGGAAATGGTTTAATGAATAAAATAATTGTATTAACTGCGATTATTTTTTTGTTTTTAATTATTGCAGTTTATATAGGATTATCTTTGTATATTACAAATCTTGCTTTTCAAGTAAAAATTAATCTGCCTGAAACTAATCCAGAAGAATATAACATTGAATTTGAAGAAATAGAATTTTTCTCTAATGAGAAAGAAGAAATCACATTGAGAGGATGGTGGATTCCAGCAACTAATTCAGAAGGAACAATCATTTGGATACATGGATTAGATGCAAATCGAGAAGGTGAAAAAATGGAACTTATCTCAGATATTCATAGGCTTGGATTTTCAGTTCTTACATTTGACTTGAGAGGTCATGGTCATTCTGATCAAGCACCCCTTGGTTTAGGCTTAAGAGAAAAAAATGATGTTTTAGGAGCAATAAAATATCTAAAAGAAAATCAAAATATTAATTATGTAGGGGTCTTTGGGATAAGCTACGGTGCTGTAATCGGAATTTTAGCAGCAGAAGAAACGGACTCTATTGTAGGAGTATTTGCAGATAGTCCCTACTACAACATGCCTGAACTTTTAGCTAAAGAAGTATCTGATAGAACACCTATACCAAAATTTATTGCAAACTTACTAAAATTCGGAATCATCAAAAGCTCAATAATACTTCAGGGTATCAATATTGAAGATATTACTCCTCAAGAAACAGTTTCAAATTTAAATTTTCCTATCATCATAGTCCATTGTGAAAATGATGAGCGCATTCCTATCTCTCACTCAGACGTAATATTTTCTAATTCTCCAAAGAAATCTGAATACCAAAAATTTGAAATTTGTGAAGAACATGGAAAAGCTTATGAAGGAAATAAAGATACTTACATGAAATATTTTAAAGAATATTTTGATGAAAGATTCTATTAGCTTTCTTAGTTAAAAAAATCTTTGTCTTCCTCATCAAGATATCTTGATGCTTCATCTTCTCTAAATTTAATTCCAAGACCAGGAGAGTCCCAAACATCTATAAAACTGTCTTTTACTATAGGATCAGGTAGACCCTCTATAATGTCGTACCACCATTTATGGCACGGTACAGGATATTCTAAAGCAATATAATTCCTTGGAAGTGTCGCTGCTAAATGAACATGAGCTGCTAATCCAATTAGGCCGTCTATTGTGCCATGTGGTGCAATCATTATTCCATTCAAGTCAGCATATTCCGCAATCCATTTTGTTTCAGCTAAACCACCTACATCTAAAGGATCTGGGCCAATAATATTTACAGCCCTTTTATCAATAAGATCTTTAAAATTTTGGCGTAAATAAATTTGTTCTCCAGTATGAATTGGTGTGGAAGTATTGATTGTCACATCCCTATATAAATCAGCTAAGACATAAGGAGTGTAATCCCCAGTTATCATATCTTCCATCCACATTATATTTAAATCTTCAACTGATTGAGCTAATTTTAAAGCATCATGAGGAACAATACCTGGTCCACAATCTAGTGCAAGTCCAACTTCATCTCCTAAAACTTCTTTCATAGCTCTAATGCAATCTAAAGTGTAATTCATTCCTTTTTCAGTAATTTGACCTCCAAAAGGAAGATATTGGCTAAGAGCCCATTGATCCTTTGCATCGTCTTCAAAAACTATACTGTTTCGTTCATCCCAAGATATATCTCCATAAAAATATTTATCGAAATTATCGGCCATCTGACCATGCAAAGAAATTCCTTGTTTTATTATAGAAAAACCTTCTTTTAAGTTTTTCATTTTTAACATATTTTTAGCGAAATTTTCAGGACTTGAATCTCCTTCCATTGGAAACCTAATTCCTCCGTTATACACAAGAACTCTATCTCGAACTTTACCTCCCAGTAGTTTGTAAACTGGAAGATTTGCTGCTTTTCCTGCGATATCCCATAATGCTACTTCTATTGCACTTACTGCGGCACCCCAAGGTTTAAATGATCCTAGTCGTCTAATTTTACTCATTACTCTTTCAACGTCTGTAGGATCTTCTCCTAAAATCAATGGCTTATAAAACAAAACATAAGGTTTAAGATATGGTTTTGACCATTCAGCTTGACCATAACCCGAAATACCTTCATCTGTAGTTATCCTAACTACTGGAGTTTTTCCTATAATTGCACATTTCAGATCAGTAATCTTCATGATTTCTCCTTATTATTTTTCAGATATTATTCCTCTATCTGTTTCAAATTTATTAATCCAATCCCAATCTAAACTTACACCTAATCCAGGTTTATCAGGAGCTTCTACATTACCATTTTTATCTATAGAGTCTAAGTTATCAGAATAATCAAGATAACAAGGTGATTTATAGGAATGCACATTGGGATGAACTAATCCCATTTCAAAATAATTCGTATTTCTTATAGAAGTCATTAGATGTCTATGTGCAGGACCAGGACCATGTAATTCCACATCTAACCCAAAACCTTCTGCTGCATGAGCAATTTTCACTACTCCAGTAATTCCACCATCCTCATGAGCTCCTGCTCTTACTAAATCAGTACCATCAGCTACTATAAAATCTACATGCTGTTCCAACATCCTAATATGTTCAGTCTGAAGAAGAGGAGTTTTAACCATTTGTCTCAATTTTCTATGTGAAAATTGTGATACTCCTCCATCCTGATAAGGATCTTCCCACCAGAAAAACCCTGCCTCATCACATGCTTTTCCTAAAGCCAAAGCATCCATGAAGTTTTTTATTTCACAAGCTGGATCTATCATCAAATCCATTCTTCCTTTAAATTTCTCTCCCATTTTCAAAACATTGGATATTTCTCTAGATATATCATTTCTTGCTAAACCCCAACCATGAATCTTGAAAGCTGGATAACCCATGGAAAAACATTGTTCGGCAAATTCAATAAAATCATCAGGAGTAGTTAATCCTCCATTTTCATCACCATGTAAAGTCGAAGCATAACAAGGAAGTTTTCTAGATTGACCTCCTAATAATCTCCAAATAGGTTCTTCATATAACTTTCCTGCTATGTCCCACAAACAAATATCAACAATACTAGTTCCGAGCATTGCTCCATGTCGTAATCCCCTCTTAGTATCGTTGTATATTTGTTCTCTTTCTAAAGGATTTTTCCCTAATAAATAGTCAGCAATTATTTTCACTTCAGCTAAAGCAGGACCACTTAAACCTTCATATTCTCCTATGATACCTTCAGAAGTGTGAATCATTAAAATCAAACTTGTCATTTCTAAATCATTATTAGGAGTATAAACAAGATTAAAAGAATTATAATCCTTGCCTAAATTCTTTACTGGATGTTTAAACTCTACGATTTCTATTTTGGTAATCTCTAAATCTGATTTCATATTTCCTCTTTTCTAAGTGTTATTTAATTTTCCTTTAAAATTCAAGTAGAATAAATCTAAATATACTATCTATAAAAAAAAAATTCAGGTCTAAAATGAAAAATTCTAATCCCCGAATTGCTACAATAACAGGTGCCGGAAGAGGAAGTGGTAAGGCAACCGCATTAAAATTAGGAAGATCTGGAACATCGCTATACATTACAGACATTGATTCAAATTTACTTGAAGAATCTTTATCAGATTTAAAAAGCGAGGGAATTGAAGCTACAGGGGGAGTATTTGATTCTAGTGATATATCCAACGCTAAGGTTCTTTTAGATAGTGTAATAGAACATTATGGAAGACTGGATATTCTCATTAATAATGCAGGTGCATCAAAACCTAATAACTTTCCTGAAGTAAGCGAAGAAAATTGGGAATGGAATTTAAATCTAAATCTAAAGGGGCCATTCTTCATAATGCAAGAAGCAGCAAAACATATGATTAAACAAGAATCAGGATGTATAATTAACATATCATCAATATCCTCATCTGGAGGAATGACTTCTTCTCCTTCCTACGCGATTGCAAAATCAGGTGTTGTGACTATGACTGTTACAGCTGCAGCATATTTAGCAGAACATGGAATAAGAGTTAACGCAATTTCTCCAGGTATAGTTGATACTCATTTTCACGATGAGGTGAAAATCAAAAACCCAAAAGTTTTAGAATCTCAAATAAATACTATACCTTTAGGAAGACTGGCTGAACCTGAAGATATAGCTTCAGCAATATCTTTCCTAGTATCTGAAAATGCTTCTTACATTACTGGAGAGGTAATCACTGTTGGTGGTGGTAAAAACCGCTTATAATTATATTAGATTTTTTAACTTATTTATAAGAATAAATCTAATCACTATCAATAAAATTACAGCAGCTAAAATAGATATAATTCTTTCAAAGTTCATGCCATTCAATATTAATCCCAAAAGGCATGCAGCTGCCGGGGGATGTTCAGTATTGGTTATTCCCATGATCATTATTAAAAATCCTATTGAAATAACAGAAGCTATTTTTAAATAATTTGCAGAAATATTTGAGAAATCTCCAAAAATAAAATTTAACAACATCAAAACAATAAATGCTAATAAAATAGCTACAATATGTCCGCCTAAAACTCTTCTAGGATGAGTTGCTATAGAATGTGGAACTAAAAATATTAAAGCTATAGTAGAACCGATACCAGCTAAAATTGCTCCACTTGCAAATCTATCTTCAAAAAAAAATATTAAAAACAAAGCAATAGAAGTTAATACAGACTGAAATAGATAATTAAATTTTTTCTCAGAAAATCTTTTATCTAAAATGTGCCAATTTTTCAAAAAATCTTTACCTTCTTTATTCATAGTATATTTTTAATTATAATCAAAATATGAAAATAGTTGATGTAAAAGCTTATCCAGTTAGAATTCAAAATGATGACGATTTTTCATCTAAGTTTGATAAGGGGAGGAAAGAGGTATCTGATCAAAGCTTCGGAGGAGATTCTGAACGCCCTCCAATAAAAGATCTCGGAGATCATTATATAGACGAAACTCATCATACTTCTATATATTCAAAATTTCATGAAACCACTGTAGTGAGAGTAGAAACCTCAGATGGAGTTGTTGGATGGGGAGAATCTCAATCTCCTGTATCCCCAAATACAACAGCAACAATAATTAATGACCTTGTATATCCATTAATAATTAATGCAGATATCTTAGATGTAGAAGCAATTTGGCATAACAACTTTACTGCTATGAGGGAAAGAGGACATTACACAGGATTTTATATCGATGCGATTTCTGGAGTAGACATTGCAATTTGGGATTCAATTGGGAAAACTTTTAAATTACCAACTCATAAACTAATGGGAGGAAGGCATAGAAATTCTGTCAAAATATACAATGGAATTGGTGGAAGAGACCCTAAAAAAGTTGCTGAAATGGCAGAGTGGTCAATATCAAAAGGATATAAGGCCTTGAAACTTCATCTTAGAGAAACTATTGAAGGAACTATTGATATTGTATCTGAAGTGAGAAAAACCATTGGAAACAATATAGATCTTATGCTGGATGTTCATATGATGTTCAATACTCACGAAGCAATAAAACTAGGTAAACAACTAGAAAAATTTAATGTATATTGGCTAGAATCTCCTTCAGATCCTAATGACATCCCGGGGCAAATAGAAATTTCAAGATCTCTTGATATGCCAATAGCCAATGGAGAATGGACAAGAACAAAATTCGAGATGAGAGAAATATTTGAAAAAAGAGCATATGATATTTCTATGCCAGATATTGCCCGTACTGGTTTGACTGGTGCTAAACAAATTGCTTCAATTGCTCATCTCTATAATATCCCTGTGGCACCACATGTAGGAGGAGGAGGAATACTATCAGTAGCATCCACAGTACAATTTTCAATTGCAACACCTAATTTCTTGATAATGGAACATTCAGAACAAGGAAACAAGAATAAATCTTTATATTTATCTAAGCCTTTTGAACCAGAAAACGGATCATTCCCTGTCACTGAAAAACCTGGATTAGGAATAGATATTGATGAAGAATTATTACAGAAATTTATAATAAAACCATCGGTCTAAATAAAGAGATAGTTTGAACTGGGTCCTTATAGCAACCTTAAGCGCAATCGTCTACGCAGGTGTAAGTCTCACTGACAAACAAATATTGAGTAAGCATAAATTGGATTTATACCCGTTTTGCCTTTTTGCCGGTGCAGTAAATTTACTTATTTCTCTGATAATTTTCTTATTTCTTAATCTGCCTTCATTATCATTATTCCCCATTATCAAAGGGATAAGTGTAGGTGTTTTATGGGGACTAGCAATTTGGATAATGTTCTCAATACTAAAAAAAAGAGAAATAACTAGAGTTGAACTTATATTTCAAAGTTCCCCGATTTTCGTAATTATTATGGCTACATTATTCTTAGATGAAAAACTTAGCCTACCTATAATTTTTTCTTTTATCATAATGATATTTGGATCTATTCTTGCATCATTCGATGTTAATGAAGAATCTTCTGGGTTAAATAAAACAGATCTATTATTTCTGTTATTTTCAGCTTTTTTAGTTGGTTGTGCATCAATAGTCCTAAAATCAAACTCCAATGCAGTTGGAGAAATACATGCTTTAGGACTCCGAGGAATTGGAATTGGAATTACCCTAGGAGTCCCTAGTTTAAGGATATCTTCAGTTAGAAACTTGATTAACTATCTAACTAATGTAAAGAAAGGTCCATTTATAATCTCAACAGAACTAGGTGCTGCCCTTGCTAACATGTTAGTAATAATAGCAATAACTTCTGGTCCTGTTTCAATTGTTCAAGCTATTATGGGCACTAGACCTGTCTTCATATTCATAGGATCAATAATTTTAACTATGTTTGGGATAAAATCTTTCGAAAATTGGAGTAAAACTAATACTTTAATTAAGATTATATCCTTAATCATGGTAACTAGTGGATTAATTACATTATCATTATTTAAGTAACATCTTAATATCTTTTTTCACAAAACCTTTAAATTATTTTGAATAATAACAAATCAAAATCAATAATGAGATTAATAGATTTCTTTTTAAAAGGATTTGCAATAGGTTCGGTTGATGTGATTCCGGGAATAAGTGGTGGGACAGTTGCATTAATGCTTGGTATCTATGAAAAAATAATTAATTCTATCTTCAATATTGAATTTGGAATAATAAACTTCATCTTGCAAAAAAGAGAAAAGTCCTTAGAACATTTCAAAAAATTGAATTGGAAATTTATTATTGGCCTGATCTTAGGAATTATCACTGCTTTATTTATTGGGGCTAATCTAATTTCAACTTTACTAGAAAAGTGGCCCAATGAATTAAAGTCTCTATTTTTGGGTTTGATACTAGGATCTATAATAGTACCATGGCTACAAATTAAGAAAAAAAACTTTTTGATTTATGCAATTCTATTAATCTCAATATCATTAAGTTTTCTTGTTTTCTCAATATCCTATGCTACAAAAACTAATCCTCAATTATTATTGATAATGGTCGCGGGGTTCTTATCAGTCTCAGCTATGATTCTTCCTGGAATCAGTGGAGCTTTCATATTATTATTACTGGGCATGTATGAAAGTACTCTTGATGCTGTGAAAAATGGTAATTTTTCCTATCTGTTTTTCTTTCTTTTAGGCGGAATTACTGGACTTATAATACTCATTCCGATCTTAAAATGGTTATTAAAAAAATCTAGAGATAAGATTCTTATTATATTAGTAGGATTAATGCTAGGTTCATCAATTCATCTATGGCCCTGGAAAACAGATACAAACAGTTTTCCAATAATACCAGATGAAATAAATCTTCTAATTATTTCAATAATTTTAATCATTATAGGAATAATTTCATCAATTATATTAAGAAAATTACCTTTGATAATAAAAAGTTTGACTGAATAAGGTATAAAATGTTAATTTCTTGAAGTGTTAGATTTAAGATTATTTTCAACTTCGAATTGCATATGTATGAGCCCCGACAGGATCGGGGATTAATTAATTAAATAAATCTTCTAAAAGATACTATTCTACAAAATCACTTAATCGGAGTTTAAAATGATAAAAAACTTAACTGAATTCTTCACTTTTCCTAATCCCGTAAATGAAGTTTCTGCCAGACTGGTTGCATTAGGAGTATTTTTGATAAGTATCATTTCAGTAATATTAATGTACCTGAATATATTTCAAAATTTACCTAACCTTTACCCTCTGATAATACTTTCACTAATAATTTATGGGTTCATAGCAAGGGTTATTAGTGGTCCTAAAATAAGCCCTTTAGCACTATTAGTCACGAAAATAATAGTCCCCAATTTGAGTTTAAAAGAAAAATTAGTTGCTGGTCCTCCTAAAAGATTTGCACAAGGAATAGGAGTCTTAATTTCAGCTTTTGCATTAATTTTCTTTGTATTATCAGTTAAAGAAATATCAATAATTCTTATGGGAATATTAATAATATTTTCATTTTTAGAATCTTTTCTGGGATTCTGTGCAGGTTGTAAAATATTTAATATATTAATAAGACTAGGATTAATTCCTCAAAACATATGTGAAGCATGTTCAAATTATTCTCCACAACAATCTGGATAGTCTTTGCAAAGAACCCTTTAAAGAAAATGTAGTGTATAATCTACATTATAAAACATATTTTTATAATGCCTGATTCTATTGAAAATAAATCTAATAATCATCCAAAATATTTCTCAAGAGTTAAAGATAGATATTTGAATGCGATTCTAAATGGGAAAGAACAGGAAGCTTTAGCATCTATAACATACGCTTTAACTGAAGAATGGGATCTATTATCGATCTATAGCGAGTTAATTTCATCATCAATTAGAAATATTGGGGATATGTGGCATCAAAACGAAATTACAATTTCACATGAACATCGAGCATCTCAAATAACATTAAACATACTTACATATTTAAGAAACAATCTAGTTAAAACTCCAGTTGCAGGACCCTTAGCAATTGTTACAACAATTGAAGGAGACCCACATATTATTGGACCTAGGATTATAGCTGACATATTACTAATAAATCACTGGAAAGTAGATTTTCTTGGTACTGATACTCCTTCTGAAGACCTTCTTAAGTTTATTGAAATAAGAAACCCGGAACTCGTTGTTCTATCTGGAACATTAGAATCATCTTTTGATATTTGTCAAAATCTCACTAAAAAAATAAAAAATATTCCAGATAACATCAACGTAATTTGGAGTGGATCTGGAGTTTTAAAAAAATCTAAGGTTAATGGCTCCGATTTAACAAAAGCAGAGATTTCAGAAAACATAAATATTGAAGAAAAGTATTGTCCAAATTTTTTGGCTCAAAATCCTAACTCCACATTAAAATATATTGAAAATCTGTCTAAAAGTAGTATTAAAAAAATAAGTACTTCAAAGTTACTGAAAATTATTGGCTCTAATATTCAATATTTCAGAGTAAAGAAAAACTTAAATCAAAGCGAGCTTGCATCAATGTCTAATGTTGATAGAACTTTTTTGAGTGGAATTGAGAACGGAAAAAGGAATATTAGTATTTCTGCACTACAGAAAATTTCCAGATCCTTAGAAATAGACATTAACGATCTTTTTAACCCTGCTAACTAGAATTAATCAACCTTTTTAACTTTAATTAAACTATCTTGCAAGACTTTGTTTAACTGATCTCCAGTCATTCCATCTGAATTTTCAACGGGTACTGAAAAACCACAATTAACACACTGTAGATCATTACCATCTAATCCAGAAACTAAAGTTACAGTTCCTCTACATCTTTGACATTGATCAAATAAAAACATTATTCACCTTCGCTTATATTCCACTAGATAAATATATTGTAGTTTATAAACATCAATGTTGCAAACAGTATATTCAATTTAATAAAATAGTAATTATAATTTAAGAAATAACTTGATAAGTTATCTAGTTTCCATCTGAATTAGAAACATATAGCCAGGGTTTACCATTTGGAAGCTTCAACATCCATCCTTGAGTATGTTCAGGCATTTTAAAACTTGTATTAATACTATTTAAGTCTAATTTATGCTTTTCTTTAGCATGTAAGGCCCAGCTTTCCCAATCAGAAGCTTCATCAATCTTAATATCCTTACATAAGAAACAAATTGCTCTTTTATTTAATTTTTTACTTTCCATTATTAGCTCCGGAAACACTAATATATCAACTCTAATAAAATTCTTAATATGATTCATAGGGGAAAATAGTCCATTATTTATCATTTTGATAGAATATTAGCCAAAGATGTTTAAATTAATTGAAAAAACTAGTTATATTTTACTTATCTTATGGGTAATCCTTTATATTTCAGCAATTCTAGCTGTAACTTTTAATCTTTTACCTGCTTCAGTATTTATCTGGACTTCTATACTAATGATAATCGCTTTAGCATTGTTATTCATTAAAGTTCTAGTAGAAAGGATCAATAATAAGGAAGACTCTCATTATTCAAAGAAAGTAAGGAGATAAAAATGGAAATAACAACACAGGACAATTTTTCAGATCATAAAATTACAAAAACTCTTGGGATTGTAAAAGGTAATACTATTAGAGCTAGACATATAGGAAAAGATATTCTTGCAGGATTTAGAAGTATAGTCGGAGGAGAAGTTTCTGAGTATACCAAAATGCTTGCTGAATCAAGAGAACAGGCAATAGACAGAATGATAGAAGATGCAAAATCAAAAGGAGCTGATGGAATAGTTGGAATGAAGTTTACCACCTCCGCTATCCTACAAGGGTCTGCAGAGCTTCTAGCATATGGAACAGCTGTAAAAATTCAAAAGTAACTGTGAAAAAAGCATTAGGGATATATGGACCAGAAACAGAAGGAATTAAAGAAAAATTCAATATATTAAAAATTCTTTTCGGATCCCAATATACCACCAAATTTATAAATTCAAATTTACCTCTCCCTTCTCAAATAGAATTACTAAAAGATTTATCAGTAATAATTGCTATGCCTTCTACTTTTCCAAACGAGTTAGCTGAAAAATGTAAAAATTTAAAACTAATCCAAGTATTTAGTGCTGGAACAGATAATATAGACATACAATACTTAACAAAACATGGAATACAAATTGCTAATAATTTTGGTCAAAATGCAGTCACTGTAGCTGAACATACGATAGGTTTAATGATTTCAGTATCCAGAAATTTTCATGCCCAGATTACAGAGACTTTTAGTGGAAACTGGCAATCGAATGTAAGAGGAAAACTACAAAACTCTGAATTGTTTGGAAAGAAAATTGGAATAATTGGTTTTGGGGAAATTGGCCAAAAAGTTGCTCAAAGACTACAGGGATGGGAATGCGAACTTTCATATAACGATATTTTGAAAATCCCAGAAGAAATTAAAGAAAAATTTAATATTCAAGAAAAATCTAAAGAAGATATTTTCTTAAATTCAGATATTATTACACTTCATGTACCTTTAACTGCTATGACAATAAAATTAGCAGGAGAAAAAGAGTTGAATATGATGAAGAAATCCTCAATATTAATCAATGCATCTAGAGGACCTGTAGTAGACGAAAAAGCTCTTTATAAAATTCTAAAAAATAGAAAAATAATGGGAGCTGGTTTAGATGTATTAGAAGATGAACCAAATATTCATGAGAACCACCCATTACTATCTTTAAAAAATGTATTTATTACTCCACATTTAGCTGCCCTATCTTCAGAAGCTGGGGATAGAACAGATAAATTTATGGTAAACAATGTAAAAAGATTTTTAGACGGTGATATTCCTCTCTCAATAATTAATTAAGAAATTTTTAAACCCTATAACTTATAAGTTACGTATTCGTTCGAACAAGGGTTTCCTCTTGTTAAATCCATCTTATTTTCAGAAGGATCAATAATCACAGAAATAGTAGTAGTCCAAAATCCAGTTTCAGGATGTTCATTTTCATGTCTACAGATTGACCTTGGGAACTCTTCATGATCCATTAAGATATTTTTAAAATCATCAGAGGTAATCCTTTCTGATTTTCTATCAAAAAAAGTCTGGGCTCTTGGAAATCTAGCTTTAGATTCTATAAGATCAGGATAATCAGCAGCAATTTTAGAAAATTTCGGATGAACACAATGGTTAGTATGTATCAAAACACCATTGGAATCAGGAAAAAGTGTCTCCATCTGACTATCAGTAATCTCTAAATCAAATAATTCGGAAGTAGTAGTGATAAATGCATTAGCAGGTATTGCCCTCTTTGCAGATACAACTTGCTTGATTACATTTTTATAACTGTTCTGTTCAAAAATTTTCCTGACTATAAAATACCAAGGAACTCCAGAACCTTTTCCTGGTGCCATCAATGCATTCATACAAATCCCTAACCCTT
Source organism: uncultured Dehalococcoidales bacterium (assembly GCA_964434385.1). GTDB lineage: Bacteria > Chloroflexota > Dehalococcoidia > Lucifugimonadales > Lucifugimonadaceae. The sequence goes on along the minus strand of CAYSUW010000010.1, from coordinate 16,088 downwards.
CATCATTAAACCCTATATAAGCCATTAATCCAGGCTGAGTAAATGAAATAAAATCAGGTTTATCTTTAGGTCGTCTAATAAGAACTAATGAAAATTTATCTAATTCTGGATCATTGTCCCAATTCTGACCAATAATATTATTTCCTGACTGAGATTTTTCTCTACTGACTCCTACTGAAGTACACCCTGAATCAAAGGCTATTCCCAATTGATTTCTGATATTTAACAACATTACTTCCCAAATCTTTAGCCCAGAAGAATTAGAGATACCTTTTATTTCTTCAAGAATATCAGGAGAATATTCTTCAACATACACAATACTTTCTTTTGCTATTTTTTTAGCAAAATCAATAGAAATTATACCTATATCTTTAAACGACTGGTCGCCACCTCTTCCCTCATTAATTCTATCTAAAGTAATAGAATAAAAAAAATTTAAAATTTCTCTCTGTGATTCTCCTATTGATTCACCCATTTGAATAGGAGTACCGGAAACTTCTTCTACTGGAAAAGATTTTTTGTTATCCTCTTTCATAATAAAATAATTATCTCACGGATAGATGAAAGAAAACCAGAAAAAAATAGATACCCACTGCCACTCAGGAAAAAATTGGTATGAACCCATAGAGTCTCTTATATTCCAGATGGATTATAATAATGTTTCTAAAGCGATTATTATTCAGCACGGAGGATATTTTAATCATGAATACTTATTTGAAGCATCTTCTAAATACTTAAATCGTTTACACATAGTTGCCCAATTAGATCCCAATGATGAAAATCCTCTAGAAACTCTTGAAAAATTAAAATCATCAGGTGCTTGTGGAATCAGACTCTCACCTAACACTAAGTTCTCAAAAATCAACTCTAAAAAAATATGGAATACTGCCGGAGAACTAGGTCTACCAGTAAGCGTACAATCTGATTTATCAGGATTGATATCAGAAAATTTTCAAGAAATCATTTACACTAGTCCTAACACAAAATTAATCCTTGAACATTATGCAGGTTTAGGAACTACTTTAATGGGAAGAGGAAAATCTAAAGAATTGAAACATAAAAAAGAACCCCTAACTGGAAACCCATTTACAAATGCTGGAAAGATAAAAAATCATCTTGAAAACTTCAAAAAAATCCTAAAATACTCTAAACATAAAAACATTTTTGTAAAGATTCATGGCTTAGGAGAAATAGAATCCAAGAAAAAAGAACTAAATGATTCTTTTGACCTTAAAGACTCTAATAATATTGTTAAACTGTTAGTGGAAAATTTTGGCTCTAAAAGATTAATGTGGGGAAGTGACTTTCCACCAGTATCAGGTAGAGAAGGATATTCTAATTCTTTAAAATCTATTACAGAAAATAAAATTCTTTCTGAAAATGATTTAATTAATATCTTTTGGAATTCTCCTAAAAAAGTATTTAATCTCTAATTATTTCCCAAATTAGGTAAATCCACAGAATCCTCAGCATCTTTTTGCCATTGCACAATTGATTCAAATAACTTTGAAACAGAATCTCTATATTCATCCTTATTAAAGACATTTTCTTGTTCAAATTTATCTAAGTTTAAATCAAATAATTCAGGTTTATCTGTAGCACAGAGATTTAATTTTAATCTTTCAGAAATAATAGATCTCCAAGGGCTAGCATTTAAAGAATTTATACTGTCACTTCCTAGATTTCTATCTGGAATATCTCCAGTCCCATTCCATTGGACAACGACCTTATTATCATCTAAGTTTTGTGTTCCTTCAAAAACACCTTTACGAGATTTTCCTTGAAGGTGATCAGGAAGATCCTCTCCAATCAAATCCATCAAAGTAGGAACCAAATCTATATGACTAATACTTCCATCAATCATTTTCTGCTGATTATTTAACCAAGGAACCTTAAAAAGAAGAGGAACTCTTGAAGCTTCTTCATATAAAGCTCGTTTTTCCAACAACCCATGGTCTCCCATCATTTCCCCATGTTCACTTGTAAAAACCACAATTGTATTTTCAGAAATATTATTATTTTCTATAGAACTGATAATATCTCCAACCATATTATCTACTAAGGTAATATTGGCAAAATAATTCGCCCTTGCTTCCTTCCATCCTTTTTCTGTGGAGAAGTCCTCGTCACACACAGCTAAATATTTTTGCATGTAAGAATCTGAGGATATATCACCTCCTTCTAGGTATTGCATAAAATATTCAGATCTTACTCTATTAAATTCTGATACACCTTCAGGTTTCTTTAAAAAACTAGGCCCTACAGGTAATTTTTCGGGATCATAAAGACCATTTAATGGTCCAGAATATGGCGAGTGAGGTTCGAAAGTACTTACATAAAGAATAAAAGGTTCATCTTTATTATTATCAATAAATTCAGAAGCTTCTCTACCTAAAAATGAAGCCATTTGATCTTCTACAGGTAGACTAGCTCTGAATTCTACAGAAAAAATATCTCTAGATGCATAATCATTTGAAGTTTTATCTTTTAACCCAAAAAATTGACTGTTTTGATCAGGTTTATAGCCTCTACTTAACAGATAATTATGATAACTACTGAATGGTAAATTATCCTCGATTTTATTATCTTCTACACTTCTCCATTCTGTAAAACCATGCTGAGGTAGAGTATCCTCTCCCAAATGCCATTTACCAAAGTAAGCACATTTGTAGTCTTGTGTAATCATTTCTGCAATAGTTTTTTTATCTTTTGGTAATGGAATTCTATTTACAACTGGACCAGCTTTTGGAGGATATAACCCAGTCATTATAGAAGCTCTAGCTGGAGCACAGACAGGTTGAGTAACATAAGCATTTTCAAAAACAAAAGATTCATCTGCTAATGAATTCAAATGAGGAGTTTTTATCCAATTATTACCATAACACTTCATGGTATCGTATCTTTGCTGATCACTGAAAATAAAAACTATATTTGGCTGTTTAGGGGAGAGTCTTTGAGAATCCATGAACTTTACCTTTTAATTTATTTTTTAATTAAGTATAAAAATGGGGGAAACAGTTAAAACTATTCCCCCCATTAATTATTTTTCGCTAATTAAGTTATTATTTTAACTCAATTAATTCCCATCCTGAATACGCTGCCTGTACAGAAACGTATTGAGGCCAAGCCTTAATGTAATTAGGGTTGAAAACTTGGATGAATTTTTTAGTTACAACACCAGGAGCTAATGCTTCGGTGTACATGTAGTCTAATAAGTCCAAGTTAGACGCTAATCTTTTAGCTGGATCTGCTTCAGTAGAAACATTCTTGAATGTCTTAAGAACCATAGGGTTCTCCATGTGACATCCGAATCCACCTCTAGTCAAAGTAGTTTCTTCTTCCATTCTTGGCCAGTCATAAGGCACTTTCAAACCTGACCTACACCACTGAATAGTAGGAGTAGTATTGGTTCGTCCAACCATAGATGGCCTAGCGATAGCATAAGCTGCTTTCACTACAGCAGTCTTAATTCCAACATCTTCAAAGAAACCTGATAATGCATCAGCAGTTTCTTCATATAGTGCTGTGTTAGTAAATCCATATAGTGGCATTTCGAATCTGTATCCGTCTTTACCTCTTGGATAACCTGCTGAGTCTAGCATAGCTTCAGCTAATTCTGGGTCATACTCGTAAGCATACTTTTCATCCCAGTTAGGATCATCAGCAAAGAAACCATTTACATAATAAGCGTTACCAAAACCACCCATTATTACTTCATTAAGTAAGTCTCTGTCATAAGAACGAGCGATGGCATTTCTAACCATTCTTGCTTGATCTTGATCATTCATGCCGTCTGGGTTGTTACCATCATTAGGCTTGAATGGGTTACCAATCCATGGAATATCATGAATCATAGTAGGGTGCTTTAATACTTCACCTGTCTGAGCATGTTCAGTTTCCCAATAGTTCCCAGCTAAGTGAAGAGTAACACCTGATTGTCTCTGACCTGAACTTTGTCCAAATCCAGCTTTAAGTAGCGGAATTGTCTCTCTAAGATCTAAGTCTGCAATATCTATTTCACCTGTAGACATCATTGCCTTTCTAGTAGACCCTTCAGGTACTGCAATCATTACTAATTTTTCAATCTTTGGAGGGTTAGCCCAGTGATCTTTCACTGCAACCAATTCAGCTCGGTCATTCACTAACCATTTTCCAACAGAAAAAGGCCCAGTACTTATCACGTTCTCACGCATCCAGTCTTCACCTTTTTCATCATAAAGTTTCTTAGAGAAAACATTATGTCCATCTCCACCACCATTGAATAACATTGTCTGCCAACGAGATTCAACAGCTGAGAAATTCATTATAAGTGTACTATCATCAGCACATTCTGCAGCGTCCAAAAACGCAGCAAAGTCTCCTGCTTGACCATGAATACTAGTTGGAGTTGTCTTTCCGTTAGCATCGTTAAGACTCCAAGCTATATCACAAGCACTCAATTCACCGTTTCCACCATGGAATTGAACACCGTCTTGTATTGTCACTGTAGCAGTCATAAAGTCATCAGACATTTCCCATGACTTAGCCAACCAAGGCTGCACAAGATCTTTCTCATTACCACTGCCTGGCTTACCAGGTCTAAATAATAATTCTGAAACACTCATCCACATTAGACTTTCTGGAGACTGAGCTCTGTTAAGTCCTGGGGCAGGTCCTACACCTTGTAATCCAAAGTGCACTACTCCACCTGACTGTTTACTTTGCGGAACAGAAATATCGCCTGAAGCTACTTCTTTAGCAGCAATTATTGGTTTCTTGTCAGCTTCAACTTCCACAATCACCTCTTTAACCACTTCTTTTTCCACAACAACTTCTACTGGTACTTCTTTAACCACTTCTTTTTCTTGAACAACTATCTTTTCAACTTCAACAGTTTCAACGATAGTTTCTCCGGCACATGCCATTGAAAAAAGAAGGGCTGGCGTTAAGCCTAAAAGTACAATCATTTTTTTATTCATGATCTCTCCTATACCCATTTATATAATTTTTTAACTTTAAAGTACTCTCAATTCTCTTATAACTAAATAAAGATTAAGTTACAAAAGATTTAAAAATTTTTATTACTTTCAATACAAAAAAGAAAATTCCAAAGAACTTCGCTCTTATATTTGAAGGATAGGTTAAATATACTTGAACAAGATGTCAAGACTAAAGTCGTAAAAAGTTGGTATAAAAATAATCAATTAAAAACGGATCAAAAAAGAATATAATCAACTTTCGTATTATGCTTAAAAACTATTGACGGAAAGATTAATATTACATATATTTCTTTCTAATATAAAAATTTTAATCCTACTTTTAGATATAAAATTGAATAATGCGTAATTTCATATTCAGACGGTTTATATATGCGATAATTTCTGTTATCGCTGCTACATTTCTAGTCTTTGGCTTATCTCGAATGTCTGGAGATCCAAGACTTCTTTATGCTAAGCCTGGAGGATACGGAAATACTGAAGAGCAATGGGAAGCCTTAGGAAAGAAATTAGGACTAGATAAACCTTTTCATATTCAGTACCTAATGTATCTCGGAAGAACATTGAAAGGCGATTTAGGAAAAACACTTCTAGATGAGCGTCCAGTTTTAGATTTATTCCGTGAATTGTTATGGTCAACAGTATCTCTTGGAATTGTCTCTTGGGTATTTGCTACAGCACTAGGGATTCCTCTTGGAATTTTATCTGCAGTTAAAAGAGGTTCATTGTGGGACTACATAGCTAGAGGTGTGGCTCTTTTAGGTGTCTCCATGCCAACATTCTGGTTAGCCATTATTCTAATTCTTGTTTTTGCAGTTAATTTAGGATGGCT
>CAYSUW010000010.1:9090-10180 GCA_964434385.1 uncultured Dehalococcoidales bacterium | reverse complement strand
GAATCCATTTTCGCTTGGCCCGGCTTAGGAAGAATTGGGGTTGATGCAATAGGTAATAATGACTTTCCAGTACTTACTGCAACCGTTCTATTCTTCGCTATAATTTTCGCAGTGGTGAATTTTCTTACTGATATTGCATATGCATTTATAGACCCAAGGATAAGGTACTCGTAATCCAATGAAAAATGTAATGTTGACAATAAAAATGTTAAAACTACCCTTATTCTATTTATCAGAAGCTTGGAGACTGCTCAGGCGATACCCAATAATTTCTGTATTCCTTATAATCTTATTGTTCTTCACTGGAATCTTTGCAGATTTAATTGCACCTCATGACCCTATAAAACAAAATTTAAGATCTAGAAATGCTCCAGGATATTTGTGGGACAAGGAATGGTACGCTGAAAACCCAAAAGCTCCCAAATATCTTTTAGGCGGAGATCATATTGGAAGAGATGTTCTTAGCAGGACAATTCATGGAGCAAGATTATCATTGATAACAGGAGGAACAGCCCTTGTTACTGGAATAACAATCGGAACCGCCTTAGCATTAATTGCAGGATATTTTGGGGGCCATGTAGATGAAATAATCCTACGTTTTCTAGATATTTGGTATGCTTTGCCATTCTTACTTATAGCAATGGTTTCAGTAATTATCTTTGGTGCCAGCTTTGCACTTGTTGTAATTCTGCTGGCTCTGGTGGCATGGAGTGCGACAGTACGTAATGTACGTGCTGAAGTATTAACTTTGAGAGAAAGGGATTATGTTTTATATTCTAGAGTAGCTGGAGCATCACATTTTCGGATAATAATGACCCATATCTTTCCAGGTGTAATTAATACAGTTGTTGTAATAGCTAGCCTAAGAGTAGGCTCATTGATATTATCTGAAGCATCTTTAAGTTTTCTAGGTGCTGGAATCCCATCGCCTACTCCTGCTTGGGGATTAATGATAGCTGAAGGAAGAGCTTACGTTGACACTGCTTGGTGGTCTACAGTAGTGCCTGGAATTTCAATAATGTTAGTGATTATATCACTTAGTTTCTTTGGAGATTGGCTAAGAGACAGATTAGATCCAAGGTTAACCCAG
>CAYSUW010000010.1:0-8990 GCA_964434385.1 uncultured Dehalococcoidales bacterium | reverse complement strand
ACCAGTGCCATAAGTGGAATTGATCAAGCCTTATGGGATTTAAAAGGGAAAATTTTAAATACACCTGTATGTGCATTACTAGGAGGACCTAGAACAGCAGAAGTGCCAATATATTCACATTTTTCTAGTTCTTCAAATTTGAATACTATGATAAACAGTGCTAAAAAAACTCTTTCTCATGGTTTTAATGCTTTAAAATCAGGAATAACTATGCATGAAAATTTAGGACCAGATGTCTCTAAAAAACAACTTGATGAAATAGAACAAAAATTCAAAGTTCTAAGAGATGAACTAGGAGATGAAATAATATTAATGGATGACCCTCATGGCATTTTTGATCCTTCATCAGCAATTAAGGTAGCTAAAACAATTGAACCTTATAATCTTTTATTCCTTGAGGAACCTACAGGCCCTGAAGATATAAAAGCATATTCACACATTAGAAAATCAACTTCAGTACCTATTGCAGGATCAGAAAGATTGACTTCAAAGAAACAATTCAACAGATTTTTCGAAAATGAATGTGTAGATATAGCTCAACCTGATATTGTATATATAGGCGGAATTACTGAAATGAAAAAAGTGTGTTCAATGGCTGAAGCATATCAAGTTAAAATAGCTCCTCATAACACTAAAGGACCGGTTGGAATTATGGCTGCTGCTCATGTTATGGCCTCTTCTCCTAACGCTCTTATTCAAGAGTTTATGTCTCCTGAAGTCATTCCATGGAGAAATGATATTCTTAAAAACCCATTAGAGATAAAAAATAGTTGCTTAGTCATTGAAGACAGACCTGGTCTGGGGATCGAGTTCAATGATAAAGAATTAAATAATCGAATACTTAAATAAAATTTATTGAGAGTTTAATAATGAAAATAAGAGACATAGAGTTTTATATTACTAATCCAGGAAATAGAAATTACACTTTCTTAAGAGTCTTAACAGATGAAGGTGTTACTGGAGTTGGTGCTCCTTATAATGTAGGACCTGACAATGGAGTGCTCGGAGCCTTAGAAGACATGAAGGAATGGTTCATAGGGCAAGACCCAACAAGAATAGAATGGCTTATGAGAAGAGCTAAAAATACTATGAGATTTGTATTAGGTAACATTTCTTACGCAGCATTATCAGGAATAGAAATAGCTCTTTGGGATATCTTAGGAAAATCCAAAGGACTCCCTGTTCATGCTCTCTTAGGAGGAAATGTTAGAGATAAAGTACGAGCATATCATGGTCTTGGAGGAGATACCCCAGAAGAATTAAAAGAAAATGCATTAAAGCTAATGGAAGAAGGCTATACTGCATTTAAAATGAGCCCATTCCCTGCAGGTGTCGTAGGTAGTAAGCAATTCAGCCCTTCTGATTATAGAGCCAGCAAGCAATATTATGTTCCAGTTTGGCAAAATTTGCCTTGGAATGATGTGATCAGACTATCATCTGAAAGACTCGCAGCAGTAAGAGATGCAGTGGGAACAGGACCAGAAATAGCTATAGATATACATGCGGTTTTTAGGGATGCTGTAAAAGCTAACCAATTAGTAAGAGAGTTATCTCAATATAGGTTACTATTCTACGAAGAACCTGTTACTCCCCATAATTTAACTACTACAGCTAGACTTAGAGGAGAACTAAATGCCCCATTAGCTACAGGAGAGTGCTTGTATAGCATTCAAACTTTTGCGCAATTAATGGAACTTGGAGCTGTAGATATTATACAGCCAGACGTTCTAATTTGTGGTGGAATTCTAGAAATGAAAAAAATGTCATCTATAGCAGAAATGCATTACGTAACTGTGGCACCTCATAATCCAATTGGCTTGATTTCAACTGCAGCTTCTGTACATTTAGCAGCCAATATTCCTAATTTCAAGATTCTTGAATTCCACAGTGACCAAAAACAACTTAGTGCTATGTATGCAAAAAATGTTTGGGTGCCTAAAAATGGTTATTTTGATTTACCTGAGGAACCAGGCTTAGGAATGGAAATAGATTTTGATAGAGTAAAAGCAACACCACCGGGTACTTGGCATAGAGGTTTTCCTACTGATAGCCAAGGCGCACCAGCATTTATGTAAAAAGGAGCCAAAATGAAAATTACTAATATAGAATGTTACGTTTTAAAAGGAGCTCGGGGTAAAATCAAAGGAGACAATTCTTCTACTAGTGTTAGAAATACTATACTAGTAAAAACTTTTACAGATAATGACATATATGGAATTGGAGAGGCATTTTGCGTAGGCCCCGATTCAGCAACTTTACACTGGGTAAAATATTTTGAAGAACAATTAATTGGACAAGATCCTAGAAGAATAGAGTATCTCTGGGCAAGGATGTATCAAGGCGCAAGAATACCCCCAGGATCTTCAGGAATGGCAGCATTAAGTGCAATTGAGATGACACTATGGGACATTCTAGGAAAATCAGTTAATTCCCCAGTTTATGAATTGTTGGGTGGTCAATTTAGAGATCGTGTTAGAGGATATGATGGTGCTGGTGGAAATACTCCTGAAGAACTATGTGAAGCAATACAAAAAGCTATAGACAGAGGTTTAACTGCTATAAAAACTTCTCCTCTACCATCTAATTTCAGATCATTATTATGGAATGATGCATTGGCAGCTGCAGAAGAAAGAATGAAACTTGTTAGAGAAAAATTTGGCTATTCTTTCGATGTAGCATTAGACACTCATGCTGCAATTTTTGAACCTTCAAAAACATTAGAAATAGAAGAAACTGTAAGGCAATATAAACCTTTATTCATAGAAGATCCTATAAGAATGGAAAATTACCAAGCTATGGCAGATTTGAGAAAAAAATTCCAAGTTCCACTAGCCACTGGAGAATGCACATTTACAAAATGGCAGACTGGTCAATTAATCAGTCTAAAAGCTGTAGATATTTTCAACCCTGATATATGTATGGTTGGAGGAATGCTTGAATTAAAGAAAATTGCTGCTAACGCTGAAGGGAATGATTTATCTATTGCACCACATAATCCAATGGGACCAGTTGCAACTATGGTAAATATTCACTTCGCATTTTCCACACCAAACTTCGTGATATTGGAACATAGAGGACCGACAGATATAGAAAAAAATATAGTTATTAACACTCCTGAAACAAAAGATGGTCATTTTTCTTTACCTCAAGGCGCAGGATGGGGAATAGACTTAAATATCGAATTTTTAAAAGATTATATCTCAAGTGATTACTGGCACAGAGAAGAATATTTCTTAGAGGATGGAACACCTGCTCATATTTAAAAAATATTGACATAAACAAATCAAAAAAATAAATTATTAACAAGATATTCAATCAGGAGCAAAAATGGGAAAGCTTAACAAAGAGCAATTAAACTATTTTGAAGAATTTGGATTTCTTCCAGTGAATAATGTTTTTAACCCAGATGAAGTTACAGATCCAATAATAGGAGAATATCAGGGAGTACTTGATAATCTTGCTGAAGAACTATTCGAAAAAGGAAAGATTTCATCAAAATTTGAAGAACTTCCTTTTGGTAAAAAACTAACTAAAATTATGCAAGAAACACACGAAAATCATGCAGGCTATTTTGATTTTTCCCTTCCTTTTCAAGGAGTAAAAGAAGACACTCCTTGTTGGTTTGGACCAGCTGTATTCAATGCTTTAGTGAATGAACAGATTCTAGACGTTGTAGAATCTATAATAGGACCAGAAGTATATTCAAATCCTGTTCAACATGTAAGAATCAAGCCACCTGAAAGAGAAATCCCCAAGAACGAACATGGTCAATCTATCCTTGGTGCTACTATTTGGCATCAAGATCATGGAGTAGTTACAGAAGAAGCTGATGAAACAAATATGATAACTGTTTGGTTCCCATTATTAGATGCTCCAGTAGAATCAGGACCCTTAAAGGTAGTTCCTGGGAGTCATAAAGGTGAATTATTAACGCATTGTAATGATTATAAAATTCCAGGAGTAAGAGAAATTCCTGAACATCTTTTTGATTCAGATGGAGCTGTACCAGTTCCTATGGAGAGAGGCGGTGTTGTTATTTTACATAAAAGAACAGTTCATGGCTCGCTATCTAATGTTAGTGATAATATCAGATGGAGTTTTGACTTGAGATATAACCCCACTGGACAACCTACAGGAAGAGAAATATTTCCAGGGTTTATAGCAAGAAGTAAAGAAAACCCTGAAAAAGAATTTAGGGATGCTAATAAGTGGAAAGATACTTGGATGAAAACAAGAAATATCATGGCTACATTAAATCAAGAAGGTGGTGACGTAGATGTTCCTTTTGGAAGATGGGATGGTGAATTCCCTGAATGTGCCTAATTTTAATTATCTAAAAATTAAATAAAGTAACAAAATGTCCCGAACAACAACAAAGAGGATTTTCAAGTCTTCATTTATTTCAAATTCTCAAACAAATGATTGGTTAAAAGATCATGCTGTTATAGTAGAAAATAATCTTATTTCGGATATTCTACACAACAACAAATTACCCAAAGATATAGACCAAACCCATGAAGTGATAAATTTAGGGAAAGTATTCCTAATTCCAGGGTTAATTGAAACTCATGCTCATATGCATTGTGCGGGAACAAAAGATACCTTTAATTTGGCAACCAGTGAGAATAATGATTCTCAATTAATTAGAGCAGCTAACAATCTTTCCACTGCTGTATATTCTGGAGTAACTACTTTGAGAGATCTTGGAAGCAAAAATGAAATCGCTTTCTCCATAAAAAACTCTATTGAATCAAATATCATTCATGGACCAAAACTTATTTTAAGCGGAACTCCTATTACAACTACTGCAGGTCATTGTCATTTCTTTGCGACTGAAGCTGATACTAAAGAAGAAGTTTTGAAAGCTATCAGACGACAGATTAAATTAGGAGCTAAAATTATAAAAATTATGGCATCAGGAGGAGGATTTACCCCTAGGTCTAATAGATATAAAGCTCAATATACTTCAGAAATTATAAAAGCTGCTGTTGTAGAAACTGAAAGATTGGGAATACCTATAGCAGCACATGCTCACGCTACAGAATCAATTAAACAGTGTGTTGATGCAGGAGTAAAACATATTATCCATTCAAGTTGGCTTTCTGAAAACTCTGAAAATGGAGAAGATTATGATAAAGAAATTACAAAAAAAATGGCTGAAAAAAATATTTGGGTGGATCCTGGAGGAGGATTAACTCTTTTACGGCGTGAAAATGCACCTGACTATCAAATGCCAAATTGGACTGATACGGACGTAAGTGGGGATGTAAGTGAAAAAGAACCAGAACATGACAAGAGAAGAACAGAAATATTATTGGACATGCATGATAAAGGAGTTAAATTCTTAGGTGGGCTGGATGTTGGAATGGCTCATGCTCATTTTGATAATACACCAGCTACAGCATGGTTCACTGTGGAGAATTTAGGATTTAGCCCTTGGGAAGGAATTCAATCAATTACAAGTAATAATGCTGAAGGGTTAGGAATTAATAACAAGGTGGGAAATATTAAAGCAGGATTGAATGCAGATCTCATATCTTTTGAAAAAGATCCAAGCATCAATATAAGAAATCTAAATAATCCAAATTCAGTAATTTTAGATGGAAAAATACTAAAATTTAATCACAAATTAGTAGTGAATGATTAATCAAGATATCAAAAAAATCAGAGAGGATTTTCCACTCATTAAAAATAGATTATGGTTTCAAAATGGTTTTGTTAGTGCAATTCCAACACCTGTAATGAATAAACAGAATGAATATTTTGAAGAACTATATATTAATGGACCTATGCATTTACTGTACCCAGAAATAGAAAATCCTAGAAGAATAGAAAGTGTTAAAAATATAGCAAAATTTATTGGAGCTGAATATTCTGAAATAGCTTTAACTCTGGGAGTAAGTGATGGGTTTCTTAAAGTTATCAATTCTATTAACTGGAATGAAGACGATGAAATAATTTTAACTATTGATGAAGCTGCAATAGAAAACCCATGCAAAATGCTTGCTGATTCTAGAAAATTAAAATTAAAAATGGTTCCTTTAGTTGATAATATTTCAGAACAAATTGAAATATTCAAAAATGCAATCTCTAAAAAAACTAAACTAATTGCATTCAGTCATGTGACTACAGACTCAGGCCATAAATTACCTGCGAAAGATATTTGCGATTTTGCAAAAAAACTATCTATTCTTACTTACGTTGATTTAGCTCATTCAGTAGGAGCAATGCCCATAAATGTAACTGAAATGAATTGCGATTTTGCAAGTATACTTTCTTATAAATGGACCTTTGGCCCATATTCTGTTGGGGCGCTATATGTTAATAAGAATTCATTAAATCGGTTGCAACACGATATAGTATCAGGAAGAGTAGGAATTCACGAAGGCAAAACTATGAAAATACCTCAAAATACAAAGAAATTCGAATCTGGGCCATGGTGCTGGCCGTTAGTTCATACATGGTCTTACAGTTTAGATTATTTATCTGAAATAGGAATTAATTCAATATGGGATCGAACAAAATTTTTAACACAAATGTTGAAAGATGGTTTAATGAAAATCCCTGAAGTAAAAATGTTCACGCCTTATGATTCTCAGTCTTCTGGTCCTTTAGTCACTTTTAAACTTGAAAATTTTGACGAACACAAAATTGGGAAACAATTAAAAACTCAATATAATATTGATATAAAACATAACTTGGATTCAATTAAAGGTCTTAGAGCAAGCATTCCATTTTTTATGTTAGAAGAGGAAATAGAAAAATTATTAACTTCTTTAAAAACAATTATTTCTAGTAAAAATTAAATTATCGACAATGAAATCAACATCTTATACGCAAATTATAAAAACATTTAACAATGGTATTTGTTTTGCTCATGTAGCATATGAATTAGAAAAAACATTCATAAAGAGAAATACTGGAATAAAATTCCAGCAATTCTGGGACTTCGAAAACTTAAAGTCAAATATAAGTAAATTTGAAGTGTTAACTATATCGGGATTGTGGGACAACAAATTACTTGACAAAGCAAAAAACCTTAAGTTCATTCAATCTATAGGTGCTGGATACGATCAGTTCGATCTTAAAGCTTTAAAATCTAGAGGAATCAAACTAGCTAATGCATCAGGCTGTAATAAGAATGCCGTTAGCGAACATGCTATATCAATGATATTAGCTTTCACTAGGTTACTTCATGATGGAAGAGATAATCAAAAAAAACATTTTTGGAGACCAATGATATCAGATTCCGCAATCAGAGAAGATGAACTTGAAAATAAGACTATGCTTTTACTGGGTTTAGGACAAATAGGTTCTAGGATTGCACGAATAGCAAAAGCATTTGATATGCATGTAACTGCAATAAGACAAAACCCCAAATTAGGAAAAGGAACTGCAGATGAAGTTCATCCGATTAGTAATTTAAATCATCTAGTTTCCAAAGCAGATTTTCTTGTTCTAGCTTGTCCTTTAACAGAAGAAACAAAATCTATTGTTGACTCTAGTTTGCTCAATAAAATGAAAAACTCTTCTTATCTTATTAATGTTGCTAGAGGAGGTTGTGTAAATGATCAAGATCTCATTACTGCTTTGAAAAAACGTCAAATATCTGGCGCAGCTATAGATCACTTCAATGAAGATCCTTTGCCAGAAAACTCACCATTCTGGGATTTAGATAATATCATTATTACTCCTCATAGTGGTGGAGAAACAAGAATGTATGAAGAAAATATCATTGATATACTGCTAGAGAATCTTTCTATACTTAGTCTGGGGAATGAAGAACTAAGAAATGGAGTAGTTTAATGCTAGAAATCCCCAAAGAACTTGAAAAAACTCTAAACGATAGTTTCTTAATAAGAATTTCTATAAAAGGCAGGAAAACCAAAAATTCAAGAATTGTAGAATTAACATATTATTGGGATGGATATAAAAAAATTTATCTCTCAGGATATCCAGGAAAAAGAGATTGGGTCGCAAACATGAAAGCTAATGATAATGTGATACTTCATACTGTTGAATTAGAACCTAAATGGGACATTTCATCTAAAGCTAGAATTGTGGAAAATCAAGAAGAAAGAATCACCTATATTTTAAACTACATCGAACGTTGGTCTAAAAGACCAGGGTACCCTAGATTTATCATGCAAATAAGCACAAAAATTATAAAATTGAACAAAAAATTTAAACTTCCTTGGTGGGGACCATTCTGGTTTGCAAAACGAATTCTTAATCAGATGCCCTGCGTAGAAATAGAATTTAAAGAAACACCGAAAATAAGAAAAAATCCTATCCCCTCTTTATAATAATTAAATTAATATCTACTCCATTTAGATATTCCGTTAGTTGTTCTTGGAATTTCAGGGAAATCTTTCAATTGACCTTTTAAAATTTTTACCATTCCTTCAACTCTCTTTCTGGGTTCACTCTGAAGAGGAATATCAGAACCTGCAAATCTATTAAATGCAGCAATAAAATTTCTTGGCTCAACTTGGTGATAAATCTGCATTAAATCAACTACAATTCTGTTTCTCACAGGAAAATAAATTTTTGATCTTCTAAACTCTTTTCTTATTAAAGGTAGCCCATACCTCTTAATGCCAAACCCTATCAAATCACATCCCGATAAATACTTCGAAAGAGACTTAGCATAAACATTAAAAGGTTTTGCATTCTTTACATCTTCATCTCTTATTAGATGAATCATTGTTGCTTCTTCTGGGATTTCACATTGAGGATTAATCAAATGAGACTTAAATTGCTTGGAACCACTAGAACTAACTTTCAAAACTGATATTCTTACAATTCTAGCTTTGGTTAATTCTAAACTTGTAGAAGCAACATCAACAAATGCTATAGGATTAATAAGATTAAAATTGTTACTGAACATTACTCATAATAATATCAAATTTATTAAGAGAGAAAAAAAATAATTAAAATCTAATATGGAAAACTATAAAATTCCTAAAATAATTAATTTTGTCAATTTA
>CAYSUW010000009.1:0-54060 GCA_964434385.1 uncultured Dehalococcoidales bacterium | reverse complement strand
ACCATAAGTCTAAGTTTGACCAAGTCTTGTAACTCCCATCTGCCATTTGCTCCAGGTAGGTCAGCATGATTTAACAGAATATCGGTAGCACCAAATTGCTTTGCAAATTTTAAATATTCTGGGCTTGGTGATTTAAATTGTCCAAATCCTGCTCTCATGACTTACTCCTATAAAATAATAATTTATTTAGGCAAATTATCAATTGCTAAATTAGATCTTGTAGTAAGACCATTATAGCGTGGGTCTGCAACTGCTATAAAAGCATCAGATATTCTAACTCTAAAATTTTCTCTAACTGGAACAATTCTAAATTTAAATTCTTGAATTTTCTTATCTATTCTTTGAGTCGTTTTTTTATTTTTCAAACCTTTTGATACAGAAGTAATAGAAATCCCAAGATCAACAATAGCCACCATCTGCCTAAATTCATGGATATTATTAGATTTTAATAATTGTTGAATTTCTTTAACTATATCTGATGTACTAGTAACATAAACAATTTCGTCTGACTCAAAAATTGAAATTATTCCTGGTTTTTTACCCAATAACCAAGTTTCTGATTCATTAAAAGGAGTTCTCTCTCCTTCAGTTAAGTTCTTATAAAGTTTTTCCCATTTTCCTAAATGTGATGAAGAAAACATTGAATAGCCAAAAAGGTCCTAATTATTATAGATTAATGTTAATTTCTAAAAACAATAGATATAGTAACTATTTATTATTAGAAAATTAAAAATAACTTTATAGATATTTTATGAATTTAATCTGATTTAACAAATAATCTAGAAATCATAAAGGGAGCAAGAATATGGACGGATATGAAGCTATTGCAAAAATCTTAAAATTAGAAGGAGTAGAATGGATGGCTTGCTTCCCTTCTAATCCTTTAATAGAAGCCGTAGCAAAAGAAGGAATTAGACCTATTATGTTCCGTCAAGAAAGAGGAGGAATAATGGCTGCTGATGGATACAGCAGAACAAAGAATTCTTCCAAATTTGGAGTTTTTGCGTGCCAAGGTGGACCTGGAGCAGAAAATTCCTATGGAGCTATAGCTCAAGCTTGGGCAGATTCCGTTCCTATTCTTTTTTTACCAGATGGAGTCCCACTTCAAACAGCAGACGTAAAACCTTCTTTCTGGGCTTCAAGAGCATATAAAGATATTACAAAGTGGTCAGAATCAATTAACGATCCTCAAAGAATTGTTCCACTCATGAGAAGAGCTTTTCATGCTCTAAAAAATGGAAGACCAGGACCAGTATTATTGGAAATGCATAAAGATCATATGGAAAACGAAGTCACTAATTTAGATGAATATAAAACTCAGGTCAGTATGCCTGTTTCACCTAGTAATTCATCTGTAAAAGATTCTCTTAAGATACTTCTTTCTGCAAAAAACCCTGTTATTTGGTCAGGTCAAGGGGTAATTTATGGTAATGCAACTCAAGAACTCAAAAAATTTGCAGAATTACTAAAAATTCCAGTAATTACTACAATGCCTGGAAAAAGTTCCTTTGATGAAAGACATCCCCTTTCTTTAGGATCCGCAAATAGAACAGCACCCAAATCAGTCTGGCATTGGTTGAAAGAATCAGATTTAGTTTTTGCTATTGGATCTAGCTTAACAATTACCAATTATGGGATCACAATTCCTGAAGGAAAAAATATCGTTCATTCTACCAACAATATAGAAGATATTAACAAAGATTATTCTGTGGAATATGGTCTAGTTGGAGATTCTAAAATGGTATTAGATTCTTTACTTTTTGAATTAGAAAGCAATCAAGAAAGTATAGAAAAATTTGTTCAAAATAGAGAACAAACCATCATTTCTTCTATAAAAACAATTAAACAAGAATGGTACGAAGAATGGACACCTTATCTAGAATCAAATATGGAACCAATTAACCCTTATAGATTAATAAATGAAATAAATAACAGTATAGATCATGAAAATTCTATAATTACTCATGATGCTGGACATCCTAGAGATCAAATTATGCCTTTCTTGACATCAACAATCCCCAATTCATACATTGGATGGGGTAAAACCACTCATCTAGGATATGGTATTCCCCTGATGATAGGAGCAAAAATTGCTCACCCGGATAAATTTTGTATGAATTTTATGGGTGATGCAGCATTTGGGATGTCAGGATTAGATATAGAAACAGCAGTAAGATCAGATACTCCTATAACAACGGTATTAATGAATAATTCTACTATGGGTGGCTATAGCGTAAGATACCCTCAATCTATTGAAAGGTATGGTGCTATCAACTTATCTGGAGATTATGCAAAAATTGCTGAAGGGATGGGAGCAGTAGGTCTAAGAGTAACTAAAGTAGATGAAATAAAAAGCTCTCTGAAAAAAGCACAAGAACTCAATAAAAATGGTAAAACTGTATTAATAGATGTAAAAACTCAACCAGAACTTAAAATGTCACAATACTAAGAGGAAAAATGAAAACAACAGGATTTAAAACCATGGTTCTTGGAACTCCATGGAGAAATTTAACATATATCAAGATTGAAACTGATACAGGTCTAGTTGGAATTGGAGAAGCAAGAGTTTTAGGAAAAACTCATACAGTTTCAGAATATTTAAAAGATGTAGAACGTCATTTTATTGGACATGATCCTTTTGATATCGAAGCGTTATATAGAAGATTAACACTACTCGATTTTGGAAAACCTGGAGAAGTAGTTTATACAGGTTTAGCATTAGTAGAACTTGCTTATTGGGATATTATAGGTAAATATTGCAATCTGCCTGTGTATAAACTTTTAGGAGGAAAAGTAAAAAATAAAATACCTGCTTACGCTAATGGCTGGTATACAGTAGAACGTTCTCCTCAACAATTTTCTGAAGCAGCATTAAATGTAATCGAAAAAGGTTACATAGGAATGAAATTTGATCCATTTGGAAATGGTGATCTTGAAATGGAACGAGAAGAGTTTTTTAAATCAATTGATTTAATTGAAGCAGTAAGTTCTACAGTTGGACACAAAGCACAAATAATGTTGGAAATGCATGGAAGATTTGCACCTCATCAAGCAAGAGAAATTGCAAAAGCTGTAGAAAAATTCAACCCTGCTTGGCTTGAAGAACCAACAAGACCCGGAGACATTCCAGCTTTAAAATCTGTTAGAAATCATACAAGCTTACCAATTGCGACAGGTGAAAGATTATACGGAGCAAATGAATTTAGAGAAATCTGGACAAGTCAATGTGTAGATATTATTCAACCAGATATTACTCAAACTGGAGGAATACTTGAGGCTAAAAAAATTAGTTCCACTGCTGAAAATTATTCTATTATGGTAGCTCCTCACAACGTTGGAGGAGCTATTTCTACTAGTGCTGCAGTAACTTTAGTAAGCACTCTTAGGAATGGGAAAATCGTAGAACATTTTAATGATTTTGCAGATCCTCATGTAAAAAATGCTGCAGATAATTATCCTGAAGTTATAAATGGATACTTTGAGTTATCAGAGAAACCTGGATGGGGTATAGAGATCAATGAAGATTTCATTAATGATAATCCTCCAGAAAAGTATAAAGAAATTACTCTAGACCCTGGACTAAATATGTTTGAAAATCCTAACTGGGCTCAAAGAGGACAGTCTAAGTAAATTTTTCTCAAGGAGAACTGTAAGCCGAGTTCTGTATTGGAATTATCCAACGGTAATCATTTATCTAGTTTTTTCGTTACCGAAAAAATCAAGCAACCTACCCGAGAGATCAGTCGGATTTCCTACTCTCCTATTTGGTTTTGCACCGGATAGGGTTTTCCAAGCCTTGAATGTTACCATTCAAGCGGTAAGCTCTTACCTTACCTTTTCACCCTTACCTAATAGTATAAATATCAGGCGGTTTTTTTCTGTTGCACTTTCCGTCAAGTTTCCTTGCCCGGCCGTTAACCGGTATCCTAATCCGAAGGTGCTCGGACTTTCCTCTTCAATTCGTGATTGAAGCGATTACCCGTTCTCCTTGTGATTTTTCATACTATCACATTAACAAATCGAAAAAACACTTCTAATTTAATTCAAGTATCAAATACTAAAGGAGCTTTAATAATTATTTTTACTGAATTGTTTTTTATAGAAATAAAATTAATCAAGTTATTAATTAAATAGAAAATCCTTTCAGAATTATCCAAATGATATTTACTCAGATCATTCATGATATTTTCAACATTTATCACTTCATCTTCAGAAGATTTATATTCTTCATCCATTTTCTTTAAAGAGTTTAGATAAGTTGTTAGTTGATTAATAGATTTCTTTCCTCTTGAAACATCTCTCAGAGTTGTCAAAAATTTTTGCTCGAAAAAATTCCTTGTTTCAGAAATTTTTTCAGAACCCGAAATTCTCCAATGAACAAGTCTACTATTTGACTTTTCTTTATATTTTTCTGTTGTTTTCAACATTTGTTTCACTATTTCTTCAAATAAATATTCAAAATTTATATTATTCAAGTTTTTTCCTGAACAAGAGATAGAAAAGCAATAGTAGTATCGATAATTTTTTGAACGAATATCACCAGTAACAGATTTCCAAGTCCTTAAAATATTTTTAAAATTCATATTTCTAGAACAAATCCCACATCTTACTAGACCCTTATTAAATAACCATTTGTTTTGTTTAGGACGTCTATGAATTTTCCTAGATCTTCTTATTTCTTTAGCTTTATCAAATAATTTTTCATTGATGATATTAGGATGATTTTGGGTAATTATTACTCCCGATCTTTGATATATTCCTGTGTAAGTTCTATTTTTCAGAACAACATCAATACTTGAAGGAGACCACCAATTTCCTGATTTTGTTTTTAAAGAATTGTTATTAAGATAAGTTGCAATTTTCCTTAAACCCAGTTTACTTTTCAATTGATTAAATTGATCTATTGAAACACCTGTGTATAAAGAAAATATTTTTTTAACAATATGATCATTATCTCTATCAATAATTAGATTTCCTTCTGATCCAATTTTATATCCAATTGGACTTTTAGTTACAACTTCTCCTCTATTAACTTTAAAAAGAATAGATTCTCTTTTCCTAATATCAGATTGTTTTAAAACCCCTGTCAAACTTAATCTATTTAAAGAGTCATTTATAGGATCATTCCAGGGAGATTTAATACATTCAATCTTACATTTTAATGAATTGATTTTTATTATTTTACTAACCAATTCAATTAAATTACTTGCCAAATATCTTGAATCTGGTATTACTATTAATGCTGGGTTATTTTCAGGAGTTTTAAAATAACCTATCAATTCACTGAAATCTCCTTTTTCAAAATCATTTGAATTAATCTGTTCATCAAAGCCAAAAACAAAATTCTTAACAATATTATGACCCTCTTCTTCAGAAAATTGTTCTACAGATCTTTTCCAATTATTTAAATTATTGCCGGAAAAGGTATCGAGTTCTATCTTAAAATCTGCAAAACCAACAAGTCGCATTTAAATTATCACCAAAATTCTCCCACAATTATCACAAAAAACTATATCGTTTCCTAAAACTAATTGTTTTTCTGTACTCAAGGGAAACTTAACACGACATACAGAACAAGATCCAGACTCAACTTTAGAAACAGCAATATTGTCTTTAGCTTGCAATAATCGCTCATAAATCGTTGATAAATCATCTGGAATAGATTCAAATAATTTTTTTCTGTCAGATTTATTCTTTTCTATGGATGTTTTCAAACCATCTAATCTGTTTTCTAATTCAGGGGATTTTTGACTCCAATTCTCTTTCAAAATCTCTACTTCTTTTTCTATTTCCAAAACTTTTTCTTCCATCAAAGATAGATTTGTTAAAAATTTGTTAGCATATTCATTTAATTCTTTAGTATCTCTTTCAATTTTTTCATCTTCATTTTTTAATGCCTGTAATTCTTTAATATTACTTACAACCCCACCATAAATTTTCTTCTGAATTTCACTTTTATTTTCTTCGAATTCTTTTATTTTGCTTTCTATTTTATTAGTTTGAAGTTGATATTTAGTGATAGCATTTTTCATTTCATTCAATAAAGATTCTTTGGCTTTTTTCCCATCCTCTAAATATATCTTTTCATCTATTTCATTCTTTTCTTTTAAATCAATTTGAATTTTAATCTCAACTTCTTGAAGTAAAAATAACTTTTCCCACATTTCTGACTCCCTATAGAAATTATTATGAAATTGATTATCTTGTTATTATATGGAGATAAAAAATATAATCTATAAGAAGATAAAAAAAAATATCATCTAAATACATTTTAACAAGAGAGTTGAGATTGAACTATTTAAAACCTACTTTTTATAAAATTCCTAAATTTTTAGTATCAAGACCCAAAACAAGAGTTATATGTACAATTGGTCCATCTAGTTGTAGTAAACAAATGATCAAAAAAATGATCTTGTCCGGAATGTCTGTCGCTAGATTAAATTTATCACATGGAGATTCTAAATTTCATGAAATGTGTATAGCAAATATTCTAGAAATTTCAAAAGATATAGATGTTCCAATTGGCATATTAGCCGATATTCCAGGACCAAAATTCAGAATCGGAAAAATAAATAATGACAAACTTAAATTCAATAAAGGGGATGAAATAATCTTTAATGATTCTCCTCAAAAGAATAATTCTAATGTTATTCAAGTGTGGCCTCCAGGGATAGAAAATAATATTCAAGTTGGAACAGAATTGCTATTAGATGATGGAGCAATAAAAATTAAAGTATCATCTATTATAAAAAAGGTAATAAAATGTGAAGTTCAAAACTCAGGAATATTGAAATCTAACAAATCTTTGGTAATACCCGGAAAAGGATCAAACTTAGACTATTTTACACAAGAAACAAAAAGTTCTTTAAAATTTATTGCTTCAAATGAAATAGATTTTGTGGGAATGTCTTATATCAGATCAGTCGATGATGTTGAAAAAGTAAAAACTTTTTTTTCTGATAAAAAAAATATCCCTAAATTAATCTCTAAGATAGAACTCCCCATGAATTTAAACACATTAGAAGAAATTATTAAATCTTCAGATGGAGTAATGGTAGCTAGAGGCGACTTAGGAGTGCAAATTCCTATATCAAAAGTTCCAAGTTTTCAAAAGAAAATAATTAATTTATCAAACCGAATCGGTAAACCAGTAATTACTGCTACACAAATGCTAGAATCAATGATTGAATCTCCATCGCCTACAAGAGCTGAAGCAACTGATATATATAATGCTGTAAATGACGGCACTGATGCATTGATGCTATCAGCTGAAACATCTATAGGAAAATATCCTGTAGAATCTGTTATTAAAATGTCTGAAATAGCACTAGAAGCTGAAAAAGATTTCGACCATATAAATTTTATGGAGAATAGGAATAATGAAGAATTAAATACGCTTGTAGATGAGGCAATATCTTATGGGGCATGTAAAACAGCTCATTCAGTACGTGCAAAACTCATAATTGCATTTACTGAATCTGGAAGTACGGCAGGAAGAGTAGCATCTTTTAGACCTGAAACACCAATTCTAGCTTTAGTAGCAGATAAATCAGTTACTAAAAAACTTTCCATTACTTGGGGAATAATTGCGTTACCAGCACCAAAATTCGATAAAGTTCAGGATATGTTTTCTGCTGGTTCTAATGCTGCTTTAGAAAGTAACCTAGCTAAAAATGGAGATATGGCTGTTTTAGTTGTAGGAATGCCAATAGGAGTTCCCGGTAATACTAATTTAATGAGAATAATGAAAATACCTGAACCTGAAATTGATAATTAAATTTTCACATGGAAATAATAAACTTTGAAATCACAAAAAATATTTCCATTAAAGGTTTTTCATTAATTCACTCTAAGAATGATCAATTATTATTTTTTGTCCATGGCCTAGCCTCAAATTCTAGCTTATTTTTACCACTGGCCAATAAGTTATTTAATTTAGGATATTCTTCTATAGGAATAGACCTAAGAGGTCACGGAAATTCATCAAAACCTACAAATGGTTACACACTAGAAACTTTTTCAAAAGATATCTCAACTATAATTAGGAAATACTTAAAAAATAAACCTATTTTCATAGGCCAATCTATGGGAGCAAATCTAGGAGTTATGCTAGCTAAGGAGAAAAAACCTATTATTCAAGGATGCATATGCATAGATGGAGGATTTATAAATCTAAAGAATAAATTCTCGAATTGGAAACAATGTGAAAAACAATTAACACCTCCCAATCTTGATCATTTGCAATTACCAAAATTAAAAGAACTTCTTCAATCATATCACCCTGATTGGTCAGAATTATCTATACAAGGAACATTAAATAATTGGAAAATATTCAATAATTTAAGAATAAAAAAGAAATTGTCTATAAAGAAACATCTTTTATTATTAAAATCTCTTTGGAGCCAAAAACCTAATAATATTTATCAACTAAATGTTTCAACACTTTTAATTAATTCTACAATAAAACCAAATTTTCAAAATTTGCCCCCAAACACAAAAATGATCACATTAGAAGGTGATCATGATATTCATGCACAAAAGCCTGATCTCATGTCTAAAATGATCAATGATGAAATATCAAAAGGATTTTTTAGATGAATACAAAAATTAACATTTTGACTATTTTTGGATCTGGGGAAACATCTCCTTATATGGCAAAAACTTATCGTTCTATTTTCAATATCTACCCTAACTTAAAAATAAAGAATCCTGTAATACTTAGTACTCCATTTGAATTTCAAGAAAACTCTAATATACTATCCCAAAAAATTCTCGATTACTTCGAAAAACGATTAAATATTAAACCTACAGTCTCTTCCTTAAGACAAAATTCTCATAAATCTATAGATATAGAAAAGATCATTGCTGAAATAAAAAATTCTGATTTTCTATTCTCTGGACCAGGAAGTCCTACATATGCTTTGGGATTATGGAAGAAAACAAAGATTGACAAAATCATTAAATCAAAGATTTATGAACCGGGAATAATTGCATTCTCAAGTGCAGCTGCTTTAACTTTAGGAACTTATACTCTACCAGTCTATGAAATTTATAAAGCTGGAATTAAACCCTACTGGGAAAAAGGATTAGACTTATTAAACTTTTTAGGAACAAAAACTATTATTGTCCCCCATTATAATAATCAAGAAGGAAGAGATCATGATACTTCGCATTGTTTCATAGGTAAAAATAGATTTAAAAAATTATTAGATAATTTACAAGAAGATTTTCTATATATTGGAATTGATGAACATACTGCATGTATATTCAATATTAATGAATCAAAGCTTCAAGTTATGGGAAAAGGTCAAGCACATTTCGGTTCAAAATCAAAAATATTCTCTTTAAAATCTGAAGAATCAATAAAATTTGACGATATATTATATAACCAAAAAATCCCACCTAATTTAAACAAAATTCCTAAAGAAAAATTCAAGAATCATCATCCAGCTACTACACCAGAAGATTCATCAAATATAGTTTCAATAGAAATAGAAGAATTATTAATAATTAGAGAAATAGCAAGATTAAATAATAATTGGGATATGTCAGATAAAATTCGTTCTATTCTAGAATCTAAAGGAATCAGTATTAAAGATACTAAAGAAAAAACTTTTTGGGAGAAAAACAATTAGACTTTAACAATCTTATTAGTTAATGTACCAATCTTTTCTATATTAATCTTAACGATGTCCTCTTCGTGCAAAGTAAAATCTTGAGGAGGAATAATACCAGTCCCAGTCATTAAAACAGCAACTTCTGGAAGATCATTACTCTTCTTTAGCCATTCTACTAATTCATAAACATTTCTTTTCATCTGTGAAGTAGAAGATTTGCCTTCAAAAACAATATCTTTGCCTCTAGATATTTCTAATCCCACTTCTAAATTCTGAGGATCAATTCCTTCAGAACTAATAACACATGGACCTAATGAAAATGATTTATTATAAACTTTTGCTTGAGGAAGATATAAAGGATTTTCTCCTTCGATTGACCTACTACTCATATCATTTCCAATTGTATAACCAGCTATATCTCCATTAATAATGATTACAGCTAATTCTGATTCTGGCACATCCCATCCAGAATCTTTTCTAATACCTAATTCTTGCCCAGGACCTTGCATTCTTCCACCAGTGCCTTTAAAAAATATTTCTGGTCTATCAGCAGAATATACTTTTGCATAAACATCAGGTGTTTCACTTTCTGCTTGGCGTTCTCTCATACTATCACTATAGGTTACACCTGCAGCCCATACTTCTTCAGGGAATATTGGAGACTGAATTCCATTAGATTTAATTCCTGACATACTAATATCTATGCAAGGCAAAGTGTCAGCTTCAATTAAACCTTCAACATATGTATCTATGCCTTTTTCATTAAAATCATGTTTCTCGGAATCTTCTTTATTAATATAATAAAGATCTTGAAATTCCATGGCTCCCAAACTATAAACCCCATCCCCAGATTGAACAACTAATGAAGAATCCCAATAAGAGTCAGAAACTCCCTCATTACTACCAACATAGAAATTATTTAATCTGAAATATTTCATAACTATACTTCCTTATATTCTCCTTCTACAGGTTCATCTTTAGATTCATTTTTTCCTGAATCTTCTCCTTCTCCAGATTCACCATCTTCAGTTTGAGAATATACTGATTCACCTAATTTTTGCATAGATGTTTGAAGATTGTTAGTAGCTTCAGTCAATTTAGCTACATCAGGTTCTTCTTCAGCAAGTATTTCTTTTAATTCACTCGTACCAGTTTCTATTTCTTTTTTAATCTCTTCTGGAACATTATCACCTTGTTCATTTAAGAGCTTATCTGCAGCATAAACAGTACTCTCACCAAGATTTTTAGCTTCTATACTCTCTCTCTTTATTTTATCCTTTTCAGCATTCTCTTCAGCTTCATCAATTAATTTACTAATTTCAGAATCATCTAAACCTGAACGCCCCGTAATAGTGATATGTTGTTCTTTGTTAGTACCTTTATCTCTAGCGCTTACTTTCAAAATTCCATCTGCATCAATATCAAAAGTAACCTCGATTTGAGGAATCCCTCTAGTTGATGGTGGAATTCCGTCTAAATTAAACCTTCCTATAGAAACATTATCAGATGCCATTTCTCTCTCACCTTGCAACACATGAATCTCTACACTAGGTTG
Source organism: uncultured Dehalococcoidales bacterium (assembly GCA_964434385.1). Lineage (GTDB taxonomy): Bacteria > Chloroflexota > Dehalococcoidia > Lucifugimonadales > Lucifugimonadaceae. The sequence goes on along the minus strand of CAYSUW010000009.1, from coordinate 42,888 downwards.
ATTATCTGCTGCTGTAGTGAAAGTTTCACTCTTAGTTGTGGGAATAGTTGTGTTTCTCTCTATCAAAGTTGTTTTGACTCCTCCTAAAGTTTCAATACCTAAAGTTAGAGGTGTAACGTCAAGTAATAGAACATCTTTGACATCTCCTTCCAAAACACCTCCTTGAATAGCTGCACCTAAAGCTACTACTTCATCTGGATTTATTCCAACATTAGGATCTTTACCAAAAATCTCTTTAACTTTATTTACTACTGCCGGCATTCTTGTCATACCACCTACTAAAATTAATTCGTTAATTTGAGAATTACTTAAAGCTGCATCTTTAATAGCTTGCTTACAAGGTTTTACTGTCCTTTCAATTAAACTAGCTGTAATTTGTTCAAATTTAGCTCTAGTCAAAGAAAATACTAAATGCTTCGGTCCGTTGGCGTCAGCTGTAATAAAAGGCAAATTAATCTCCGTTTGATTAACACTTGAAAGTTCTATTTTCGCTCTTTCAGATTCCACTCTTAATCTCTGGAGAGCTGCAGGATCTTCTCGCAAATCAATACCATTTTCAGATTTAAATTCTTCCGCAACATGATCTAACAAGATATTATCAAAATCATCTCCACCTAAATGAGTATCACCGTTAGTTGATTTTACTTCAAAAACACCATCTCCCAATTGAAGAATTGTTATATCGAAAGTACCACCACCAAGATCATAAACTGCTATAGTTTGATCTCCTTTTGATTCTAATCCATAAGCCAATGCTGCTGCTGTAGGTTCATTAATTATTCTTAACACTTCTAACCCAGCAACTTTACCTGCCACTTTAGTAGCTTCTCTTTGACTATCACTAAAATATGCAGGAACAGTAACTACAGCTTTAGAAATTTTTTCTCCTACTTTTTGTTCCACATCTTCCTTGATTTTCTGCAAAACCATTGAAGAAATTTCTGGTGGAGAATGATCTTCACCATTCATCTTGACTAACACATCTCCATTTTTAGCTTTTGTAATTTTATAAGACACTTTTTTACCATCAGCTTTAACTGAAGAATCATCGAATCTTCCACCCATAAATCTTTTAACAGAATATATAGTGTTTTCAGAATTTGTTACCGATTGCCTTCTAGCTAATTCTCCTATAAACCTTTCATTGGTTTTTGGATTCACTGCTACTACTGAAGGCGTTGTTCTTCTTCCTTCTTTATTCTCAATGATTGTAGGTTCTCCTGCTTCCATTATTGCTACAGCAGAGTTAGTTGTACCTAAATCAATTCCTAATACTTTAGCCATTTTATTCCTCTATTAACTAATATTTAATTATTTTTTATTTATCATTCAAAGAATCATTATTAACAATTTCTACTTGAGCTGGCCTAATGACTTCATCTTCCAATTTATAACCAGGGCTAAGAATTCTAGAAATTTCACCAGAATCTTTATTTTCGTCACTAGATACCAAAACTGCATCATGTAATCTAGGATCAAAAACTTTTTGATCCTCAATAAGTGATACACCCATGTTATCTAAAGTACTTACAAATTTAGATTGAATTGCCCTAATTCCCTCAGTCCAGCCATTATCATCTTCCATAGAAGATAATGCTAATTCTAAATTATCAAGCAAAGGTAAAAAATCTAACACAATTTTTTTGATATTTCTTTTTTTTGAATCTTCAATTTCTCTCAACATCCTATTTCTAGAATTTATTAAATCTGCCTGAGTTCTTTGAGCTAAAATTTTATATTCATCCCTTTCTTTTTCAAGAACTTTGAATTTATCAATTTTCTTCTTAGGTTTAGATATATTCTTTTTCTTTTTTTCAGCCATTTATTACTAGATATATGAAATTTCTTTCAAAGCCATATTAATCATTTTTTCAATCTTGTCATTTTTTTCAACCCAATTAATTTCATTTTGTTCCTTAGTATCTTGAAGAACTTTAGTAAGAATCTCTACTAAATCTAAAATCAAACTAACCCCTGCAAGATTTATTCCATAGTGGTCTACTAATCTTTTTATAATCCTCAATTTAACTAGATCAGCATCTGAATATAATCTCAACATTCCTACAGTTCTAGAGGGACTAACTAGTCCAGCACGATCATATTTTCTTAAAGTTTGAGGATGCATCTCTATCAAACGAGCAGCAACACTAATAATATATACGCCTACTATCTCTTGTTCAGAGTTGTCAAAATTTAAGTTATCATCAAAATTCATAAAGTATCTTTGTTCATGAAATATAACACTCATTGTATACTAAACATTTATACGACCCATGTCAACTTAATTTAAAATCACTAAACAAAATTTTTCCATATTGCATCTGTTAATTCTCTGAAATAAAATCAAATACTCAGAGGTAGATTTGCAAAAAGTTAAAAGATTAAATAAATTTAAAAAATTTTGGTTTAATGAAAAGCCAAAACAACAAAAATCAAGAAGTAAGAAAACTCTTCCTTATTTATTCGATAATGTTCCCGAAATCGTAATAGAAAGGCTTCCTGTATACATCAGAATACTATCTAAATTACAAGAACAAGGAAAGGAAAAAATTAGCTCAAAAATTTTAGGTGAATTATCAGGAATATCTCCTGCAATAATTAGAAAAGATTTAAATTATTTTGGAGGATTTGGAAAACAAGGTGTTGGTTATCAAATAAAAGAATTGAAAGAAATACTCAAAACCATTTTAGGATTAGATGGAACATGGAATGTAGGTGTCATTGGATTAGGTAGACTAGGCAATGCCATAGCAACATATAAAGGATTTGCAAATGCTGGTTTCAGAATTGTCGCTCTTTTTGATACTAACAAATCATTACATGGGAACAAAATAGGAAGAATTACAATCCAACCATTAGAGGAACTAGAAAGATCTGTCAAAACTCGAAATATTAAAATAGCAATTATAGCTACACCTTCAAATCAAAGCCAGAAAGTCGTTAATAAATTAGTAGCATCAAATATTAAATGTATACTTAATTATTCTCAGTCTTCACCTAAAGTACCGGATGGAATAATTTTAAAACCAGTAGATCCAATCTCAACTTTACAATCAATGGCATTCCATTTAAAGAATGAACATTTAACAAATAATCATAGATGAAAAACATTAATTAAGTTATAGTTCTCTTACTAGTTCTTCTATTAGCTATTCTTAACTGTGCTTTTGAAGCTCTAATAACAAAGAGTGCTTTCTGAATATCTATATCAGAACCTTTAGAATCAACTATTTTTTCTGCTTTCTGAATAGCTTCTTTAGCTTTTTCAATATTTATTTCATTAGTTCTTTCTGCAGCATCTGCTAAAATAGTGACTTTATCATTAAAAACTTCTACAAAACCTCCAGATAAAACTAAACTCAACTCTTCTTGTTCATTTCTTATCAATACTTCCCCTGGATACAACTCAGTAATAATTGGTGCGTGTGAAGAAAGTATACCTAATTCTCCTTCTATTCCAGGTACTAGAATAAGACTTGCTTGTCCTGAGAAAATAGTTTTTTCAGCTGTAACAATTTCAACATCAAGTAATTTCATCATTCACCTTTAAGATTTGGCTAAATCCTTTGCTTTCTCAACTACTTCTTCAATAGTTCCAACCATGTAAAATGCTTGCTCTGGCAATTCATCATATTTTCCAGACAATATTTCTTGGAACCCTTTCACAGTATCTGAAGTTTTTACATATTTTCCTGGAATTCCTGTAAAAACTTCTCCAACATGGAAAGGTTGAGTAAGAAATCTTTGAATTTTCCTTGCTCTTGCAACAGTTAATTTGTCATCGTCAGACAGTTCTTCTACTCCAAGAATAGCAATCACGTCTTGTAAATCTCTATATCTTTGTAAAACTCTCTGAACTTCTCTAGCAACGTTATAATGTTCTTCACCTACAATTGCTGGTTCAAGAATTCTAGAACTAGAAGCAAGAGGATCAACTGCAGGATAAAGACCTTGTTCTGATAAAGATCTTTCCAAAGAAATAGATGCATCCAAATGTCCAAATGTAGTAACTATACCAGGGTCCGTATAATCATCAGCAGGCACGTAAACAGCCTGAAAAGATGTTATTGAACCATCTGTAGTAGAAGTGATTCTTTCTTGTAAATCTCCCATTTCCGTTGATAGGGTTGGCTGATATCCTACAGCGGATGGCATTCTACCTAACAGTGCAGAAACTTCCATTCCAGCTAAAATATATCTATAAACATTATCTACAAAGAATAATACATCTTGCTTACCTTTTTCACGGAAATACTCCGCCATAGTCAATCCAGTAAGAGCTATTCTAGCTCTAGTCCCAGGAGGTTCATTCATCTGACCAAAAACTAATGCAGTATTATCTAAAACACCATAATCTTGCATTTCATGCCATAAATCATTTCCTTCTCTCGATCTTTCCCCAACACCTGCAAAAACAGAAACTCCACTATGTTCCTGAGCTATGTTCCTAATCAATTCAGTAATGATTACTGTTTTTCCTACTCCTGCACCTCCATAAGCACCCACTTTTCCTCCCTTAGAAAATGGAGTTATAAGATCGAAGACTTTAATACCAGTTTCTAAAATATCAGTAGATCCACTTTGTTGTTCAAAAGAAGGAGGTGGACGATGTATAGGCCATTTTTCTTCAGCATTCACTTCACCTAGATTATCCAATGCTTCCCCTAAAACATTAAATATTCTTCCTAATGATGCTTTTCCTACAGGCACAGTTACAGGATCTCCTGAATCAATAACTTTAGTTCCTCTTGCTATTCCTTCTGTAGGTCCTAAAGCCAAACATCTGGCCCAATTATTACCAATATGTTGCTCTACTTCCAATACAAGCTTTTCACCATCATGCTCTACTTCCAAAGCATTATAGATAGATGGTAAATTATCAGATTCAAATTCAACATCAACAACTGTTCCAATAATTTGAATAACTTTTCCAACATTTTTCTCAGACATTATTTTCTCCCTTTTTAATTTTATCCTTCTTGAGCAATCATTCCACCTACTAAATCTAGTAATTCTGAAGTGATAACTTGTTGTCTAGCTTTGTTTAATTCAAGAGTTAAATCATCTAATAGTTCATTTGCATTATCGGTCGCATTTTGCATTGCTACCATCCTTGCTGAATGTTCACTAGCAGTAGCTTCCAGAACTCCATGATAAATCTCCATTTCTATATACCTTGGAATCAAAGTATTTAATAATTTTTCAATATCAGGTTCAAAAATATAATCAAGGGGAATTTGTTCTTCATCTTCAGAAATTTCAACAGGAATTAATTTTTTCTTTACAGGTTTTTGGATAGCAGTTGTAATAAATTCTGAATAAATCATAGATACAGATCTATATTGTCCAGTTTTCAATTCATCCATTACCAATTTAGAAACTGCTAAAGTCTCTTGAATTTCAGGCATATCTGAAACTCCAAATTGAGCCTTAAGATCTTTACCTAATCTTACAATTAAAGAACTCGCTTTTTTTCCGATGGTAATAAATACAACATCTTCTTCACTATTTCCAGAATCACTTAGAGCAACCCTAGTAATATTAGAAACTAAAGCTCCACATAAGCCTCTATCAGGAGTAATCATTAAACATAATTCTTTACTTCCAGTTAAATTTTCATGAATACTTAATTCAAAGTCTTCATCATTATAGTTAACTAAATTCAAATGACTTAAAATACTATGAATTTTTTCAGAATATGGCCTACCATCCACAACTTTTTGTTGTGCTCTTCGCATTTTAGCAGCAGCAATCATCTGCATTGCCTTTGTTACTCTAGCAGTACTAGAAACGCTTTTAATTCTTCGCCTTAATTCTTTTAGATTAGCCATCTGTAAATTTTATCCAGCTGCAAACATTTTTTTACAATCAGATATCACTCTATCTATTTCTTTTCCATTTTCTTCAGACAATTCACCAGATTGTGAAATATCTTTCATTACTTGAGGAATATTATTTGAAGAATATTCAACCCAAACTTTTTCAAATTCTAAAATTTTTTCTAAATCTATATCATCTAAATAACCTTTTGATGCCAAATAAAGCATACTCACTTGATTTTCAAGTGGTACAGGAGAATATTGAGGTTGTTTTAAAATTTCCTGTAACCTTTGCCCTCTTTGAAGTTGACGTTTAGTTACTTCATCTAGGTCATCAGAGCCAAATTGAGCAAATGAAGCTAATTCTCTAAATTGAGCTAATTCAATTTTTAAACTTCCAGAAACTTTTTTCATTGCTTTAGTTTGAGCTGCACTTCCTACTCTACTTACAGACAGCCCAGTGTTCAAAGCTGGTCTTATTCCTGAGTTAAATAAATCACTTTCAAGATATATTTGGCCATCAGTAATAGAAATAACATTAGTAGGGACATAAGCAGATACATCTCCTGCCTGTGTTTCAATAATAGGTAATGCAGTTATAGATCCTCCACCAAAACTCTCATCTAACCTAGCAGCCCTTTCTAACAATCTAGAATGTAAATAAAAAACATCTCCAGGATAAGCTTCTCTTCCAGCTGGCCTACGTAACAATAAAGACATCTGTCTGTAAGCCCAAGCATGTTTACTTAAATCATCATAAACAATTAAGACATCTTTTCCTTGATCCATAAAATATTCAGCCATAGCAACACCTGAGTATGGAGCCAAATACTGTAAAGAAGAAGCATCAGAAGCATTTGCTGCTACAACAAATGTATGATCCATAGCACCATGTTCTTTCAAAGTATCAACTACAGCAGCTACTTTTGAAGATTTCTGGCCTATTGCTACATAAACACATATTAAATCTCCATCTTTCTGGTTAATAATACAATCCATTGCAACAGTAGTCTTTCCAGTGTTTCTATCCCCAATAATTAACTCTCTCTGGCCTCGTCCAACTGGAACCAAAGCATCAACAACTTTTACTCCAAATTGAACTGGTTGATCTACAGATTTTCTTGAAACCACATTAGGAGCAATTTTTTCTACTGGATTAGTAGAATCTGATTGAATATCGCCCTGTCCATCTAAAGGTCTTCCAAGAGGGTCTACTACTCTTCCTATTAAATTTTCTCCAACAGGAACTTCAACAATTCTACCAGTAGCTTTAACTTCGTCTCCTTCTTTAATATGAGTATATTCACCAAGAATCACTGCGCCCACACTATCTTCTTCTAAATTTAATGCCAAACCAAGTGTGTCATTGGGAAATTGGAGTAATTCACTATACTTTACATTAGACAATCCATGGATTCTGGCATTTCCATCTCCTGCTTCCACAACAGTTCCTACATCAACAAGTGATAATTCACTTCCGTAATCCTCAATTTGTCTTTTAATTATTGATGATATATCTTGACCTCTTACTGCCATTTCTTATCTCCCATTTAATTATTAATACTAAATATTACTTTTAGAAAAAGAATCTCTCATTTTAAAAAATTCACCTTTGACGCTCATATCTAATACCTGGTCAGGGAATCTAATTAAAATCCCACCTATTATAGATGTATCTATTTCATTAACTCCTATAACTTTTGAACCAGTTAAATCTCCAAGTTTTTTTTCAATTTTTTTCATAAAATCATTCTTCAACTCTATAGCTGAAATAATTTTAGCTCTCTTTATTCCATGAACCTCATCAAACATCTCTAACAATCTATCGTTAATTTCTATTACTAAATCAAACTGTCCACGTTCTATTAACATAAAAACAAAGTTAAGTTGTTTTTTAGAAAAATCAGAACAAAGTTTCTTGATACTATCTTTTTTAATTTTCAATGGAACATGAGGCTCATTCATCAAACTTGAAACATCTTTGTTAAAAGCCAATTCAGTCAAAAATTTTAAGTTTTCACTCCAATTTTCTTCATTGCCATCAGCATCATTTATCTGAAAAATAGCTTCAGCATATCGTCTTGCACTAGGTTCTTTGGCCATAATTATTTAACTTCTTCTTTTAAGACTTTTTCTATCAATTTAGTGTGAGTATTTTCATCAATCTCTTTATCTACAACCTTCTCAGCAACTTCTAATACTAAAGTTGAAAAGTTTTTTCTAAGTTCATTGATAGCTACACGAGTTTCTTTTTCAAGATCACTCTTAGATTTTTCTATAAGACTTTCAATTTCCTCTAAAGCTTTACTTTTCTCTTTATCTTTAAATTCTTCACTGAGTTTTTTTGCCTGATCAATTATCTTCTGGCCCTCTTGCCTAGCAGAAATCAATTCTTTTTCAATCTTCTCTGCAGACGAAGCAGCATTTTCTTTAGCTTTTTCAGCAGCAGAAAGACTTTCCTTAATTCTTTCTGCACGTTCATCAAGCATTTTTATTACTGGTTTATAAAGTAATTTGCTTAATACAAATAAAAGTATCAAAAAACTTAATATCTGAGTAATAAGACCGGGTAAATTTATCCCGAGAGCTTCCATTTAACATCCCTCTCTTTAATTGAGTAGTTAAAAGTAAACCTTTAACTCTCTAAAATTTTTTAAACAGTAGGAATTTTTGAATCCGCTACAAATATTATTATTATTGCTACCACTAAAGCATAAATAGCTATAGCTTCAGCAAACGCAATAGCAAGGATCATATTTTGTTGTATTGGTCCTCTTGCTTCTGGGTTCCTACCCAAAGCCTCCATAGCTTTTCCAGCAAGCATTCCTATTCCTAACCCTGGTCCTATTGCACCTAAACCTATAGCCAACGCAGCAGCTAAAGCGGTAATATTTCCATAAACTAAATCACCCAAGGAAATCCTCCTTTATCCTTAATTGTTTATATTATGTTTTTAGCATATTTTTTTAAGTTTTACACTAGTGTTCGTTGTGATCAGCTATTGCTGAAACTCCAAACACTAAAGTTAACATTGCAAAAATGAAAGCTTGAATTAAACCTACGAACAATTCAAGTCCCATAAAAGGAATTATTCCTATCAAAGGAATAAGAAAAGCCATAGCTACCAACAATACTTCCCCAGCAAACATGTTTCCAAATAAACGGAAAGTAAAACTAATTACTCTAGCAATTTCAGCTATCAGCTCTAAGAATCCTACAAAAAACATTATTGGACTCTTAAAGCTAATAAATTTTGAACCATATCCTTTTATTCCTAAAGCTTGGAAACCCCAAACTTGAACAAAAATCATTGCGACAATAGCTATAGCCAAAGATGTATTCAAATCAGTACTAGCTCCTCTGATAATTGGAAGCAATCTTCCAGAATTATTATCTCCTACTACTGAGGATAATTTATTAGTTTCATCATCTTTTGTTCCTGGAACGATAATTTTTAAAAAACCTTGCCCCTTGAATGGAGTAAGTTTTTCATTACCAATTTCTTCAAGAATTTCATCAGTACAATTCGAAGAATGATGATCTTCATTACCATGATGAGCTTTATCTTCATTATACTCTCCATGATCGAGGTGATGTGACTTATGTTCACATAAAACTTCAGCAGTTTCTACTAACCCAATAGTTCCTACGCCTGGTAAAACTCCCAACCAATTTGAAGTAATCACACATAAAAATATGGTCATTACTAATGGAAGAAATTTCCTACCAGCTTTACTCCCAGAAACCGATTCGACAAGGTTAAGAAAGAACTCAACTATTATTTCCAGAAAATTCTGTAATCTTCCAGGCACGTCTTTTCTATTTCGAGTACCCAAGAAACTAACTAAAATTAATAAAAATATAGCAATCCATAAAGAAAGAGAAGTGTTAGTAACTGAATAATCAGCAAAAATCAGGGGTAACTTGAAAACTGTTTCTGCAGGTAATTGAATATGAGCAACAGGCGATTGAAAAAAACCTCCTCCAGGAACTATAGAACCCAAAGGACCTGCAATTAATGCAACAATGAAAAATATCGCTAAAAGAGAAACTATTAAAATTCTTTTCATACTAAATGTATTTATTGTTAATCATTCATAATCCTTTTTATCATTTTAAAACTTCCAAATCCAGCCAAAATTACTCCTAAAATAATTCCACTTATCACACCTACTGGTTTTATATTTATTAATCCATCTATCCAAACACCTAATAAAGCTAAACCAGATATTGAGATTGCTATAAACCATCCAATACCTGTTAATTGAACTAACAGTTCTATTGTTTTATTTTGATCTTTTGACACAACAATAAAAATTAGATTTTTAATCAAATTTATTATATTTTTAATTCAAAATTTTAGATAACACTTTGAATGAGTGTTATTTTTTCTGAACAGGACCTTTTCCTAAATCATCAAGATCCAAACTATCTATGAAATCTGAAAAAGCAGATAATTTGTCTAATTCTTTTTGATCTACAGGAACAGTCTTTTCCAGATTTTTATTCTCTTTTTCAGAACCTATAATTATACCTTTTTCATTATCTATTCTTACTCCTGCTTTTTCCAAAACTTCAGGTTGAACAAAAACGGGAACGTTACATCTCACTGCTATTGCTATAGCATCTGAAGGTCTAGAATCAACAGTAAATGAATCTTTTCCTTTTTTAAAAACAATCTTAGAAAAAAAAGTATCATTATCAAGACCAGAAATCACAATATGATCTATTGAAGCTCCTAATTCCTTAATAATTGTAATCATCAAATCATGTGTCAGAGGTCGAGGCACAGTAACATCTTGTAATCTTACTGCTATAGAATCAGCTTCTGCAGGCCCAATCCAAATAGGAAGATACCTATCATTTTCTTTCTGTTTTAGGATTACAACTCTTTGATAATTCGAAAGACTAACCCTAATGCTATCTATAATCATTTCTATCATTTGAGACCTTCTTTCAATAAATAAAACACACAAATATGTTAAACCATAAATAATAAATTTGAAATCTTAAGAAGTTAAATAAACCTTCATTCTATTAGAGAAAAGTTCAGCCTCTTTATAAATTAGACTTAAATAATCTTCTAAATTATTGTAAGAAGATCTTGGGAAAATTATAGCTCTAGAAATTGGAAAGACACATCTTCCATTATGTGTCTTGCTTAAACTTACAGGAACAACCTCTTCAATAACCCCTCCTTGAGTTCCAATCCCAGGAATAAGTAAAGGAATTTCATCATCCAAAGATCTTATTACTTTTATAGGATCAATATTTGTAGCACCTAAAACTAAACCAGCATTATTTTCATGATCATTTTTTCTAACTATATTATAAATATATTCATATAATTTTATCTCTGAACCTTCGGATTTAACTAAAATATCTTGAATTTGAGATGCACTATTATTTGAGCTTCTACAGACTACAAATGCACCTTTCCCATCTATTTCTAAAAAAGGCTTCATGGAATCAAAACCCATATAAGGATTAACAGTTACAACATCAAAACCCCAGGTATTAAACATTGCATCTGAATAAGCTTCAGCAGTTGATCCTATATCTCCTCTTTTACCATCTCCAATTAAAATTAATCCTAAAGACTTCGCATAATCAATTGTTTTCTGCATTTCTTGAAGACCTTTAATACCAGATAATTCATAAAATGCTAACTGGAATTTATACGCACAAACAAAATCTTTGGTTGAATCTATTACCGCACAACCCCATTCATAAAGATCTTTAAACCCTATTTTTTTTATTAACTCATAATTAGGATCTAATCCAACACATAAAATAGTTTTTTTATCATCTATAATAGAATCTAATTTTGAAATCCAACTTAACACAGTTTCTAATTATATTTTTTAAAAAGTATTAGTTTATTTATTGTAATTGATATTACCCCAAGTGCGACAGATATTAATATCAACTTTATAGCGCCTCCATCGTTTCCAGATGAAATACGAGTAAATATTGCTAAAGGAAGAGTTTGTGAAACTCCAGGAATATTCCCTGCAACAATAATAGTTGCACCAAATTCAGCTAAACTTCTAAAGAAACCTATTAAAATTCCTGCAAATAACCCTTTTTTTGCTAAAGGGATCATAATAAATAGAAAAATCTGAGTTTTAGAAAATCCTAGAGTCTGTGAAGATTTAATTAATTCGGGATCTATCCCCTGTATAGACACCCTAAACATATTTACCACTAATGGAAGGGAAACAATTGCTGCCGCCAAAGAAGCAGCAATCCAAGTAAACATTATTGAAGCACCAAAAATTTTCTCCAAAATTAAACCTAATGGAGAAATAGGACTAAATATCCATAAAAGTGCATATCCAATTATTATCGGAGGTACAAGGAGAGGCAGAGAAACAAAAATATCGAGCAAAAATGCAATCCATGATTTTGATTTCTCTAAATAAAGAGCCAAAAATAACCCTAAAATTGTTGTGATAATTGTTGCAAAAAAGGCAATCTTTAGAGAAAGATAAATAATATTAATTTCAGTTATGCTAAAAATCATTGTCTGTCACTCTAAAAACTCAAATCCGAATTTAGAAAAAATTTCTGAAGACTCATCAGAAGTCAAATATTCAAGAAAACTAATAGTTTTCTGATAGTGTGCTTCTTCACCAATCACCGCTACAGGATACTCTACAACTATTGAAGTACTTTCCACATGAAAAATAATTTCAACTAGATCTGAAAGCAAAGCATCAGAAGAATATACTATTCCAATAGGAACATTCCCTGACTCTACTGAAACTAATGTGGCCCGAGCATCTAGGTTAAAGATTAATTGATTTTTAATTGAATCCCATTTTTTATTCTTCTCTATAAACTGCTTCGAATATTTTCCTAAAGGTGCCAGATCTGGATCAGCAATAGAAATTTTGAATCCTGGATTAAAGATTTCTTTCTTAGAAGGGCATTTTATTTTTTTGGAACAAATTATCGTCAAACCATTTTTCAAGAGAACATTCACATCATCCTCTTTAACATATTCCTGTTTAATTAAATCACTTATTGGATCCATTCCTGCAAATATAATAAGGTCTGGATTCGCACCCAATCTTATTTTATTACTTAAAGTATAGGAACCCGCAAAATCAAAATTTACTTGAGCCTTTTGATATTTTTTTGCTATCTCTAAAAGAGGTTCTGATAAAGAAGCAGCAGCAAATACCAAAACATCTTCAGATAAATCTTTTTTACAAGATATTAAAGAAATAGTTAAAAATAAAGTTAAAACCACTAATTTAAAAATATAAGAATGTCTGTTCAAACTAACCTTCCAAGAATATATATTTCCTCTTTTTGCCATACGTGACATAATAAGAACATATTAAAAAAAATACCTTTAATAGAAATGGGAAACCCAAAATACGACTTCTCTTCTTTTTCAGAATTAGATTTCTATAAAAAAGTAAATACTAGACTAATAGAATTAGCAGAAGTAGACAAACTAGCAAAAATTATAGAATTAGGCTGTGGAACTGGCGGAGTCACGGAATTAATTTTAGATAGAGTTAATTCTGCCAAAAACACTGTAATATATGCTATAGATAGTTCTGCTAGTGCAATTTCTTCCTCTTTATCCAGATTAGAATCAAGAAAAGAAGCTATTTTAAAATTTATTCAAACTGAAGCTCAAAATTTACAATCCACAGTAAAAGATCAAGTTGATTCTGTTATCTATTGTAATTCAATTCATTACATAAATAACAAGATGGATATGATTAATCAAATTGGAAAAAGTTTAAAAAGTGGAGGAACATTTGCTTTCAACACTTCTTTTTATTCTGGATCTCATCCTCCAGAAACAGAGATTTTCCTTCGCAAATGGATGTTTAAAACAATCAGACTTTTGAAGCAGAGATATGGAATAATGCCAGTGAAAAAAGGTAAAGTAGAGTCTAGAGTTCAACTAACCCCTGAAAACTATACTGAATTAGTTTTATCAAATGGATTCTACATCAAAGATAAAGAAGTTATCGAAGTAGATGTACCTTTGGATGGTTGGTATCACATTTGTTCATTTCGTGATTGGATAGAAGGTGTTCTTCCTGGTGTTCCTTTATCAAAAGGAAAAGAAATCCTTCAAGAAACTGTCAAGGATCTTTTTGATGAAATGAATATTAAAACATTACAAAGAAATTGGCTTTCAGTAGTAGCTGTAAAAAAATAACTTAAAAAGATACAAACTTTTCTAAAGATTTAACCTCTAAATTAGTACTAACAGAACTTGAATCTACTGCTGCATAAGCAGTATCTAATGATGTAAAACAAGGAATCTTTCTTTCGGTTGCTATTCTTCTTATCTGAAAACCATCCTGCAATGTTTTTCTATCTCCAGTAACTGTATTAATTACTCCAATAATAGATTTATCTTCTATCAAATCTACTGCATTAGGATGGCGACTCAAAACTTTCTCTATTCTTTCAGAAGAAAATCCTAAAGATTCTATCAAATCTGCAGTACCCGGAGTTGCTGCAAACTTATAACCTTTAGAATTAATTAATTTTATCAGTTTCTTGCTACTCAACTTATCTCTATCAGCAATACTGAGAATAAGTTTTCCTTCTGGAGGTAATTGCAATTGAGAAGAAATTAAAGCTTTGGATAAAGCTGATTGAAAATTATTATCTATACCCATTACTTCTCCAGTTGATTTCATTTCAGGACCCAAAAAGGTATCAACTCCAGTAAGTTTAGACATAGAAAAAACAGGTGCTTTAACTGCATAAAAATTCTTATTAGGCATCAATTGATGCCCATAACCTAAATCATCAAGAAAAGTACCATTCATGATTCTTACAGCAATATCTATCATAGGAATTCCAGTAACTTTGGAGATAAATGGAATAGTTCTACTAGATCTTGGATTTAATTCCAATATATATACCTTACTTTTTAGATCCTTCCCTTCCCTTGTTTCAGATCTCTTAATAACAAACTGAATATTCATTAATCCTTTTATACCTAAAGCTATACCAATATCTTTTGTATGTTTCACAATTATATCGATTTCATTTTTTGTTAAATTGATAGGAGGGTAAACAGCAATTGAATCTCCACTATGTACTCCGGCACGTTCTATATGCTCCATTATTCCTGGAATAAGAATATTTTCTCCATCACAAACAGCATCTACTTCTACTTCAATTCCCTCAATATATCTATCAATTAATAAAGAACCTCGGAAATCTTGAAAAAGTGAAGAGTGAGACTCAAAATACCGTTTTAATTCTTCTGTACTCTGAAGGATTTCCATAGACATACCACCTAGCACATAACTAGGTCTCACAACCACAGGAAAGCCTACAGAATTAGCCACATTTATGGCATCAGTTACATTAAAAACTTCTCCTCCGGGAGGTTGAGGTATATTTAAACTTTCAGTTAATTTTTCAAAAGGAATTCTATCTGAAGCATTATCAATTGTTTTAGCACTAGAACCCATAATTGGATTACTAGAATTATCTAAAGAAGTAGCTAAATTTACTGCAGTTTGACCACCAAACTGTACAATAGATTTGGGCTTTTCAAAACCATAACTTTCATTATCAATAATATTTCTTATTGATTCTTCATCTAAAGGTTCGAAGTATAATCTTTCAGAAGTATCAAAATCAGTTGAAACAGTTTCAGGATTAGAATTTATCATTATAGATTTTTTATTAATCCTATCTAAGGCCCAAACAGCATGAACAGAACAATAATCAAACTCAATACCTTGACCGATTCTTATAGGTCCACTACCTAATACAATTACTTTATCTTTTTGAATAGGTAATGCTTCATTTTCTGTTTCATAAGTACTATAAAAATAAGGTGTAAAAGCTTCAAATTCAGCAGCGCAAGTATCCACCATTTTATAAGTTGGAATAATCCCAAATTCTATTCTCTTTTTTCTTACTTCTTCAGTAGTTATTTTCAATATTTCAGCTATATCAGAATCAGCAAATCCCATTCTCTTTACTTTCCGTAAAATATTAGAATCAAGAACATTTGAAGACAACTCTTTTTCCATGTTAATAATCTTTAAAAATGAATTAGAGAACCAAGGATCAAATCCTGTTTGTGTAGATAAATCAATTGGCCCCATGCCTTTTCTTAATGCGTTCATCACTCTCCAAATTCTTGAATCTGAAGGAGTTAAGTTGAAATTTTCTCCTAATTCATCAAATTCTGATAACTGTGATTGATTCTTAACATCAAGAGAACGTAATGCTTTCAAAAATGCTGATTCAAAAGTTCTATCTATAGCCATAACCTCTCCAGTTGCTTTCATTTGAGTACCAATAGTACGATCTCCTGACTCAAATTTATCGAATGGCCATCTAGGAATCTTGACTACACAATAATCCAGAGAGGGTTCAAAAGCAGCGGTAGTTTTTTGAGTAACAACATTCGTCATGTCATCTAATTTTTTACCCAAAGCAATTTTTGCAGCAATCCTAGCTATCGGATAGCCAGTTGCTTTTGAGGCAAGTGCTGAAGATCTACTAACTCTAGGATTAACTTCAATAACATAATATCTTTGTTTTCTAATCAGTTTTTCATTATTAGATTCTGATACCCAATAAGGTTCTAGAGCAAATTGAATATTACATCCTCCCTCAATAGATAACGCACGTATAATTTTCAATGAAGCTGATCTAAGAAGTTGGTAGTCTTTATCTGTAAGAGTTTGGCTAGGAGCTACTACTATAGAATCTCCAGTATGTACACCCAATGGATCTATGTTTTCCATATTGCAAATTGTAATTGCATTATCAAATGAATCTCTGATCACTTCGTATTCAACTTCTTTCCAACCTACTAATGATTCCTC
The DNA here is from genome assembly GCA_964434385.1 of uncultured Dehalococcoidales bacterium. GTDB lineage: Bacteria > Chloroflexota > Dehalococcoidia > Lucifugimonadales > Lucifugimonadaceae. Next base: position 26,228 of record CAYSUW010000009.1, on the reverse strand, counting down.
AATTAATACTTGGTTTACTCTGCTAGCTTTTAATCCAGAATCAGCAATTGTTTCAAGCATTTCTTGATTTTTTGCTACTCCTCCTCCACTTCCACCAAGAGTATAAGCTGGACGTATCACTACAGGATAACCAATTTTTTCTGCAGCATCTAAAGATTCTTGTATTGAAGAACAAGCAAAACTTTTTGGTACGGGTTCATTAAGCTTGTTCATTAAAATCCTGAATTCATCTCTATCTTCAGCCATTTTTATAGAACTAATTGAAGTACCTAATACTTTCACATTATGTTTCTTCAAAATACCTAATTCATCTAGTTCCATCACTAAATTCAATCCGGTTTGTCCACCTAAGGTACCCAATATACCATCTGGATTTTCTTCAATAATTATTTTCTCGATTATTTCTGGTATTAACGGCTCTATGTAAACCTTGTCTGCGACATCCAAGTCAGTCATGATAGTAGCTGGGTTAGAATTCACTAAAACTACTTCTACGCCTTCTTCTTTTAAAGATTTACAAGCTTGTGTGCCAGCATAATCAAATTCAGCAGCCTGTCCAATAACTATAGGACCAGAGCCAATTATTAAAACTTTTGATATTTCTTTAGTCATATTAATTTTTTATTTTTGTATTAAAATTTTTCATAATAGTTATAAAGTCATCAAATAAATATTCTGAATCTTGAGGACCTGGAGATGCTTCAGAATGATATTGAAGTGTTATCACAGAGTGTTTTTTATTAATTAGGCCAGAAATAGTTTGATCATTTAAGTTAATATGACTAATTTCAATATCATCGTTAAAAGAATCAGCTTTGACAGCATAACCATGATTTTGAGCTGTGGGATAAACTTTTCCTCTAAGTAAATCTTTTACTGGTTGATTACCTCCTCTATGACCAAAATGTAACTTAAAAGTATCAAAACCAAATGCTCTTGCAATAATTTGATGACCTAAACATATACCCATAATTGGCACAGAACCAATAATTTCTTTAGCTACATTCACAACATTTTCTAAACGAGAAGGATCACCAGGACCTGGGGAAAAAATAATTCCATCTGGATTAAAACTTAGAATTGTTTCCTTACTTGAATTCCAAGGTAGTACCGTTATCTTACAATCTCTAGAATCAAGAATCCTCAAAATGTTTCTTTTTACACCAAGATCTATAAGAACAACATTAAATTTTGTTCTGATATTTTTTTCTTGTGGATTAATATAAACATAAGGTTTTTTTGTTGAAACTTCTGATACAAAATCTTTTTCATCATAATCCTCTGCCATATCTAAAATTCTTGATGCTCTTTCTTTATCACTATCAATAGTTATCAATCCTTTCATAACACCTTTATCACGAATTTTTCTAGTTACAGCTCTAGTATCTATTTCAGAAATTGCAGGCACTTTATTATCAATCAAAAATTCACTAAGTGAAGAAGTAGATAAATTATGAAATGGATAATCACATATCGATCTGACTATAAAACCATTGACTTGAATCTTACTTGATTCATTGAAATATTCATTAATCCCATAATTCCCTATTAAAGGATAAGTAGCTATAAGTATTTGTCCTCCATAAGAAGGATCAGTTAGCATTTCCTGATATCCAGTCATAGAAGTATTAAAAACAACCTCTCCACTAGATTCTTGATTAAAACCTATATTTTCACCATTAAAAATAGATCCATCATCTAAAAACAAAAAAGCAGTTTTATGTTCATTCATTATTTATAACTTCGCCTTTAAATATTGTATAAAGTGGTTTTCCTTTTAAAAAAATACCTCCTTTGTGTGTAGAATATTGATTCAAATAATTCTTACTTTTTGATTTTATTTCAATTGAATCCATATTCCATTTTTGATCACTTATCATAGTAAAATCAGCACAGAATCCTTTCTTTATTTCTCCAATTTTTAACCCTGATATTTTATTGATAATTTGTGCTGGTTTTTCAGACATCTTTTCTATCGCTTTAGCTATTCCTATCTGTGAGGCAACTAATCCAAAAGCATTCTCTAAACCGTTAATCCCCGAAGGAGTTTCACTAAATATATTCATTTTTTCTATGTCTGAATGAGGAGCATGATCAGTGGCTACTACATCAATTATTCCTGCCTTAAGTCCTTCCAAGCATTTCAGTCTATCTTTTTCAGTTCTTAAAGGAGGATTGACTTTAAATTGAGAGTCAAACTTATAAGTTTCAATATAATCTTCAGTATAAAGAATATGATGTGGAGTCACCTCAGATGTGACATTTACTCCATTATTTTTTGCTTCTTTTACTAAATCTACAGATTCTTCACATGATAAATGTTGAAGATGAATCCATCCTCCAGTTTTTTGAGCAATTTCCAAATTCTGTTTCACAGCTCTTATCTCAGCTGATTTAGGTCTTCCTGTAAGTCCTAATCTTGAAGATATTACACCTTCATTCATTACTCCTTCATTCGATAATAAATCATCTTCAGCATGATCCATCAATGGGACTCTACCAGAAAAAAACTTCAGTGCTTTTTCAATCATTGATGACTCTTTTAAATGATCCCCATCATCAGAAAACCCAATACAACCTTTTTCAATCATTGAATTGAATTCTTGAAAATCTAAAAGAGAGTTTCCTTTTCTTTCTTTTGTTAAACAACCAGTGTGTAACAATCTTACTGATAAATCCTTTGATCTTTTATATTGATCCTCAAGGATCTCTGAATTATCAATAGATGGATTTGTATTTGGCATTAAAACTACTGTAGTAAAACCTCCATTTACGGCTGCATCAGAACCAGACTTAAAATCTTCTTTATAAGTAAATCCAGGATCTCTGAAATGAGCATGAAGATCTATAAAACCTGGAGATAAAATATCACCTTGTCCATCTATCTCTAGAAAATTTTCATAAGAAGAATCTAACCTACTTGGAATCACATCTTCAATTAAAGAATCTTTTATTAAAACATCGAAAAAATTTCCACTAATATTAGAACTATTATCTTTTAATCTAACATTTTTGATTACAGAAAACTTTGATAATGAACTATTCATTTTCACCACTCAAATATTCTTGTAGAACTGCCATTTTCATAAATAAACCGTTATAAACTTGTAATTCTATTAATGATCTTGAATCATTTACTAAACCTATCTCAATCTCTATACCCTGATTGACTGGTCCTGGATGCATTAATTTTGCTTGTCCCAAATTTTCCTTATTTATTTGATAATTAGAAATGTAGTCATTAAAATCAATTTTTTCTGTTACATCTAATCTCTCTTTCTGAATTCTTAGTGCCATCACAACATCTGCATCTTTCAATGCTTCATTCAGATTAGTAGTAACTATTTCTCCATAATTGAAATTATCTTTTGGAAGAAATTCTTCAGGACCACATAATTTGACATCGCATCCCATTTCTATAAAAGTTTGCACTGAAGATCTAGATACTCTGCTATGTAAGATATCTCCTACAATAGTAATTTTAAGACCTTCTAAATATCCATAAGTCTCATTTAAAGTATATAAGTCTCCTAATGCTTGAGTAGGATGAGCATAACTACCATCTCCTGCATTAATTACAGGAACATCAAGATGTTGTTCAGCAAAATGTGCGGCACCACTTACCGAGTGCCTCAAAATCAAACCATCAATAGGCATTGAATTTAAAGTTCTAATAGTATCTAAAAAAGACTCTCCTTTTAATACTGCAGAATGATCTACTTGAAGATGTACAACTTCTGCTCCAAGTATTTTCCCAGCAATCTCAAATGATGTTTTAGTTCTAGTACTAGGCTCAAAAAACACAGTAGTAATAATTTTATCTTTTAAAAACAATTCTCTTTTTTCTTTTTTTAAGGAAATTTTCTTAAAATATTCAGCTCTATCTATTAACCTTCTTATATCTTTTTTATTCAGCTGTCCTGTATCTATTAAACTCATTTTTCCAATATTTGTTTTTGGTTAATGATTACAACTTCATCTTTAGAATCTTCTTCTTCTAAAAAGACTTTAACAACTTCTTCTCTACTAGTAGGAATATTTTTACCAATAAAATCAGGCCTAATTGGTAATTCTCTATGTCCTCTATCAATTAATACAGCTAACTTGACCGCTCTAGGTCTTCCAAAATCCACGATAGCATTCAAACATGCTCTAGTAGTTCGTCCTGTAAACAGTACATCATCTACCAAGATGACAACTTTGTTTTCTAAATCTTCAGAAATTTTGGAGAATTTTGAAGTTTCCTGATTAGTATAATTAACATCATCTCTATAATATTTCGGATCCAATGTTGAAGATTTAATATTTACAGAATAAAGTTGGTTTAATATTTCTACAATTCTATTAGAAATATGAACACCACGAGTTAGAATACCAAGAAGAATTAAGTTATCAAAATCATCATGTTTCTCATATATTTCATGAGAAATTCTTATTAAAGCTTTAGTGACTTGATTAGATGTCATTAAAACTTTTTGGGACAATTCTTCATTTAATAAAGAATTCATTAAAAAACCTTGTAGGAAACAAGGGAGTTTAAAGGCATATATTTTATAAATACCATCAGATTTATCTCCTTGCCAGCCTCACTGGACTGGATTAAAGGTTCAAATTAATTCTCAAGAACTTTAGCATCAAATTTAGGGTTTAGCAATACCATTGAATCTATTCAAAGAAAAATTTGAAACATCTAACTGTAAATCTTTACCTATAATCATCCTAGAAACCAAATTTCCAATAGCTGGACCTAACTTAATACCCTTTCTTCCTGTGACTGTACCAATATATAAACCAGAAATATTAGTTTCAGAAATTACAGGAAGATTATCTTGAGTTACTGGTCTGAGACAAGCAGTTTGTTTAAGAATATTCAGTTCTCTTATCATAGGAAAAATTTTTTCTACTGAATTCAGAATTTCTTCTTTTCCTTTAACAGTAATATTATCATCGAAACCTACTTCTTCCTCAGTAGTCCCTATCCATAGTAATCCATCTTCTTTTTGAGTGAGATAATCTTTGCCCCAAGAAAAAGCCACTTGGTATTTTAGACCTGGGTTTTCAATTCTTAATATTTGCCCTTTTATAGGAATTAAAGGAAGGGATATTCCACTCTTTTCTAATAATGAACTACTCCAAGGTCCTGAAGCTATTAAAAGTACATCAAAAAAAATTTCTTCACCATTTACTTCTACACCTACAACTTTTCCATTTTTTATTGAAATTTTATCTACTTCTCCTAATATATATTCTGAACCCATTTCCAGAGAAGCTTTAAGAAAAAGTTCTGATAATTTGAGAGAATTCACTTCCATATAATCTTCATAATAAACTCCCCCCAAAATTTCTCCTGATACCCTTGAATCAATTTCTCTAATTTCTTTAGAATTTAGCCATCTTGTAGAACTAGAAACTCTATTTGAAAATGTCTTTAATAATGTCTTAAAAAGCATTTGTTCTTTACGTTTAGTTGCCAAAAGAATAATGCTTTTTTTCACATATTCAGGGTTAAAAAAATTTTTCAAATAAGAATCTTGTTCTATTTCGTTATGTAAATCCCATGCAAGTTGATGTAATTCAAAATCAATTGAGTAGGGATTTACATTTGGATTCAATCCACCTTGTGCAAAACCAGAAGCATGAGATGCTACTCCATCTTTCTCAATCACAACTGGATTATATCCAAATTTAGACAAATAATATGCTGATGAAGAGCCTACAATCCCACCACCTATAATACCAATTTTCATTATCAATTAGTCCTTTTGAAAGTTGAAAACTAGAGAGTTATTAACTTGATTAGGATATTCTGCTCTTACAGTAACTCTGTTGGCTACTCCTGTAGAAAGTTGTTTCACTATGATAAATCCTTGTAATTAAATGAATACAAATAATTCTAACAAATAATACTTATAGTTATAAAATAAGATATTTTACTTGTGTTTTTATCTGTAGGAAAACATAATAAACATATAGATTTATTTGCAATCAATTGGAGGAGAAATGAAAGAAAAAATAGGTTTCGTTGGTCTAGGAATTATGGGGAAACCAATGGCATCGAATATGTTAGAAGCAGAATACTCAGTTAATGCATATGATTTAATAAGTGAAAATCTAAGTTCTCTAGCAGAAAAAGGTGCAGGTATTTCCTCATCTCCTAAAGAGGTTGCCGAAAACAGTGATGTAATAATTGTGATGGTGCAAAATTCTCCTCAGTCTGAAAATGCAATTCTTGGTGAAAATGGAATATTGAATGGTGCCACTAAAGGCAATTTAATAATTGACATGAGTTCTATTTCTCCACTTGTCTCACAAAAAATAGCTAAAGAATGTGAGAAGAAAGGTGTAGAGTTTATAGATGCTCCTGTTTCTGGAGGAGAGCCTGGTGCTATAGAAGGAACACTAGCTATAATGGTAGGAGGAAATTCTTCTTCTTTTGAAAGAAGTAAACCCATTTTAGAAATCTTAGGATCTTCTTCAGTACTCTGTGGAGATATAGGGGCTGGAAATTTTACAAAATTAGCAAACCAGATAATAGTTGGAGCAAACATCCATGCTTTATCTGAAGCATTAGTTTTAACTACAAAAGCGGGATTAGACCCTGAAACAGTATTTAATGCTATAAAAGGTGGACTAGCAGGAAGTAATGTAATGAATGCTAAAGCTCCTATGATGTTCAATAGAAATTTTGATCCTGGGTTTAGAATCGAATTACATCTGAAAGACATTACAAATGCCATACAAACTGCTAATGAACTAAATGTCCCTTTGCAAGTAACTGCTAACCTTCATCAAGTACTTACTTCACTTGTTTTGAATGGAAAAGGAAAACTTGATCACTCTGGTATTCTACAGTTTGTTGAAGAGCAATCTACGATAGAAGTTAAAAAATAATCTCTAATTAATTTAAAAGGAATATCAAAATGCTCGAAAGATTTCATGTGCCTGATGACATTGCAATTCGCGTTGATCATCTGAAATTAAAAAATGTAGTAGAAAAAATTTTCCAGAGTAGAGAGATTTCAAACAAAGATTCTAAAATTGCTACAGATGTATTGTTAGCAGCTGATATCAAAGGAGTAGATACTCATGGAGTTTCTAACATGTTACGAAGATATCTACAATATTATGACGACGGAATAGCTAAACCAGATGCTAAATGGAAAATAATTAGAGAAACAGCTTCTTGTGCAACTGTAGATTGTGATGAAGGGTTGGGGCTTATAGTAGCTCCTCAATGTATGGATATTGCTATCGAAAAAGCAAAAAAAACAGGAGTAGGAATGGTATCTATGGGAAATGGAAGACATTTGGGAATGGCTGGCTATCATGCAGCTAAAGCTCTTGAGCATGACATGATTGGAGTATGCATGACTTCTTCTTCTAGCGGTGTTGTCCCAACATTTGCTTCTAAAGCAGTACTAGGTACAAACCCGATTGCATTAGCTGCTCCTGCAAAAGATGAAGTTCCATTTATTTTTGATGCTGCAACAAGTACCATCGCTACAAATAAAATAAGGCTTGCTCAAAGACTAGGGGTTCAATTAGCACCCGGATGGGTAGCTGATAAAAACGGAAACCCAATAATGGAAAATTTCAACTTGAAATCAAGTAACGATCCAGATGAGGAGAGATTACTACAACTACCATTAGGTGCAACAAGAGAATTAGGATCGCATAAAGGTTACTCTCTCGGAGTTGTAGTAGATATTTTAGGATCAATCTTAAACGGAAATCTTGCTGGTCCTCTTAGTAATAATGTTCTACATCAAAATCACTTTGTAGCTGCTTATTCAGTTGAAGCTTTTATAGATATAGACGTCTTTAAAGAACTAATGGATAAATATCTAAAATCATTAAGAGAATTACCTACAGCTCCAGGTCATGAAAGAGTACTGTACGCAGGTTTACCTGAACATGAAGCATCGATAGAAAGACTAGAACGCGGAATACCTCTACATCCAGAAGTAATTAGTTGGTTTGAAAATATATGTTCAGAATTAAAAATAGATTTTGATATTATTAAATAACAATTTTAAATCCTTTCTAATAAATACTTAGAATAAAAAATATGGATAGACATTTTACTTCAACTGTTTTTGTAGTTGACTTACCTAAGAAAGCTATTCTCCTTCATTGGCATGAGAAAGTTTGTGCCTGGCTTCCACCAGGAGGACATATAGAAATAGATGAAGATCCAGTACAAGCTGCAAAAAGAGAAGTATTGGAAGAAACAGGTTTGAAAATCAATATAATTGAACATAAAAAACCCAAAAATATGAAAGAAATTCGCCAAATCGAACCTCCATATACAATTTTGTTAGAAAAAATAAAAGATCCAAAAACAGGACTACATGAACATATAGACATGATTTATTTTGGCCTTAATATTGATGATCGAAATATTCCAAATAACTGGCAGTGGGTCACTAAAGAACAATTAGATAAATCTCTACCTCTTAAAAGAACTGACGGATTGAAATTTTCACCACCCTACGATGTAAAAGTATTAGGAATAGAAGCAATAAATTATGTACTAAAAAATCATAAAAAAATAACGTAAGATGAATTTATGTAAATTTATTACAAGGAGAATTTCATGAGTAGTTCAAAAATGCCTAAAAGAGAATTGGGAAAACACAGGAGTTGGGAAACTACTGAAGGAGCTGCAAGAGCTCCACATAGATCTATGATGAAAGCGATGGGTCTTACGGATAAAGATATCAATGCCCCTTTTGTAGGAATTGCTTCTACTCATAATGAAGTGACTCCATGTAATGCAGGAATTGGACCCTTAGCAGAAGAAGCAAAGAAAGGGGTTTTTGCTGCTAAAGGAACTCCTTTTGTATTTGGGACTATTACCGTTAGTGACGCTATCTCTATGAACACAGTAGGAATGAAAGGTTCATTGGTAAGTAGAGAAGTAATCGCGGATTCTATTGAAACTGTTGTTTTCGCAGAAAGATTTGATGGATTAATAGCCATTGCAGGATGTGACAAAAGCTTACCTGGCTCTATGATGGCAATAGCAAGGCTCAATGTTCCATCTGTATTTGTATATGGAGGTTCGATTCTTCCAGGTAGCTACAAAGGAGAAAACATTCAAATTCAAGATGTTTTTGAGGCAGTAGGAAAACATCAGAAAGGTGATATTGATGATGATGAACTATATCAAATTGAATCAAGAGCTTGCCCAGGACCAGGATCTTGTGGTGGTATGTTTACTGCTAATACTATGTCATCAGTTGGAGAAGCTTTAGGTTTGAGTTTGCCTGGATCTGCATCTGAAGCTGCAGTAGATCAAAGAAAATCTGCTTCTAGTCGTGCTGCTGGAGAAGCAGTTCTCCACTTACTCAGAGAAAACATTAAACCTTCAGATATTCTTACCAAAAAAGCATTTGAAAATGCTGTAACTGTTGTCACTTCTATGGGTGGGTCCACAAATAGTGCTCTTCATCTCCCTGCAATTGCACATGAAATGGGAGTGGAGTTAACTTTAGATGATATACATAATATCTCAATGAGAACCCCACTATTAGCTGACATGAAACCATCTGGTAAATTTTTAATGTATGACTTAGATAAAGTAGGTGGAATTCCACTAGTTATGAAACGACTTCTTGATTTAGGATTAATTCACGGAGATTGTATGACTGTCACAGGAAAAACCGTTGCTGAAAACCTAAGTAATATTCCAGATAATGAAGAAGAAAATACTGTTGTAGTAAAAACAAACTCCCCTCTTAGTAAAACCGGTGGATTAGTAGTGCTTCATGGCAATTTAGCTCCTGATGGAGCAGTATTAAAAGTAGCAGGTCATAATTATGGAAAAAAATGGAAGGGGCCTGCTAAAGTTTTTAATCAGGAAGAAGAATGTATGGAAGCATTAAAAAAACACTCCATTAAAGCAGGCGACTTTATAGTAATAAGATACGAAGGTCCTAAAGGAGGACCAGGGATGAGAGAAATGCTTTCAGTAACTAGTGCAATAGTAGGACAAGGATTAGGAGATAAAATATTTCTTTTGACAGATGGAAGATTTTCTGGTGCATCTCATGGTCCTATGATAGGCCATGTAGGACCTGAAGCAGCAATAGGAGGACCAATAGCAGCAGTGGAAAATGGAGATATGATTGAAATAGATCTTGAAAAATTTGAATTGAATGTAATAATAAATTCCGAAGAAATGACTTCTAGGCTAAAAAACCTAAAATTTCCTGAACCACCTTATTCTAGTGGTGTTTTAGGAAAATATATTAAACTTGTACAGCCAGCATCAAAGGGAGCTTTTACTGGGTAACTACAATTTTCAATCAGAATTCTTAACGAATATAGTCAAGAAAATGATCCAAGAAAATAGAAGGATACTAAAAGAAACTATATATATTATTTGAAAACCTACGAACCCTAAGAGAATAAACGCTATCAACGGTCCCAAAGCAGAACCCAAATCTGCAAAAGTATTAAATCTAGATAGTGTTATAGACCTATTAGATTGACCTGCTAAATATCCACTAATGCTTTCTAAAGAAACATTAGCTCCAACACTAAAACAAAACAATAATGTGAAAGAAATAAACATAAGTTCTAAATTTGAATTAGAGAAAATAAGTAACCCACAACTTAAAATCATCAAGAAAACACAAATATTTACAACAAGTTGCGTACCTTTTTTATCAGCTATCTCTCCTAGAATAACTGATAAAAATAAATCAGCAAACCATCTTATTCCTATCACGATACCAGATAATGTAATAACGTTTATCTGAAAAATTAACAACACTGGATCCTTAACTAATATTTCAGAAATGAATAAAGATATAGTTGCAATTACTAAACCATTAGATATCAAACCTGAAGAAAATCGCAAAAAAAATGCAGATAACAATTTAATTTTCACTTTTTCCATTCCAATTTTTTCAGAATTTATCCCAGTAATAAAAGCTAAGAGAAAACCTTTTTTTCGATTACTTTGTCTCTTAACTTCTAATTTTTCATTAAGTGGGCTTTGGATTAAAAAATTCGGAATAAGAATCGTAATGAACATAATAATTAAACCTGCAACACCAAAAATAAAAAACGTAGTAGAGATATTGGTAATTTGAATTAAAAATACTCCCAAAATCACTGACAATAAACTTCCAGCTCTTATTGCAGAATTAGCAAATCCTAAAAATCGTGCTCTATTATCAGATCCAAATTCGAAAGCAGCTAATTGAGTTCCTAACTTAGTGAATGAGAATGAAGCACCCCAAAATATTCTTGCGATAATTAAAATAATTATTTGATTATTTATCCCATAAGAAATGGTTGTCAAAGAACCAATAAAAATTGCAATAATAAATGGAATTTTAAATCCAAATTTTAAATAAAATTTTGATGCTAAAGAATTAGTAAAAATCCTTATGAACCTATTTACACTTAATGCTATTCCTATCCATAGACCCGCTTTGATCCCCCAATAATCAGTAACTCCAAATTCTTCTGGGTGTAAAGGAAGAATTAAATATATTAGAGAATCTCCTAAAATTACAAATGCTGCGGGTAGTAGAGTGTAAAAAAAAATTCTAGGCAAGAATAATCACCGCCAGACAAGCTTCATAAAATATTTATTTAATCAGAATCTTTTTTAAACCAAGAAAACATTTTAGATTTAGATTTTTCTTTTAATTTTAATTTATAATTTCCGTTCCTTAATTCTGGAGGAGCAGTAACATGAGATTTTTTTCCATTGGAATAACCTGAGCTAACTAATCTTTTATTTCTAAAATCTTCTCTATTAGGTTTCTGTTCTGTGTTATTTCTAGTTGATGATCTATAAGAGTTATTATTAACTCTCATGGTTCTTGAAGAAGTTTTACTAGTAATTCTTTGATTAGAATTTCTTAAAGGTTTTTTTGCTACTTTGTTTTCACCTTCAGGAGAAGAATCTTCATCCATTATTTCTTTTTTAGAAAAAGATTGGTTAATTTTCTTAAGTTCAGTTTTTGTCATCCATAAATTATTAAAATATGACTTATTAAATTTAATTACCAAATCAGATATTTTCGAAGACTCAGGAGAAATGTTGGAATCAAAACCAGCTATTTCAACATGCTTACCCAAATCTTTAACAGCTTGAATTGCAGGATAAAAATCACCATCACCACTAACAAGAATTGCCGTATCATATAGATTTTCATATGCACATTTGAGAAGATCTATAGCAATCATCACATCAACACCTTTTTCAACCATAGCTTGACCTCTTTGCTTAACAATACCTAATTTAACTTCCATGTAAGGGGTATCGTAAAGAGAGTTTAAAAATCTTTCTTGTTCGTCAGATTTAATATTCTGACGAATGTTATAATAATAAGTTCTAACTAAGCTTCTGGAACCAGCTAACTTTTCAGAAAATTTTCCAAATCTTAAATCATGTCTAGTTAAGTTCTGAGTCATCACATGGTAGAGATTACTACCATCTATGAATACCATCACACGATCTTTAGTCTTTTCTTTAGTTACTTTAGTCTCTTTAATCTCTTTAGTCTTTTCTTTAGTTACTTTAGTCTTTTCTTTAGTATTTTCTTGGTTTTTTAATTCTCCACTTTTTCTCACCATATTTTCTCCACACTATCTTCTAAGTGTATTCAATCAATTTTAGTAGATTTATTAATTCTTTATCATGTAACACGTAATTACAATTGAATACGGAAACCTTTTAAGGTAAATATTAAGTTAATCTTATAATAACACCATAATTAACAGTATAAAATTAAATGAGGATTTTAAAATGAAATTATCAGTTAAATTTAAGCCACCTTGCTCTATGCCAAATGGTCTCCAATGTATCAACAATGAAATCTTCATAATGGATCAACTCAGTGATAATGTATTCGTGATTGATAAAAAAGGCAACATTATTAGAACAATTAGTACTATAACAGAAAATGGATCAGGAATTACTATTGGTGGAGGTTTTCTATGGACAGCATCTAATGGAAGAACAAAGGCACGTGAATACAGGTCAACAGATACTCACATCAGCTGGATTTATAAACTTGACCTAGATTCTGGTGAAATGATAGATAGATTTCCAACACCAGATGGTGGCGGAATTCATGGAATAGAATGGGATGACGGAAAGATATGGATTACTGCTTTTAACCCAAAAGCTTTAATTCTAGTAGATGCAAATAATTTTAAAGAAATAAAAAAAATCCCGATTAATCAAGAGGTAGCCCATGGTTTAGCTAGAGTAGAAGATGGGATTTGGTGTGCTGATAGGAGAGCCAAAGAAATAATCAAATATGATGTGGATAACGGAAACGAACTAGAAAAAATCAAATTTCCTAAAGATGGACCAGATCCACATGGACTCTCAATAGATAATAAAGGAACTCTATGGTATTGCGATGCGGTACATCCTCCTCCAACAACAAGAGATTTCCCTGAAATCGGAACTATACAAAAATGAAACCTAATTACATCTATGATACTCATCAACATTTTTGGGATTTTAAACTGAGAGATTATGATTGGATGGAAAAAGGTAGCATATTAGAAAAAAACTATCTGCCAGAAAATTTAAAACCTAACATCGATCAAGTAAAAATAGATAAAGTAGTATCTGTTCAAGCACATCAATCATTAGAAGAAACTTTTTGGTTACTTGATTTAGCAGATAAAAATGATTTCATTGCTGGTGTAGTAGGTTGGGTTGATCTAACAAGCAAAGATCTAAATAAAGTTTTAGATAAACTTCAAAAAAACTCTTTTTTTAAGGGAGTAAGACATGTGTGGCATGATGAAGCTGAAGAAAGCTGGATAGTTCAAAAATCCGTTTTAAATGGAATAAAAGAATTATCAAATAGAGGAATCCCCTTTGATTTTTTAGCTAGACCAAATCATTTGCCCTATATCCCTAAGGTTTTTGAAAAGGCACCAAATTTAAAAGGTGTCCTAGACCATATTGGCAAACCTTTGATTGCAGAAGGAATATTCGAACCTTGGGGCAAACTAATTTCAGAAATTTCAACAATTCCTAATTTATTCTGCAAAATATCCGGAATGATCACTGAGGCAAGCAAGAAATGGGAAACTAATGATTTCAATAAATATGTCTATCATATTTTTAATAAATTTGGAGAAGATAGAATCATGTTTGGTAGTGATTGGCCTGTTTGTCTTTTAGCAGGAAAATATAACCAGGTGTTTGCATTACCACTAAAAGTATTAGAAAAAGATCTGACTGAAAACACAAAGAGAAAATTCCTCTCTGATAATGCGAAAAAATTCTATTCTTTATAGTTAGTAATTTAAAAAAATACTAACTAAAACTATCCACGACCTATATAAGGCATCTTTGTAGCCATAATAGTTACGAATTGAACATTAGTATCTAAAGGTAAATTAGACATATAAAGCACTGTTTCTCCTACATGTTTTACGTCATAAGTAGGTTCTACTTTCATTGAACCATCAGCTTGTGCTGTACCTGAAGACATCCTTTCTGTCATATTAGTAGCAGCATTTCCAATATCAATTTGACCACATGCTATATTATATTTCCTTCCATCTAAAGAAATAGATTTAGTTAATCCTGAAACTCCATGTTTAGTTGCAGTATAAGGTGCAGAATCTGGTCTAGGGGTATAAGCAGAAATCGAACCATTATTAATAATTCTTCCTCCCATAGGATCTTGAGATTTCATGATCTTGATAGCTTCTTGAGAACATAAAAACGTACCTGTAAGGTTAGAATCTACAACAGTTTGCCATTGATCATAAGTAAGATCTTCAATAAGAATTTTGGGAGCTCCACCTCCAGCATTATTAAAAAGTACATCTAGCCTACCAAAATCTTCAATAGTTTTAGAGAAAAGATTTTTTACAGATTCTGGATTACCTACATCGGTCTGTACTCCCAACATTTTCAATCCTTCTTTAGTTGCTTCTTTTACTGTTTCATTTAAAACTTCTTCTCTTCTTCCAGCTATAGCAACAGAATAACCATCTTTGGCTAGCGCAAAAGCAGATTCTTTACCAATTCCAGATCCTCCTCCTGTTACTATTGCAACTCTTCCTTCTGATTTAGCCATCTTAACTCTCCTCTATACTATTCAATTATCCTATTAGAAATATTTCATAATTTTATATATGCAATTAAATCAATGATTGGAAAAAAATACTATTTATAATTTTTTAAAAGTTCATAAAAAGCTATCCCTGCAGCCACTGAAGCATTAAGAGAATCTACAGGGCCTTTAATAGGAATTCTGGCAGTGGTATCACAATTCTTCAATACCAACTCTGAAATTCCTTTACCTTCAGAACCTACGACAATTACAGATGGGAAATTCATCTTCACTGAATTTATTTCATTTTTAGAATTATGATCCAACCCTATTACCCAAAAACCCAATTCTTTAAATTTTAATAATGAAGAATTGATATTAGAAACTCTTACAATCTTTAAATGTTCAATTGCTCCAGCAGACGATCTAAGTGATCCTGGGGAAATACCAGCACTGTTTCTTTTGGGTAGCACTAATGCAAAAACTCCCATCGAAAGTGCAGTTCTTGAAATAGCTCCAATATTGTGAGGATCTTGTATGCCATCTAAAACAACTACTACTCTTTGATTATTCTCTTGAAGATCATCCCAAAGTTTTTTTTCTGTGTAGTAGCCAGGAGAAGTTGTGATTGCTATTACACCTTGATGTTTTTTAGTATGGCTTGCCTTATCAAGTTGATTTTTTGTAACAAAATCTATACTTATATCCAGTGTTTTTGCAGTTTTTAGAATTTTTTCTATTTGGGGACCTATTTTTTCAGAATTCGAAATAATAAGTTTTTCAATTCTTGAAGGATTTTTCAATGCTTCTAAAACAGAACGTCTTCCTTCTATTTGAAAATCTCTATTTATTTTTTTATTACGACTAGGCATATATTCATATTAAAAAGTATAATCAAAGAATTATCAAAATATATCAACATTACGTAAAGAATGAACTCAAATGAAAAAGCATTAATCATCCAATAAGCAATAGAAAACAGAAGAACTTATAGAAAATTCTTGGATGAAAAAGTCCCATCAAAATTAATGAAGACTATTTTAGAATCAGCAAAATGGTCTCCAAATCATAGAAACACTGAGCCTTGGAGATTTATATCAATAAGCAAATCTTCAAAAAAAAGAATTCTAATTTCTGAGGCTGTAAAAAAACTTTCAATTGAAACTTCAAAAAATCCAAATCCAAAAACTAGATTAAATTCAGCAGAAAAATCAAAATTAGAAATCCTTGAAAGTCCAGAATTAATCTATGCTTTTTCTTTACCTGGAGATTCAAATGAAATTACTCAAGAAAATTATGCTTCTACATGTATCTCAATTCAAAACATGGCTCTAGTCAGTTATTTTTTTAACATTTCTATAAGTTGGTCAACTGGTAAACCTACAAAAATTTCAAATCTCAACAAAATACTTGAAATTCCTCATGAATGGAATATTGTTGGTGCTCTTTATATTGGATTTTCAGAGAAACCTATGAATCAAATAAAGGTTTCACGTGAAAATCATTCTGAATATACAACATGGTATTAAAATCAATCAGTATAAACTACTTCTGAATAATCATGTCTTCTAGAGATGGTTTTATAGAAACTGAAAACATCTAAGCTAGCTTCATACGTTTCTTTAGAAATATTGGTTTCTAAAGACCAACAACCAAGTCCTCTATACGTTTGCAATGTAGTCTTAATTACTTCAAATGAAATTTCATCAAAAAATGAACTAATTTTTTCTGCAACTAAATCTAAGTTTTCTGTAAGAACCCATTTTTTAGCTTTTTTAAATGAATCAAGAAAAATTAAGTATGAATTATTATCTAGAAATTCTTTGGTACAACACATGCTACTAAATGCTACAGGACCTATAGTTTCACCTACGGAAAAAACAATTTGGCCATATCCCTCTAGAGATAATTGCTGTGGATATGGTCCTTGAAGATGAATAAAATCAGCATTTCCTTGTTTGAACAATTCAATACTTGAATCTAAAGATTCTGCTTGAATCCAATTAATTTTATCTAAATCAACATCTTCTTTATTCAAAGCAAATCTAAGCATATCAAAAGGCTGTCTTCCCAATTCAGCAATCAAAGAGCACCCTTCTAAATCTTTCCAAGATGTTACCCCCTGTATTTCTTTTGATAATATAAAAAACCCATCTCTTTGGTTAATTTCTGCAAAATGAATGATGTTTATTTTTTTATTTTGTTCCATAAAAGACCAATTTGCAGATACTGCAGCTTGCGCTACATCTACTTCTCCAGATAGAAGATAAGTAGAAACTGTTTCATTTTCAGGAACTATAGAATAATTTGCTTCATATCCATGTTCTTTCAAAAAACCTCCAGCAATTACTCCAATAAGCGGAGAATAAAAAACTGAATGTTTGGATACCATAATATTTAAATTTTTCATTTCATATCTCTAAAAAATACATTAATTCTTTACATGTAAATTAGTCTTATGATCATCATCAAATTGATTTTTTCCTTTACCTGAAGCATTTGATAATTTACCACTTTTAAAATCTTGTTTAGTACGCTCCCAAGCAATTTTTAAATCTTTTGTGTGTCCTCTGAAATGAGGCATTACATATCTAGCAAATAACTCTGCGGAATATTTGCTTTTTTTATCACTTGCCCATTCATGAGTGGTAATCATCATTCCACCTATTCCTCCTGCTTCTTTATTAAGTTTTTCTATAGCTTCAATAGCATCATCAGGAGTTCCTATAATCCAAGATCTCTGATTAGCCACAGAAGCTACTGTAATATCTTGTTCTTTCTGATCAGGAAATGATTTATATCCCTCTCTAGCAGTTTCTGAAATATTAAAAAAATATTCATGAATATCTCTAAAAGCTCCAGATTCTATATCAGCCCATGCCTGCTCTCTAGAATCAGCTAAATACACATAAGTCACTAATTCCCAATTATTTCTATGTATCTTATTTCCTGTTTTTTTAGATGATTCAGACATTACTTCCCATTGTTTAGAAATAGGAACAGAATGTGGCCCAGGAGGAAAAGCCAAAGAAAGGGGAACTAGACCTTTGCTGCCAGCGAATTCTAGTGAACTTTTTGAACCTGAACATGCTATAGCTATAGGAATTTTCGATTGATATGGTTTTAATTGTAGGTACATATCTTTAATATCCCAATATTTCCCTTGATAATTCAATGGGTCATCATTCTCAAATAAATTTGTGATTATTTCCAAAGACTCTTCCATCATAGGTTGCAATTCTTGATAAGGAATCTGAAAAAGTTTTATATCTGTAGGTAAACTACATCTACCAATTCCAAAAATTATTCTCCCTTCAGTTAAATGATCGAGAAATGCAATACGCTCAGCTACATGAAAAGGATGGTGAAAAGGTAAACTAATCATTGAAGTACCTAATTTTATTCTAGAAGTCCTCTGACTCGCAGCTGATAAAAACATTTCAGGGGATGGGATCGTTTCCCATCCTGCAGAATGATGTTCTCCAACCCAAAATTCATCAAAACCTAAATCTTCTGCATAGCTAATCCAATCTAAATCCCTTTTAAAGGAGAGAGAAGGATTTTCGTTTGGAAGATGCAATGGCATCATAAAAAAAGAAAATTTCATCTAATCTCCAGAATTAAATAACATTGATTTAGAAGTATATATGCGATGGTATAAGAAATCACTACAAGGTAGATATTCAGGAAAATTAACCCAAATTATATTAAAATTTAATTAATATACTGATAGGATAATTTTGTATCAACTATTAAAAGTCCATGTTAATTAATAGAAAATTTAAAATAAAAAAATATTTATTCATTTATTTGTCTACTATATTTTTTTTAGTCATTTTCTCTGGATGCAGTACTAATGCAGGAAGCCAAAAAGATCCCATATATATACTTAATGAAGATGGGAATCCTGAAATTTACATTTCATCAACTGACGGTGAATCACAAAAACGTCTTACAAATTCTGATGGAAATGAATATTCTCCCAAATGGTCTCCAGATGGAAATAAAATAGCATTTATTTCTGATCGTAATGAAAAATTACAATTATGGATAATGGATCCAAAAGGTGAAAATGAACAATTGCTAGTTGATCTTATTGGAGAAAACGAACAATCTTTAGTAGATTTACAAAATCCTGAAAAATCAATACTTAAAAAAGCACCAGATTTTTTCTGGGCTCCAGATTCAGAAAGAATTTCTTTCGTGTCTTTTTCTAATAATCAAATTGATTTAAACGTAATTGACCTTTCTACTAAAACAGTTCTTCCTGTAACAAAAAGTCCTGCAACTGAAGAATTAGGTAATTGGTCTTCTGATGGAGAATGGATAGTTTTTACCGTGAAATCGGGCAGTAACAAATTGGGAATTTTTAAAAAGAATCCTCTTGGAGTTGATGAAATAGAATTATCAAATGACGTTGGGACTCAACCAAGATGGTGTCCTAAGGGGATAAAAATTGCATTTATATCTAAAAGAGACGGTTCTGAAGAAATATACACTATGGATAAGAATGGAGAAAATGAAGAAAATATTTCTACTAATGATTCAATAGATGTTGATTTTAGTTGGTCTCCAGATGGTAAACGATTAACTTTTATATCCGAAAGAGATGAAAACCCTGAAGTATACATCACTACTGTAGATGGTCTGGAAAAAGTTAGGCTAACAAGCAATTCAGCTTCAGAATCTAATCCTATATGGTCAGGAGACAGAATTCTTTTTCTCTCCGATTCAGATGGAGATAACGACTTGTATTCTATGAAACCTGATGGAACAGATCAACTTAGAATTACTACTACAGAAGGAGAAGAATCAGAACCAGATTGGTAATTAATTCTTAACCCATCACAATTTCTTCAAGTTCATTAGAAAAAGTTATTTTACCTGGAAAAATTTTCCTCATCTCTTTTAAGCTTTTTATCTGCTCATTCCTTTTATGAATGTTTGGACCTAAATGAGTCAAAACTAGATGTTTTACTTGAGCTTTAGATGCCATCATAGCGGCTCCAATAGTACCACATTGACCTTCATCTTCTCCTACTTCATTCATAATATTTTGGTCATCCCAACACATACATATCATCACATCTGCTTTATAAGATAATTCTTCTACATCTTCACAAGGAGAAGTGTCTCCAGTGTAAACTACACTATGTTTTTTAGAATCAAGACGATATGCTAAAGAATCCAAATATGGCTGTACATGTTTAGCTTCTCGTGAATGTATTTCAAATTTATCAAAAACCTGTGTAGATCTGGGTTGTATATCTTTAGATAATACACTAGGAGGTTTTCTTGGAAGTATACCTCCTCTATTTTGATAAACTTTTTGGCTCAAAGGATGATTTACTCTCGCTTTCCAATCGTAGGAAAAAACTCCTTCAGGTCCTATCAATTGTTCAGTTATTTTTTCAGTGAGATTTGGACCAAACACCTTGAGTTTTTTTTCTTTTCCTGCACCTTGATCCCATCTAGAAAGAAGGAAACAAGGATAATCCACATTATGATCAAAATGATGATGAGAAAAAAATAAAGAGTTTACTTGGGTTGGCAATATCCTTTTTTTAATTAATTTATGGGTAGAAGCTGGACCACAGTCAAACATTATAAGTTCATCTTCAATAGATAAAACAACTGAAGATCCAAATCTTTCTCCAGTAGGAGTTGGAGTACCTGCCCCTAAGACAATCAATTTATTCATTTTCACCTCACCATATTAATGATTTTGAATCCTTATTACACTAGAATATAAGAAAAATATATTTTTTATCATTAAAACATATGTCTGAAAATTTACTTGATATAAAAAATCTTCAAATCACTTTCAATACATCTTCAGATGAAAAAGACCTTATAAAGGCAGTATCTGGAATTAATCTACAAATACCTGAAGGAAAAACAATAGGATTAGTTGGAGAAAGTGGCTCAGGTAAAAGTGTGACAGCACTAGCTGCAATGGGATTATTACCTAAAGACAATTGCGAGATTAATGGAGAAATAAATTATCTTGGCACAAATCTATTAAAACTTTCAAATTCTGAATTAAGTATTATCAGAGGCAAAGAAATATCTATGGTTTTTCAAGAACCTATGACTTCCTTAAACCCAGTATTAAATATAGAAAAACAAATAGAAGAAATACTTGAGAAACATCTATCTCTAACCAAAAATCAAATAAAAGATAAAACTATTTCACTATTGAAGATGGTGAGGATTTCTGATCCTGAATCAAGAATAAAAAATTACCCTCATCAATTTAGTGGAGGTCAAAGACAAAGAATCATGATAGCTATGGCTTTGGCTTGTAACCCTAAATTACTTATTGCAGATGAAGCAACAACTGCTCTAGATGTAACAATTCAACTCCAAATACTTGAATTAATAAAAGACCTTACCAATTCAATGGGCACAACACTGTTAATGATTACGCATAATCTTGGAATAATCGCAAGATACGCTCATCAAGTAAATGTGATGAAAGAAGGAAAAATTGTAGAAAGAGGAACTGCATTAAAAATCTATTCTTCTCCCAACCATTCTTATACAAAGAATCTTCTTAAATCAGTTCCAATTATTGATCTAAAAAATAAAAATAAAATTAATAAAAATATAACCAATATAAATGAAACCCCAGTAATATCTGTAAAAAATTTAAATGTAGAATTTCAATTAAGAAATAATTATTTTTTCTCAAAATCTACCAAAACAATTAATGCAGTAAGAGATGTTTCATTTGATATATTTAGAGGTGAAACATTTGGGCTAGTAGGTGAGTCAGGATCAGGAAAAACTACTATAGGAAAATCAATAGTCAATCTAGTGGAACCTAAATCTGGCACAATAGTTTTAAATGGAAAGAAACATAAAAAAACTTTTCAAAATATTAAGATTATTAGAAAAAATGTAGGTATGGTCTTTCAAGATCCATATGGATCTTTAAATCCCAGAATGAGAATTAGAGAAATCATTCTTGAACCAATTCGAGTTCATTACCCTGATTCAGATAATGAAAATAATCTAGTAGTTTCTCTTCTACAAAAGGTAGGGTTACATAGTTCGATGATGTATCGTTATCCTCATGAATTTAGTGGAGGACAAAGACAGAGAATATGTATCGCAAGATCATTGGCTCATAATCCTTCATTACTAATTCTTGATGAACCTTTGTCTGCTTTAGATGTATCTATACAAGCTCAGATAGTTGAACTTCTAAAAAAATTACAACGAGAATCTGGAATCTCTTATCTATTCATTTCTCATGATCTAGCTACTGTTCAGAAATTAAGTCACAAAGTAGCCGTAATGTACTTAGGAAAATTAATTGAATATGGATCAAAAGAATTAATTTATTCAAACCCATTACACCCCTATACTCAAGCTCTATTAGATTCAGTTCCAATTCCTGATCCTTCAATAGAAACAAAAATAAACAGAACAATTATTCAAGGTGAAATTCCTAGTGCAACAAATCCACCATCGGGATGTGTATTTAGAACAAGATGTCCAAACCCTACAAATGATTGCAAAGAAGGAAATACTGAAATGGCGTTGATTGAAATAGAACCAGAACATTGGGTAGATCAATGTTGTGTTAATTGTAAATAATTAGGCTTCGAAGCCCTAAAATTATATAAAGATAAAAAATTACTTCTCAATCAATTTTCTTAATTCTTCAATGCAAGTTTCTTCTACAATTTCAGCAGATCCAGCTGCAAATGGAGTATTACGTGGTTCATAACCTCCCTCCTCATAAGCATCTATCATAGGCAAATACCCTAGTGAACCATTCGAATAACCTGAAAATATAATTTTTATTCCATTTAAATCAGTTTGTTTTATTCCAATCCCTGTTTCTGCAAAAGGTTCTGCAGGAATACTTTGAAAAATCACATCACCAACTCTAAAGGTTTGTATCCATAACTCTACTTTTCCAGATTGAGAAATTTTGGATAAGTTTTTAATAAAATTAGCTCTCTTAGTTTTAGAAACTAAAGATTTTACAAGAGATGTATCACCTGACTCTCTAGCAGCATTAAGATTATCTAAAGATTCTTGATATAATTCTTCTGCTTTTAATAAGTCAGGAAAATCAAGAGAATTTAAATGAATTTTTTTATTGCGAATCTTAATGATGTCACTTGGTTCTCCCAGTGGGATATCTTCATACATTCCTAAATCTGCACCTGAAGGTACAATTTCAATTAATTTTTCTTCCCTGTTGAAAGGATCCAATTGAGTTCTAAGTTTAGAAGCTTCTAAACCCAAGATCTTCCCAGCCTTTCTTGCAATTTCAACATCTCCTAAAAATGTATGAACAGGACCTTGATTTCCTGCAGATCCCTGAAGGAATAAACATAAGCCTCCTATATTCTCTTCTACTGTAAATCGCATATGACCTGGATAATCAGGAGATATCAATTTATTCTCAGGACCCAAAATCGTAGGATGGCAAGCATAATCTACAATTGTAGCAATTGGTTTACCATGAATATCATCAAATCCTATTACTGTTACTTCTCTATCTACTACGCCTTCCCAATTTCTTCCAGTAAAAAAGTTTCCATTATTATCAGATGGTCTTCTATTGATATTTATATCACAATGACCTTTTTTAATTCCTATCCTTGTACGAACAGATTTATTAATAGAATCATTTACTGATTTAAATACAAGCTCAGGTAGAAGTATTTTATATAATTCAACATATTCTTTTCCCCCTTCTAACCATACACCATCTCCTAAAGCTGGCCCTGCATGAGTATGAGATGCTGAGATTCTTATATTTTCCCTTTTAATAGGAAAAAAATTAGTCACTTTATCTCTTATATCATTATCAAGATCATCAGTGATAATACATAAATCTAAATCGATAAAAATTATTTCTTCATTAGTAGTCTCAGATTTCAAATATAACGAAGTACTGTAAAGCGGCATATCAATACCCTCTGCTTTTTCATGAAGCGCAGCACCCCAACCAGCATGTGATATTCCAATAGGTGGCGTAATATCTGCACGGCCAACACCTGCAAGAATCATTCACCCTCCTTTCTTACTATTTTAAAAATAAAAATAGTAAGAATAAAAAATTATTTCTTATTTCTAATATTATAAAAAGTATAGCCAATAACTATAAATAATCCCAATAAAGATAAAGATGCTGTAAAGATTATCAAGCCGTCAAAGCCCCATTTATCAAAAAATATACCTGCTATTACAGGAGCTATTGCGCCTGCAATAGAACCTCCTGTAAATAAAAAAGCAATCGAACTTCCTTCATTCATTTTTCCTGCAGTATCCATTGCATAAGCAGATATTATTGGCATTATTGAAAAAAGCACTGATCCTAAAACTAATAACATGATTATTAAAGAAATTCCTGAATTAACAAATAAAATCATTGCTATCATCAAACTAGTCATTGCAAAACCGAAAATGATAATTGGCAATCTGCCAATTTTATCTGATACAAGTCCAAGAATAGGAGTAAAAACAATTCCAGCTATAGTTAATAAAGCCAGATGAATTCCTATAAAAAATGAAGAATACATCAAATATTCTTTTAGATATATAGCTAAATAGACTGAAAATGACTGATGAGTTGCGCCTCTAAGTGCATGAAGCATTACCATTACGAGAACTCCAGTCTTTTTCAAAGAACTAACTGCATTTTTAAAATAATTTGAAAAATTTACATTTTTAATTTCAGGGTTCATTAATTTCTTGCTATATAACAATAAAATTAAAGAAATTAAGAAACATGGAAGAAAATTAATGAAACATATACTTTTCCAACCTAAACCAGCCCATTTTAATGCTCCCAAACTAATTCCACCCAATAATAACCCTCCAAATAAAGGACCCAAACTATTACCAGCTGAAGCTCCAGAAATATGAACACCTAATGCGTAAGCTTTCTTATCTGGAAATCTATTAGAAAGAATAGAAAAAGCTGGAGCATGCCATAAAGAAGCACCTATAGATAATAATGAGGCTCCTATAAGAATTAAAATGTAATAATTAGCGATGCTTAGAAAAAGAAATCCTATAGACACAAAAAGCATACTAGTCGCAAGCATAATCCCAAGAGTCTTTCTAAAAATATCTGTAATAATACCTGCCGGAATATTTGCAAGACCAGAGAAAACTTGCTGAACTCCCACTAATATTCCAATTTGAAGATTGTTAAGAAACATACCTTCTTTGATATAAGGAATAAGAATATTAAAAGAACTATTAAATATATGTTTTACCGTATGAAATAACGATAAAGTATAAATAAGTAGATCAGACTTAGGAAATGACTTTGAAAAAAATTTTGAAATCAAATTCTTTTAGTCATTAGTCAGGTAATAAACCTCTCAATTCATTTGCAACTGGAGCAGGATCACTTATTTCTTCCATTCTAATAGTCATTCTCGCTCCTATTCCGCTGGATACCACTACACTACCTCTTCCAGTAATTATCTCAAAAAAGCTTCTTGCTTCTTGTATAGATATAATTCTTCCTACTGGAATTTCATTTGTATATAACCATAAGAATTTATACATATGAATTATTCTTCTATCAGTAACTAAATAAGTAATACATAAATTTCTCATATATCTAGTTACGCCTTTGAAAAATAACCAAAAACCAATTAAACCTACTACAAATGCGTAAACATATGGTGATTGAGTTCCTAGTGCTAGAAAAGCTGCAGCACCAAAAAATGGTACAGAAATTAACATTCTAGTATACGCAGGTCTCATAGTTGGATGACGTAATATTAATTCTTTCTCTCCTTCTACTAGCATTGGCATTGGGAAAGAGGCAAGAAAACTTAAAACAAAACCAATAACCAATAAAAATCCACCTATTCCTAGACAAATCCCAGAAGCATATATCGGAATAGCTTCAGGGTTAAGAAGAAATCCATAAGCACCAAAAGCCAAAAAAGGTAATGAAACAACTAAGTTTATTATAAGTTTTCTAGCAAAAGTAATTATACCTTTTAATTCAGTCATTCAATCTATCCTCTAGTATTACTATTTTCTAATAATATAACAATCATAATGTCTATTGCCAATATTCTATTTTAAATTATTTCCCTCTAGCCATTTGTAGCAATGTAGCACCAACTGTAACTACTAAACCAGCCATAGCCAACATCGTTGGGTCTTGCATCATCTCTC
>CAYSUW010000008.1:0-56712 GCA_964434385.1 uncultured Dehalococcoidales bacterium | reverse complement strand
TTTCTCAGTGGATTAAAAAACAACCCTAACAGTGGCGCAACCGTTCAGTTATAAACTGATTCCCTGACACTCAATATTTTAATATTAATATATTTTTTACAGCATCTCCCATATATAAGTCAATGAGAAATCTTAAAAACTAAATAGTGAATTTTCGTGTTTTTTATTTCAGTTGATTTTATTAACATGTAGAATCATTAGAGAAACATCATATTTTTATCGTATTTTTTTGCACAAATTAATTTCACATCATGATCGAAACTTATAGAAAATGGTTTATTCTTTTTATAGTCTTCTTCTCTGGAGCATTTATGATAGGAATGAATACATATTCATTTGGTCTTTTCATTGAACCTCTTGAAAACACTTTTAATTGGTCTAGAGAAGAAATAAGTTTTGGATATGCTGTTAGTATTTTTAGTAGTCTTTTAGCACCCATAGTAGGAAGAATTGTAGATATCAGAGGAAGCAAATTAGTTCTTATAATCTCTTTGATTATCGTATCAATTGGATTCGGACTTAGACCTTATATGAACAATATCTATCATTGGATAATCTTGAACTCTCTTGTTTTTATTGGTTTCCCAGGGACATTAATGATAACTGGGGTATTAATACAAGATTGGTTCCCAAAATCACGAGGAAGAATGGTAGGCATAGCTATGTCTGGAAATAATTTTGGGGGATTAATAATACCATTAATTACATTTTATTTTATTAGCAATGCAGGTTGGAAAATAACATATTCTATCTATTCAATATTAGTTCTTTCACTAGCAATTTTAGCGATTTTATTCTTAAAAAATTCTCCTAATCAATCGAAAGATTCTCTTGATGAAAAAAATAATCAGAAAAAAAAGGGAATTAACACATCAATTGCAATTCGTTCTTCTCAATTTTACACTTTAGCTTTCGGCATCACTTTCGCATGTTTTACATATAATGCAATCATGCCTCAAATAATTCCTCATTTAACTACAGAGGGATTTTCAAGTACATCAGCTACAATAGCTGTTTCTTACATAGCCATAATGGGAATGGGAAGCAAATATTTATTTGGAAGACTTAGTGAAAATTTTTCTTCTCTAAGCTTAATGGCCATATCTGTAGCAATCCAAGGAATATCACTTTTGATAATATTGTTCGCTTATGGAAACACACTGATCATCTGGGCAGGAGTATTTATATTTGGTCTAGGATTTGGAGGTATGGGGGTATTAATAATTTTAACAATTACAGAATGTTTCGGCCTAAAATCTTTCAGTACATTATATGGTCTTGTATCACTAGCTGGAGTATGGGCTACATTCTTAGCACCATGGATGATGGGAAGATTATTTGATAACACTAATTCTTATAGATTAGGTCATTTTATAGTTGTAATAGTTTTTGGATTAGGAATATTTTTTTTAATGACTACAAAGGTAATAATGAAAGAACAAAATTATTTAAAAAATTAATCCTTAGACAATTCTTGAACTCTATTTATAGGTTCTTTACCTTCAGAAAAATTATTAATATTTTGAGCTACTACTCTCATTCTTCTATCAAAGGTTCCAAAAGTTGATCCACATATGTGTGGAGTAATTATCACATTATTTAATTCATTAAAAGGAAAATCTGAGGGATCAGGGTTTTCATCCTTAGTCTTAGGATACCTATACCATGTATCTAATGCTGCTCCTCCAATTTGATTTGATTTGAGAGATTGAAATAAATCTTTTTGATTAATTATTGGTCCTCTTGCAGGATTAATAATAAATGAATCATTTCTCATTACATCAAGTTCTTTTTTAGTTATTAGACCTTCTGTAGATTTTATGAAAGGAACACATATTACAAAGAAATCAGAAATTGAAAGGACCTGATTCATATCTTCAGGATTTACTAAATCTACTAAAGATAATTCTTCAATTACAGATTGTTCTACTGGGTTTACTTCAATTGCATAATTTTTCATTCCGAATACTTTTGTCATCTCTAATACTTTCTTACCTATTCTGCCTAAACCTAATACTGATACTGTTCTTCCATGCAATTCTTTACTAGAACCACTTCTCTGAGGCCAATAATCCCATTTGTTCTTAGAAAAGTTATTGTGTACATTTATTAGATTTCTATCCAAAGCAATCATTGACATAATGACATATTCTGCAATACCTATCTCATGTTCATAACTATTTGTTACTAAGCATCCATGCGGGACCGCATCAAATGAAACTTTCTCCCATCCTGCTCCAGGCATAAATATAGCTTTCAAATTTATTGATTCATTTTTAAAAGAGATATCTAAAGAAGTACTTACTAAAATATCTTGCTTAGGAAGGAGATCAGAAATTCTTTTTTTATCCATAAAATCTACAATTGTCCATTCAACTGGAACATGAGTGTGATTTTTTAATTCTTCAATAGAATCTTCTAAAGAGTTTGCACTTAGAACTAATACATTTAATTTAGTTTTGCTAATACTCATCTTTGTTTAAATAATAATGGTTTTAGGTTTTAATAGAACTTAAATTACCCTAAATACTTAAAAAAGAAAACAGAAAAGTTAATTAGTATTTAGTATTTCTTCAAATCTAGACTGAAAAATTTCATTTTTTGCCCGACCAGAAGATTTAAATATAATTTCCCCATTACTATCTTCTATAATGAAAGTGGGAACAGCTCGAATACCATAATCTAAAAAAGCATCCCTATTTTGATTATCGGAAGTACTCAAAGAGAAAAAATCAATTTTTTCTCCAAAATCTTCTTTTAAACCATGAACAACTGGCTTACTAGCTAAACATGTCATACAGGTAGGAGACCAAAACTCTATAAATCTAGGTTTTCCTGAATAATCATCTAATTTTTTTTCTTCAACAATAGGCTCTTTAATATTATCTGATTCATTTTTTATTATTTCTGGTTTTTTCAAAGATTCAGAAGCTGGTTCAGCTTTGTATAAACTCCCAACATAACCCTTAGGCATTTTCGAAGCAGATTTTTCAGAACTTGATACCTCTTCCAAATTATTTTCAGAATTACAACTAATTACTGAAAAAAAGAATAAGTTTACAAGAATAATCAATAAGAGCTTTTTCATAATTTCAACAACGATTTTCCATCACACAATTTTTAGTAAAACTTTTTATTTCTGCTTTAGGGGCTATATTATTCAAAATAGAAACTTCCAAAAAAACAAATATCAACAATGCAACGTTAAGTATAATTAGTAAATATTTTCTTCTATTTTCAAGTTTTATATTGATTTCTTTAAATAAATTCATAAAAGTAATTATACAGAACCATTGATAATACTGTGATATTTAATTAATTTTACAAATAATTCTTATGATAGAAAAGATAATAATAATCATTTTAATAACAGCGAACATATTTTCTTTTCTATTAATCCTTCTAGATAAATATCTATCTAGACAACAACTAAGAAGAATTCCAGAGAATCAATTATTTTTATTAGCTCTTTTAGGAGGTTGGTTTTTGGGAATAATAGGAATGAAATTGATTAGACATAAAACTTCAAAAAAGAGTTTCAAAATTAAATATTTTATCTCATCACTATTGAGTTCAATAGCAATTTTCTTATTATATTTTTCTATACAAATTCGGTGGTGGTAAAATATACCTTGTTATATTTTTAAATCTAACATCAATTAAATAGTATTATTGGGTAATATAAAGCTGATCTAATAACTTTTCTTTTCTAATAAGTTATTATACTTTTATACTTCTAACTTTATTTATATTTTCTTTAAGGATTTAATAATGGGTTCAATAAATGTAGCAATAATTGGAGTTGGCAATTGCGCATCTTCTCTTGTTCAAGGTGTACATAAATATAGCGAAGCAGATCCTGAACAAGAGATTCCTGGAATCATGAACACTCTAATGGATGATTATCATATTGGAGATATAAAAATAGTAGCAGCTTTTGATATTGATAAGGAAAAAGTAGGCAAAGATTTATCTGAAGCTATCTATATGAATAATAATGCACTTAAATTTCACGAAGTACCCAAAACAGGAGTAATTGTTCAGAGAGGTATGACTCATGATGGACTAGGAAAATACCTCTCAGCTTTAATTTCAAAAGCCCCTGGAGAGACTTCAAATATAATAAAAATACTAAAAGACAAAAAAGTTGATGTGGTTATCAATTATCTACCTGTAGGTTCAGATCAAGCTACTAAATGGTATGTAGAGCAAGTTTTAAAAGCAGGCTGTGCTTTTGTAAACTGTATTCCCGTATTTATAGCTAAAGAAAACTACTGGCAAAAAAGGTTCCAAGAAGCTGGTCTCCCTATCATTGGTGATGATATCAAATCACAAGTAGGTGCTACGATAATTCACAGAGTGTTAGCTAGATTATTCCAAGACAGAGGAGTAAAAATAAATAATACTTATCAATTAAATTTTGGTGGAAATACAGATTTTCTGAATATGCTAGAGAGAGAAAGGCTAATTTCCAAAAAAATAAGTAAAACAGAATCAGTGAAATCTCAATTAGAACAAGAAATAAATTCTGACAATATTCATATAGGTCCAAGCGATCATGTACCTTGGTTAGAAGATAGAAAGTGGGCTTATATAAGACTCGAAGGAACATCTTTTGGAGATCTTCCTCTAAATGCTGAAATAAAACTTGAAGTAGAAGATAGCCCTAATTCAGCTGGGGTAGCAGTTGATGCAATAAGATGTGCTAAGATTGCAAAAGACAGGGGGATTAGTGGTTCTGTAGACAGTGCATCATCTTATTTCATGAAGTCACCACCAAAACAATTTACTGATGATGAAGCCAGACAAATGGTAGAAGAATTTGTAATAGGAAAAGAAAAAAAACATAATAAAACAAGATTACTTGATTAATCGAATAATTATATATTTTTCAGGAGAGTACTATGTCTAAAAAGAAAGTTTTGGTAACTGGATTAAATGGAGTCGTTGGAACATCTCTTAAATCAGAATTTGAAAAGAAATATGAGTTGTCTTCTTTTTCAAGATTCGGTTGTGACGGAATCCCAGATGAGAGAAACCATAAAGGAAATTTAAAAGATTATGATTCTGTACTTAAAGCTTTCAAAGATCAAGATGTAGTTGTTCACTTAGCTGCAGACAGAAGCATGAAAGCAGAATGGGAAACTGTTCTACCCTACAATATTATAGGAGTTCAAAATGTTTTCGAGGCAGCAAAAATA
This sequence comes from uncultured Dehalococcoidales bacterium, assembly GCA_964434385.1. GTDB lineage: Bacteria > Chloroflexota > Dehalococcoidia > Lucifugimonadales > Lucifugimonadaceae. The sequence goes on along the minus strand of CAYSUW010000008.1, from coordinate 51,511 downwards.
GCTGGTGTAAAAAGAGTAGTTTTTGGATCATCACAACATGCAGTTGGTGGAAATTACTTAGATGAACCATACAGATCCATTCTTTCTGCTGATTTTTCAAAAGTTCAAAGACCTTATAAAAGAATTGATGAAAACACTCCAATAAGACCTTCTGGATTTTATGGAGTTTCTAAGGCTTTTGGTGAAGCAATAGGATCTATATATCATGAGTATTATGGACTACCTTCAATACATCTAAGAATTGGATATACAGCTTCAAATGATAATCCTGGCAAAGGAATGAGTTTATGGTTGTCTCATAGAGATTGTACTCAAATAATAATGAAGTCTGTAGATGCTCCTGAAAGTTTGAAATATGGTGTGTATTTTGCAATGTCAGATAATTACTGGAATATTTTTTCTATTGAAAAAGCTAAGAAGGAACTAGGCTATAAACCACACGATGATAGTGGCCCAGAATTAACTACTAAACTCAATACTCCTCAATTAGAGAGAGATAGAACAGAGTTTAAAGTTAATCCATATTCTAATAAAGATTAATAAATAAAATGCCTAAAACTTTATTTTCTAAAATAATTGATAGAGAAATACCTGCAGATATTGTTTATGAAGATAACGAGATAATCTCTTTCAAGGATATTAACCCTCAAGCACCTATTCATCTTTTAATAGTCCCTAAAAAAGTTATTCCAACTTTAAATGATTTAGTTGATAGTGATTTCGAACTCATTGGTAAAATGTTTAAAGTTGCACAAAAATTGGCAAAAGAGAATAATTTAAGTGAGTCTGGATTCAGAACTGTTTTTAACTGTAACGAAGACGGAGGTCAAACTGTATACCATTTACACTTACACCTTATTGGAGGAAGACAACTACATTGGCCTCCAGGATAAAAATTTATTAGGAGGATTTTATGGAAAAGTACGATAGGTACAAAGGAGAAAATTTATTGATCAATGGTCTTTGGGGACTATTATTTGGAATTCTACCAATCATTATCATTTTGATATATTTAGCTGTAGCTAAAGCTATAGAAGGATTTTCAGTTGGCCCGAATGGATTAATTGCATCAGTTTTGGGTTCATGTTTTGTAAGTGTTCTATTAAATACAGCTCGTATTAATTCAAAATACAAAAAAAATGACCAAATTTGAAATTAAATCATTTTAATGAGATTTTCATTTGGAAACACCTTTAAATCTTTAAAAGAAAGACAATATAGAACATATTTCATAGCTTTATTACTTATGATGGCTGCAGTTAATATGCAAATGGTAGCCAGAAGTCAACTTACATATGATATTACTGGATCTCCATTATATGTAGGACTTGTAGGAGCAGGTTTTGCTCCCCCGATATTATTATTGGCAATTTTTGGAGGTAGCGTATCTGATCAATTTAATAAAAAACATATCCTCCAAATAAGTCAGTTAGGGATGATAATTTTATCAGCTATAATAGCAATTTCCATTTTTTTAGACGTTCTTACTGTTCTTCACTTATTATTAGCAGCATTTCTTCAAGGTTTTCTATGGGCTTTCCTTGTACCAGCAAGACAATCTCTTATTCCAGAATTAGTAGAAAAAGATTTGATCGTAAATGCAATAGCATTAAATGGATCAGGAATGGCACTGATGACTTTTTTAGCTCCTGGGTTAGGAGGATATTTATATGCAGAACTAGGACCTATTGCAGTTTATATAACTATAATGAGTTTATTCTTGATCTCATGTTTAATTAATCAATCATTACCATCAGTAACACCCGTAAATAGAAAAAAACAACCTAGGATAACGCAAATGAAAGAAGGAATAAAATATGTTTTTCATGATAACGCTTTGAGATTATTAATCTTGATTGCTTTAGTGACAACACTTCTTAGTATGCCTGTTAGAACTTTAATGCCTGTAATAATGGATGAAATTTTTTCTAGAGGGGCTGATGCAGTAGGTTTAATGTTGAGCACAATTGGTTTAGGGACAGTTCTAGGATCTCTTTTTTTTGCAGGATTACCTAAAGGAAAAAGAGGAACAACTTTAATAGCAACATTATCCATATCAGGTATTTCTATACTTTTGTTATCTCTATCTCAGTATTTTTGGTTAACCATAATTATCATGATTTTAATGGGAATAGGAGATGCGGGAAGACGATCTTTAAACGTTGCACTTCTAATGCAAAAATCTAAACCAGAGTTTAGAGGTAGAGTAAATGGGATTTACACTATGAATTTTGGTTTTATCCCATTAGGAGCAATTCCTATAGCCTCTCTAGCTTCTTTTATGGGAATAGCTAATTCTTTAATGATTACATCAATATTATTGATTTCTATATCAGTAATATTTTTTATACTAAGAAAACCTATAAAAGATTTATAATTAATTGGTATCTAAAAGAGAGACTTCTTGTAATTTAGATATAAAAACATCTGATTTAGGGATTCCGGAAGATCTAAAGAAAACCTCTCCTTTCTTATCAAAAATAATAAAAGTAGGAACCGATCTGATTTCAAAATCAACTATTAAATCTCTAAATTCATTATCTGCAACATTTACATAAATAAAATCAAACTGCTCTCCAAAATCTTGTTCAAATCCCTCTACAATTGGGTTACTAACCAAACACGCTAAGCAAGTGGAAGAAAAAAATTCAACAAATTTAGGTTTCTCATTTACATCAAGTGTTCTGTCTGTAAAAGAACTTACCTGAGATTCTTGATATTCAGGGTTTAACACAAAATATGATAAAACTAAGATAGTGATTACTGAAAATAAAATAATCAAAGAATATCCAGACTTTTTACGAATATAAAAATAAGAAATTGCTCCAATTAGAAACAACCCTAAAATAATCAGTGAATAATGGTTTATAAAGCTAATCATTTAAATAAACGTAACCTTATTTTAAAATATTGTAAAATGTTAATTAATAGAAATTAATCTGTTTAATATGTCGACAAAAAATAATGTAATACTAGCAATAAATTCGTCTTGGAAAGATTTACAAAAATCTTTAACGGAATTTTCTTATGATAAACTTGCCAAACAAGATTCTACTTTTTCGAATAAAGTTTTGAAAACTTTATATAATGTAAGTTCAAAGGAAATATCAGTTATAAATGAAATTTCAGAAGAATCTATGACTGAAAAAAAACCTATAAGAGTTGACTCCAAAAAAGGAAATATCCGGGTTTCATTTAGAAAATCACTTATCAATCTTTCCGAAACACATGATGCTTTAATAAAAATTTTAACATCACAAGAAGAGAAAGCATTCTCAAATAATTCTATAAAACGTTCTATTATTGATGATGGAACTTTCTATAATTACCTGAAAGCCAGAAAGAATATTTCTGATTTATCCGAATCAATTTAATTATAAATTCCATCAATTCACATATTTCCATTTCCTCAAACTAACTACTTCTCGAGGAGGATTAAGTTTAGACCCATATGCAGTATAAGAAACTTCAGCTACATAAATATTTCCGTCATAATCTTGAGAAATACCATGAGGAGAAATGAATTGGTCAGGAAGTTCGCCACCAAGAGAATTACCAAATCTACAAAATTCATTTCCATCTGAATCAATTATTTTCACTAAATTTCCTAAGTTGGGCACATCACTCTGATTTACAGAAGGGCTTCCTGCTTCAGAAACAATTAATTTACCAGAAAAAATACCTTTTCCAGAACAAATAGCCTGAGGTCTATGAAAATGAATTTGACGGACAAAATTTCCATTCGTATCAAAAAACTGAACTCTAAAATTCTCTCTATCACATACAGCTAAAAGGCCATCTTTATCAAAAGTTATATTATGTGGAAGACTAAATTGACCTGGTTCAGAACCAGGTTCACCCCATGACAATATATAATTTCCTTGAAAATCAAATTTATGAATTCTTGAATTTCCATATCCATCAGAAACATATAGATTTTTATCTGAATCAATAGCCAAATCAGTGGGCCTATTAAACATACCACCTTCTTGCCAAGGAGATGGCAATCCAGGAGTTCCCAAAGTAAAAATGAAATCTCCCTTAGATGTCACTTTATGAATACAATGTCCACCATCGTCTACAAGATAAAGAAAATCTTCATCATCAATAAAAATGCTATGAGGTCTAGTAAATTTTCCATCTCCCCAAGTATCAATGAAATCTCCATTCTTGTTAAAAATCATAATAGGATTTGCTCCTCTATTAAAAACGTATACATTATTAATAGAATCAACTGCTACTGAAGTTGCCTCAATAAATTTTAAGGGATGAGGAATTTTAGGCCAATTTGGTACTGGTTCAAAGCTATTTAAATTAGTCAATTTAATCCTTGATTTTTATCTATTTTCCTTCTAGTTTTTGCCAAAGATCTTTACAATAATCTAAACTCAATTTGTCAGAATAAAATTGATCTCCTGTAAATACACCTTCAATCGCCATCATTCCAGAATAATTAGCCTCATACATTGCTTCAACAGCAAATCTGTAATCTATTTCTCCTCCAACAATATTTTCTCGAATAAAAAGAGTTCTGTTATCTTCAGGAAAATTAATTCTAGTTAAATTTTTACAATGCCAATAATTGGAGACAGGAGCCAATTCCTTTATTGCATCTTCACATAGTTCTTCTGGAATGTCATAATTCCATATAATATTACCCAAATCAGGATTTATTCCAAAATTCTCTTGATTCACAAGATTATTTATTAGTTTTGCAGACCAACTATTATCTACAGGAGAATTCTGGTGAACCTCACAAGATATTTTAAGTCCATGTTCTGCTGCAAATTCAGAAATTTCCACAAATTTTTCAGCTAGCATTTCATACTCTGGCATTGTGGTATCTCTACTAGAATTTTGAGACTTAAAGTAACCCATTGGTTGTGCACCTATTAATGAACTTCCTGATTGAGGTATTAATTTTGTACCAGTATCTATATAGGGAGATTTACCAGAACCACTTATAGCACCATTAACAACTTCTGAACCTAAAATCTCTGCAAAAATAACTGCTCGTTTTGATCTTTGAAAATTTTCATTTCCTTTTTCAGGATCAATCATTAGCCCCCCTGCTCTTATAGCCAATACAGGAGTTCCTAAATTCTTTAACCTTTTTCCAAATTCTTTTAAGCCTCTCTCTCCTCCTTCAATCCTATCTAAACATTCCATTCCAAGTTCAATACCATCAAAACCCATTTCATTAACTCTATAAAGGAATTTATCAGTTAATTTACTTGGATCCATATCAAAAGCATTTCCTAAATAAGGATAGTCAGAGAATCTTCTAAATGCATAACAAAATCTCATAGCACCCCCAAGAGATAATTATTTATTCTAGATGATATATAATCTTTGAAAGTCTAACAAATTCGAAAATTTCAAAATTGAAAAACATTTCTTGAAATTAAATTTATTCTCTTAGTATTAATTTGAGCAATAATGAAAAAAGATCAATAGTTTTTGTTCTTGGAGCTATAGTTTGCTTCTGGTTTAATCTTTATTTATATGTACCAATTTTACCACTGCATGCTCAAAATCTAGGAGCTGATCTAAATTTCGTTGGTCTAATAGTTGCTTCTTACGCTATAGGACAAATTCTTTTCAGAATTCCAATAGGAATTGGATCCGATGTTCTGGGGTCTAGAAAATTATTTGCTTGCATTAGTACTTTATTTGGAACTTTAGGTTCTCTAGGATTAGCAATATCCACAAATGAAACATCTATGTTAATTTCAAGAACTTTAGTGGGGATAGGTGCCGCAGGTTGGGTGGCAATAAGCATTTTATATGCAAGTTATTTTGGTGATGGAGATAAAAGTAAAGCAATGTCATATTTAATGTTTATTCATAGCTTTGCAGTACTCATAGCTACTCTTATAGGAGGGTATTTAGCTGAACATTTGGGTAATATTTCTACTTTCTGGGCAAGTACTGTTGTTGGAATAATTGGAACTACACTGCTACTTTTCACTCAAGAAAAAAAGAGAGCAGAAAATTTAAATTTTTCTTTAACAGAAATATCTAAAATATTTTCATCAAAAATTTTAATCAAAATTTCCTTAATCGGAATTCTTCCTCAATTCGTAACTTTCTCTATACTATTTGGATTTTTACCAGTATTTCTAAAAACTATTGGAGCAAATAAATCTGAAATAGGACTTATAACATCAATCAGCTTATTTTCTAGTTTAATTGGAATATTGATAACTCCTTATATCACAAAAAAAATAGGTTTAACTTACTCTATATGGTTAAGTGGTATCACAATTGGAATTGGCGCCTTTGTAGTACCTTTTGTATCAAGTTTAATACTTATTACTATAACTCAAATTATCAGTGGATTGGGTAGAGGAATGATAAACACCATTCTGATAAGTGCAATAGTAAATAATTCCAAAAAACATGAACAAGCAACATCAATGGGATTTTTTCAAGCTATTTACGCTTTGGGAATGTTCCTAGGACCAGCATTGTCTGGTAATGTAGCAAATACATTCGGAATAAATTTTGTTTTTTATTTTTCTGGTTTATTAATGTTAATAACTCCATTAATAACTGGTTTAAAAGAAATATCTAAAGAAAATAAATAGGAGAAAAAATGGAAAAATTTGATGAACTCAAAAATAAATCTCATAAATGGCGTGAATGGTATTATGATGGAGAACCAGATCTACCTCCAGTAGCTGAACCAGTTAAGGAAGCTTTTGAGCTGATTAATGCAACTTTATTTGGACATATTTACCAACGTCCGCAACTAAGCACGAAAATAAGAAGTCTTTGTACTATTGCTGCACTAACAGTTTTAGATAAGCCTAAGCAACTCCCAGGGCATATTACTGGAGCTTTGAATTCTGGTGCATCAAAGGAAGAAATAATTGAATTAATAACACAAATGTTATTTTATGGAGGATATCCATGTACAGTTAATTCTCTTGGTGCTGCATCTGAAACTTTTAAAGAATATGAAAAAAAGCACCAATAATTATTCTTTATAAAAGCATTAATCCCCAAATTTATTTGAATATTTTAATTGCAATCAGAATAACTTTGTAAGTTTCCTATAATCAATAAAAACAGTTTATTATCTTGAAGAATTCATCTCTATCAAAATGATATATTCAATAGATGAATAATCAAATAATCAAACTTCCTACAAATATAAAATTTGTTCTCTTAAATTGTTTTGTGATTAATTTTATTATTTTTTTTCCTGTAAATTTTCTGAATTTTAACTTTGTTAACACTCTTCTGATTATTGCAGGGATTTATCAAATATTTCTATTATTCAGCATATATATTTATAAAAAATTCAAGTTTAATCGATTAGTTATTTTATTATTGTTTCTAATAGAATTTTCTTTTCTTTTTGTAATATCTTCACAATTAATAAATATGCAAAATGTTTTACTTCTTTATTCAATACCATGGATAAAATGGATAATAATATGTCAAAGAAAATTTAGTTTTTATATTACATTTTCTGTTTTAATCACATTAATCAATTATCAAACAAAATTTACGAACTTTCCTTCATTTTCCAACTTAATTATTTGGGTTTTCATAACTATAGGGTTAATTTTTATATCAACTTTTTTTAATAACTTAAAAGACGAAAATAAAAAGAATTTTGATAATATTCATAACTTAAAATTTGATTTATCTATCTCCAAAAGAGTAATTGAAGGGTTAAAATCAATTTCATATTCAACCAAGTGGGGATCAAGTATCCAAAATTTTTCAGAAAATTTCAAAAATATTGGTGGCTTCAGTACGTCACTTGTATTTATAAGAGAACATGGAACAGAAAATCTTAAACTAGAACTTAAAAATGGAAATTCTATTGAAAATGCTCCTTTAAATATTGAAAATCATCCTCAATGGGAAAGATTACTTCAAGGAAATTCTGTCATCCTAGATTCTGAAAATCATGAATTACCTGAATGGATTAATGAAAATAATAAATATGGCATAATAGTCCCTTTAATAAATGAAATGAATTTTTTTGGATTGGTATACGGGTTTTTTGAATCCAAAGATCATGTTCAGGAAAAATTTTTAGAAGAAAGTAAGGTTTTTTGTTATATTTCCTCAAAATATTTATGGCTAGTAAAAAATTCAAGGAAACAAAACTCTCTAGACATTATCTTGTCAGATGCAGGCAGAAAAATTGAAGAAAAAAATCAATTAATAGAGTTAGAAGACTTATCTTTAGATTTAGATAAAAAATCAGTGACATTTAAAGAAAAAAACATCCCTATTTCTTCTCAAGAGTTTACAGTAATGAAGATATTAGCAAAAAACTTTAACACATATTTAGAAGATTCTGAGATAGAAGAAAATGCTATTAAAGAAAATTCTGATCTTCTCAAATCTTCTGTCCCAATAACAATTTATAGATTAAGAAAGAAACTATCTAAGATACCTGGCGGCACAAAATTAATAAAAACTAAAAGAGGAAAAGGATATTCATTGTCAGTAAATTAATTTACTAGTTCAAAAAAGATTTCATTCTTTTTATAGCTTCTTTTAAATTTTCTCTTGAATTAGCAAAAGATAGTCTTAAATATCCTTCTCCATATTCACCAAAAGCAGTTCCAGGCAATAATGCAACTCCATATTCATGTAACAATTTATCTGCAATTTCCCTACTGCTATAACCAGTTTCTTTAATATTCGGAAAAGTATAAAAAGCTCCTTTGGGATTCCTACATGTAATTCCATTAATGCTATTCAATCCTTCTACTATTATTTCTCTTCTTGCCTTAAATTCATCCATCATTTTAAAAACACTATCTTGAGGCCCATCAATAGCCTCAATAGCAGCTATCTGAGAAAAACTAGAAGTACATGACACACTATTTGTAATTAATCTAGATATTGGTTCAACTAATTTCTCTGGAAAAACACCATATCCTAGCCTCCATCCTGTCATAGCGAAACTTTTGGAAAATCCATCTAATATAATTGTGCGATCTTTCATGCCTTCAAATTCACTTATAGAACTATGTTCACCTTCAAAATAAAAATTCTTATACACTTCATCAGTCAGAACAATAGCATTACTATTCTTTATTATGTCAGAAATTTCTCCTAGTTCTTCTTTAGGAATAACACTTCCACATGGGTTATTAGGAGAATTCAAAATAATCATTTTAGTATTTTTATTCACTAGATTTTTAAAATCATGAATGTCAGCATTGAAATCATTTTCTTCTCTAAGCTGTAACGGTACAGCCTTTCCACCCATAAAATTTATCATTGATTCATATATAGGAAATCCAGGATTAGGGTATATAACTTCATCTCCATTCTCAATTAAGGCCATAATTGAAAAAAACATTATTGGTTTAGCTCCTGGAGTAATTACAACATGATCCGGAGACACATCAAAACCATGAGTATCACTTTGATGTTCTGCAATTTTAGCCCTTACATGCGGTAATCCTGGAGATGGACCATAATGTGTATAACCTTGATCTAATCCTAATTTAGCAGCATTTCTGATATTTTCTGGAGTATCAAAATCTGGTTCTCCTATTTCGAGATGAACAATATTTTTTCCTTCTGCTTCTAAAGCTTTTGCTTTTGCCAAAGTTTCAAAAGCGGTTTCTGTTCCTAAATTATTCATCCTGGATGCTAATTTCATAGTAATCTCCTATTTATCCAATCTAAGTAATAAATCGTAACTTTTTTTTGAGAAAATTCAAACAAATTTCAAATAATTCATGAATTATTTGATAATTTCTTGAATCACAGGGTTAATTTCAAATAAAATATTAGATGATTTATAGTAATATTTATCAAAGTAATGAAAGGTAATAACAAATTGAAATATCTAAATCCAATTTATTTACTAAAACTTCTTTTTATTAGATCTGAATTCAAATTCGAGAAACGAAACTATATTGTGGGCAGATTAGATAAGATCACAGAATTGCCATTAATAGTATTTGCCTTTGCTATGGTTCCATTACTTATAGGACCTTTATTATGGGATCTGACACCAGAGGAAGTAGAAACTTTTAGTAGATTAGATAATGTTATCTGGTCAGTATTCGTGATAGATTTTGCTATAAAATTATTAATATCACCTCAAAGATTACTGTTCATCAAAGAACACTGGCTTGAAGCACTTTGTTGTTTGCCAAATCTTCAGCCAATAAGAGTATTAAGGATCATAGTCGTTGGAACAAAAGCAGTAAGGGGTTTCACTAGATTAGGCAGAGCAGATTTTCTATTCGTTTGGGTTGGAGCATTAGTAATTGTGGGCGCTACTATTATCACAAGTTTAGAAAGGGCAAGAAACCCTGAATTAGGATCATTCCCAGACGCTTTATGGTGGGCAATTGTTACTATAACTACTGTCGGATATGGCAATCAAGAACCGATAACATTCTTTGGAAGAATTGTAGCAGTATTCTTGATGGTTTCTGGGGTAGGATTCTTTGCAGCTTTAGCAGCAAACTTAGCAGCAGTTTTTGTTAACAAAGAAGAATCTTCTCAATTAGATAAGGTTGAAAAAGAAGTATCTCAATTGAAGAATCAAATAAAGAATCTCATTAAAGAAATTCAGAATAATTCAAACTCACCTAAAAAGAAATAATCGTTCTTAATATAACTGATGTCAAACCAATTACAATTTGAAACCAGTGCTTATTTATTACAGCATAAAGAAAATCCTGTTGATTGGTATCCTTGGAATGACAAAGCTATAAATAAAGCAAAATTAGAAGATAAACCAATATTTTTAAGTGTGGGGTATTCATCTTGTCATTGGTGTCATGTAATGGAAAAAGAAAGCTTTGAAGATTTAGAAGTAGCAGAATTACTAAATAACAATTTTGTAAACATTAAAGTCGACAGAGAAGAAAGACCTGATATAGATTCGATTTATATGGCTTCTGTACAAATTCTCACTGGTCAAGGAGGTTGGCCCATGAGTGTTTTCCTAACTCCAGAAGGTAAACCATTTTATGGAGGAACTTATTTTCCTAAAAATAGTAGACATGGAATGCCTGGGTTTTTAGATTTAATAAAATCTTTATCTGACATTTATTTAAACAAACAAGAAGATATCTTAAAGTCCAGTGAAAAATTAACTACAATGTTAAAAATCCAGTTAGAAGAAAAATTTAAATCAGAAAAACCAGATTCAAAAATATTTAACGAAGCGTTAAAATCTTTGAAATCAGAACATGATGATATCAATGGAGGATTCGGATCATTTCCTAAATTTCCTCAACCTCTATTACATAACTTGTTATTAAATATTTGGAATGAAACTTCTGATGAAGAATCTTTAAAAATAGTTACTAAATCACTCTCATCTATGGCTAAAGGTGGAATATACGATCACGTTGGAGGAGGATTCCATAGGTACTCAACAGATTCTGAATGGAAGGTTCCTCATTTTGAAAAAATGCTTTACGACAACTCCCTACTAAGTTATTTGTACTTAGACTGTTGGAAAATAACGAAAAAAACACGATTTAAAGAAATATCTGAAAATATCCTTGATTATTTAAGTAAAGAAATGCTTAGCAAAGAAGGATCTTTTTTCTCTTCTCAAGATGCTGATAGTGAAGGAGTTGAAGGGAAATTTTTCGTATGGAGCAAAGATGAGATTTTCAAAATATTAGGTAAAAAAGATGCAGAGAGATTTTCTGAAGTATTCTTAATTTCGGAAGAAGGAAATTTTGAAGGAATGAATATAATTTTAGAGAAAAGTAATCTAAATTTATCTTCTAGTGAAAGAAAAGAAATAAACCTTCTTTTAATAAAATTATATCAACAAAGGTTAAAGAGAATTCCACCAGAAACTGACAGAAAAATTATCACCTCCTGGAATAGCTTGGCGATAAAATCTTTTGCATATGCCGGAATATTACTTGATCGAGAAGATTTTATTCTTACAGCAGTTAAAAGTATTAATAATTTATTAGAATCAAATACTTATAACCAAAATTTATTACGTTCTTCATACGAATCTCAAAATTCTGATAAAAAAAATAACACACCAGGATTCTTAGAAGATTATTCTTTCTTAATAGATGCCTTATTAGAAATATTTCAAGTAACTGGAGAAATAATTTGGTTAGAAAAAGCTATAGAACAAACAGAAAAAATGATAAATAATTTCTGGGATGCAAATCAAAATTCATTTTTTGACACTTCAAAATACTCTAATCCTTTAATATTAAGACCTAACATCCTACAAGATAATGTTGTTCCCTCAGGTTCATCTGTAGTATCCAGAATATTAATTAAACTTTTTTATATAACTAATGATAAAAAATACAAATCTATTGTAGATAAATTTATCTCTACTGCATCAAATCAGATCACTCATTTCCCCACTAGTCATGCATATTGGTTAAGTAGCTTAAATATGTATTATTCAACACCTCTTCATTTATGCATAATAGGAGATTCTGAACATAAAAATACAAAGGGATTTTTAAAAATAGGTCATCAACCTTATCAACCAAATAGAATTATTGTTACAGCTTCAAATCATTTTGAAGGTAAAAAATTTAACATTACTAATGGAAAGAAGATGATAAAAAATCTTCCTACAGCTTATGTTTGTGAAAATTATGCTTGTAAAAACCCCACTAATTCATCTAAAGAATTAAATATTCAGTTATCATGAAAATAATATTCTGAAATTTAATTTGAGAAATTATATATTATTGTTATAAACATATGAGTAGTTGACTGGAGAGCGCTCTATGCCTGATAAAAATACAAGAATTGAAAAAGATTCAATGGGAGAACTTGAAGTTCCATTGAATGCACTTTATGGAGCAAATACACAAAGAGCGGTATTAAATTTTCCTATTAGTAATTTAAAACTAAGTAATTCTTTTATAAATGCTATTACACAAATAAAGTACTCAGCAGCTAAAGTAAATAAAGATTTAGGTCTTTTAGACAACAAAATCTCTTCCCTAATTCAGGAATCCTGTAAAAAAATATTATCTGGAAATCATTACAACGAATTTGTTGTGGATGTTTTTCAAACAGGATCAGGCACTTCCACAAATATGAATGTTAATGAAGTAATCTCTAATATCGCAATACAATCAATAAGTGGAAAAATCGGATCTAGAGATCCAGTACATCCAAATGACCATGTCAATAAAGGACAATCTTCAAATGATGTGATTCCAACTGCAATTCATATCGCGTCATCTATGGAAATAAAAAATCATCTTATCCCTTCTTTAAAAAAATTATCAGCAGCATTGGAATTAAAATCAAAAGAGTTTTGGCCAATCATTAAAACTGGTAGAACTCATCTACAAGATGCTACACCAATAAGGCTAGGACAAGAATTTGAAGGTTACAAGGGGCAGATACAACTAGGAATTGAAAGATGTCAAATTGCATTAAAAGAATTATCTTCTCTTGCTCTAGGAGGTACTGCTGTGGGAACCGGAGTAGGAATGCACCCTGATTTTGCAAAAAATATGATTCAAGAATTAAACAAGATATATAACTATAACTTTAAAGAATCACCAAATCATTTTCAAAGTCAAAATTCATTAGATGGCTTAGTTCAAGCTTCAGGATGCATGAAAACAATAGCCGTAAGCTTGATGAAGATTGCGAATGATATTAGATGGTTGGGTTCAGGACCTAGAGCAGGTATTGCAGAAATCGAATTACCAGAAGTTCAACCTGGAAGCTCTATAATGCCTGGAAAAGTCAACCCAGTCATTGCTGAATCTGTAACAATGGTGTCTGCTCAAGTAATTGGAAATGATACTACGATCGCAATAGCTGGGCAGTCAGGTAATTTTGAATTAAACGTGATGATGCCAGTTGCAGCATACAACATTCTTCAATCAATAGAATTATTATCATCTTCAGCTTTGAATTTTTCAGAACAGTGTATCTCTGGACTTAAAGCAACTGAAAATGGCCCGAATAAAGTAAAAAACGGATTAGCAATTTGTACTGCACTTGCACCAATAATAGGATATGATAATGCTGCAAATATTGCTCACATAGCATCAGAAACTGGTGAAAGTATTTTTGAAGTAGCAATCAGGGAAACAGAGTTGTCTGAAAAAGAATTAGAAAAAATCCTTGATCCTGAAGCTATGACCGAACCCAAAAAATGATTTCTCAAGGAAATCAAGACACTAAAAATTCTTATAATTTCAGATTTTATAAATTTATATTACCAGTATATTTCCCTCTACTCTTACTATCAATCTGTATAGGAATATTAGCTCCTGCTATTCCTGCAAAAGTAAATTGGATTGGTGGAAGTATTTTTTTAATAGGATTAATTGTAGGTGCCAGAAACTTAGGTGAGGCAATATTTGCAATTCCAGTCGGAATAATAATTAACAAGTTAGGTACCAGAATCACAACTATTACAGGTTCAATTGGAGTCTCAATTTTTGCTCTAATAGCTGGATTAAGCCCAAGTGGATATTTTTTATATTTTTCGATATTTTTTCTTGGCGCATCTTTAGGATTATTTGGAATATCTAGACATTCTTATCTTTCAAAAGTAGTGCCAATAGATTATAGAGGAAAAGCATTTTCTAGATTTGGTGGTGTCAGCAGAATAGGTTATTTCATAGGGCCTTTAATTGGAGGGTTTTCAGCAAAATACGTAGGGTTTGACATACCTTTTTATATAGTATTTGTAATTAGCGCTATGGCTACATTATTAATGTATTTCATATCATCTCCAGAAGAAAAATATTTGATTCAAGAAAATAAAAACACTTCTAGAAAAGTTACTCAAATAATCAAAGAGAATAAATATAACCTTGGAATAGTAGGTACAGCTTTATTTATACTGAATTTACTTAGAGAATCGAGACATATCATAATTCCTTTGTGGGCTTTCCATATAGGTCTTGAAGTAGATGATCTAGGAATAATTCAGAGTATTAGTTCAGCAATAGACATGACATTATTTTACCCTGCGGGATATGTAATGGATAAATTCGGAAGAAAATGGACATCTGTGCCAAGTATAATTTTACTTTCATTATCATTTTCTTTAATAGGCTTTGCAGATTCTTATCAAAAATTACTTTTAGTTGGTTTAATTTTAGGAATTTCTAACGGAATCGGAAGTGGAGCAATGCTAACTTTAGGGTCTGATTTAGCACCAGAAGAATCCACAGGACCTTTCTTAGGAATTTGGAGATTAATTTCTTGGTCAGGAGGTGGCTTAGCTTCACCTTTAGTAGGAACACTAGGACAATTCTTAAGTTTAAGTTTAGCCTCTTTTTCAATTACTGGAATAGGATTCATAGGAATAATATTTTTTATATTTCTAGTACCAGAAACACTCAAAAAAAATCATAACCCATAATTTTTCAAATTATCATGTAATCTCTGAAGACACACAGAATCATCATCTAAGTTTCTACCATCAACTCCATAATATTTTTTTCCTGACATTCCCTCTACTGCCCCATTATCAACTAATTTCCTAATATATTTCTTTCCTTGTTCTACTGATGGTAAAAGGTTTTTTCCTACAATTTTAGAAATAGCAGCAATCAATCCATAAGATCCCCAGTTTGAACAACTTGAGATGATTAAATGGGATACTGTAGTAGTACTAGGATTATCAGGCAATCCAGAGATGTCAACAATTTGATCATGTAAATTTCCCATTCCAATTTCATTTCCTCCATCTCCTATACCTATAGATCTAGGAAATTGCTCAAAAAGATGATCTATTTTTGCATTAAATTTTGAAATGTCTTCATTTTTCCAATTTCTATATGTACCATCCGACATCAAACCTGCTCTTTCAATAGAAATAAGCAATTCAGGAGAAAAATCTTTGATTAATTTATTACCAAACTCCAATGATTCAATATGCGAAGATACAGGAAATTTAATTAATTCATCATCATCTTCAAGAATACTGTTCAGTACATCAAAAGACCATTTGTCAGTAATATAAGTAACTGTAAATCCTATTTTTTTTAACGCATTTCCCAATGCAACTGAACCAGGAGGACCATCTGTTTCTGTAGATCCAGCATATACAATATAAAAACCTGTAGTAATGAATACATGTCCTTTATTATTCAAAAGGAATTCTGCAGATTTATTTATAAAGTTTTCATCAAGAAATTTCTCTAATTTTGAAATATTTCTTGTATCTTTATCTAAAATAATATCTTCTATTGCAGACATACTAATAACCGTTCATTTGAATTTGAAATCATCATCCCTAAGATCAGTAATAAACATATGACCGGGTGAATGTGTAATCATGATAGGTATTTTTGATTTTAAAGCCACTATCTGTGGAGTCACACCACATGCCCAAAAAACAGGAGAATAGTTTTTCGAATCAGGTTCAAAAAAATCTCCAAAATCAGGTTTAGAAATATCTGAAATGCCTATCTTATTTGGATCTCCAATATGTATTGGCTCTCCATGCATTGAAGGATATTTTTTGGTTGTTTCAACTGTTTTTTCAATATCGTTATTATGAATCCATCTCATAGAAACTACCATAGAACCAGAAAACATATCAGAAGAGACAGAATTAATATTAGATACATACATTGCAACATTCTTTTTAAGTTCGTAATGTTTTAAATTAATTCCAGCCTCTATAAGAGCACTCTCGAAAGTAAAACTACAACCCAATAGAAAGGTTACAAAATCATCTCTCCAATAATCTGAAATATTTGTAACTTCAGAAATCATTTTTCCAGATTTAAAAACTCTGTATTTAGGAACGTCAGTTCTTATATCAGAGCCAGGAGAAGAAATTTGAGCCTCTACCTTACCTGGAGTCAAAACTTCAATCAAAGGACATGATTTAGGATTTCTTTGACAAAATACCATAAAATCTAATGCATATTCATTGGGTAATATAGCTACATTTGTTTGTGTGAATCCTGGATTAAGGCCTGATGTAGTACTAGAGAAACTTCCTTCTCTGATTTTTAGCCTAATGTCTTTTGAGTTATTATTAAATTTCATCAAGGTGTTTAAATACTTCAATTCCGTTGATATGCTTATAAATTAATATCCTACTAAAAACAGGAGATTAAAAAAACTTACAGTAAGGGAATAATTTATGCCAACTCTAGAGACTCTAGTATCTTTAGCGAAAAGACGAGGTTTCATTTTCCAAAATAGTGAAATATATGGAGGACTTGGAAGTGTTTGGGATTTTGGCCCAGTAGGCGTTGAACTTAAAAGAAGAATCAAAGATTATTGGTGGACATCTATGGTTCAAAATAGAAATGATATAGAGGGAATAGATTCTTCTATACTTATGGATCCTGCTGTATGGGAAGCAAGTGGACATCTTAAAGGTTTTTCAGATCCTTTAGTAGAATGTGTAAATTGTCATAAAAGATTTAGAGAAGATGAAGTAGATTCTAAATGTCCAGATTGTGATTCAGGACTTTCAGATCCCAGACAATTTAATTTAATGTTTAAAACATTTATGGGACCAGTAGAAGAAGATGCAGCAACTATTTACTTAAGACCTGAAACAGCTCAGGGGATTTTTGTTAATTTCAATAATGTTCTCACTACTACTAGACGTAAAATTCCATTTGGAATAGCGCAAATAGGGAAATCTTTTAGAAATGAAATCACTCCAGGAAATTTCATTTTTAGAACCAGAGAATTTGAGCAAATGGAAATGGAATATTTTTGCTATCCAAAAGATTCAGATAAATTATTTCAAGAATGGATTGAATTTAGTATGAATTGGTTTAAGGAAATTGGAATACAGGAAAAAAACTTAAGAACTAGAATTCATAATGATGAAGAAAGGCCTCATTATGCAAAAGCGGCTACAGATATTGAATATAATTTCCCATGGGGCTGGGGAGAATTAGAAACTATTAATAATAGAACTGATTATGATTTGAAAAATCATATGGAAAAAAGCGGAAGAGATCTTTCTTATTTTGATGAATCTACAAAATCAAGATTTATCCCTTATGTTATTGAACCAGCAATGGGTGCTGATAGAACAACTCTTGCAGTTTTTTCAGATGCTTACCATGAAGAAGAAGTAAATAATGAAACAAGGACAGTATTAAAATTTGATCCAAAAATTTCTCCTATTGAAGTAGCAGTACTTCCTCTGAGCAGAAATGAAAAATTAAAATCAATTTCTAGTAAAGTTTTCAACATTATAAGAAGTTCTTTTAGAGGACAATTCGACGATACACAAAGTATAGGAAAAAGATATAGAAGACAAGATGAGATAGGAACTCCAGTTTGCGTTACTATAGATTTTGACACCTTAAATGACAACTCAGTTACTATTCGAAATAGAAATACTATGAAACAAGTAAGAGTAGAAATTACTCAGATCAAAGAAGTAATCAAAGACCATTTGGAAACTCAATTTTAATCAATAATGCTAAGAAATATAATAAAATTTTTGATTTTATTGTCTTTATTAATTATTTCTTGTAATCAGATAAATAATAAAGAAACAATTCATTTTTCAGGAAAAACATTAGAAGAAAAAAAATTCGATCTAAAAAATTTTGAAGGACACCCAATAATAATTAACTTTTGGTATCCTTCTTGTCCCCCATGTGTAAAGGAAATACCTAATTTAGTTCAAGTAAAAAATAAATATTCAGATAAAATTAAAGTGATAGGAATTCTTCATAACTCTCCATTAGATTCAAAAGAATCAGCTGAGAGATTATTAAATAATCTAGAATCAAATTACGTAAACATATTTGACAAAAATGGAGAAATTGAAAGATTATTTTCAATACAAGTCTTCCCTACTTCAATTTTCTTAAACCATAAACATCAAATTACTACTCAGTGGTCAGGATATCTAGATAATAAGAAGTTAGAGGAACTAATAAGTGAAGTTTTAATCAAATAATATGAATATTCTAGACATAATTTTATTAATATCAAAATTTCTTCATGCAATCTCAGCTTCAATTTGGCTTGGGGGTTCTATAATTTTATTATTCTACAAAGACCGTATTATTGAATCGACCAAAGAACTTGGATTATTTTTCAAGGACATAGTCAATGCATCAATAATCATATTATTAACAACAGGCATAATTTTATCTATTGAAAGAATTTCTTCTGTAAATGTCTCAAATATTTACATTTCGCTTCTCGGATTCAAAGTGATTTTAAGTTTTTGGTTATTCTTTTTAGTTTGGAAATTTAGGACTAATCAATATCAAAATTTCATTAATCCTAAGAATAAATTTTCATGGGTTTTCAGTTATACATTTTTTGTTATTTCAGGAATTTTAATTTTCATGATAGCTGAAATACTTTCTTCAATAATCGAAAACCAATTTTAGCTTTCTAGAAAAATTTCCACTAAAGATGAATCTAATCCATTTGCTATTTCCTTTACAGATTTTTTATATCCACTAATAGTTAAGTCTGGAACAATTTCTGCTAATGGAATCATCACAAAAGCCCTTTCTGTCATTTGAGGATGAGGAATAACTAAATTTTCACTATTTAAAATTAAATCACCATATAATAATAAGTCGATATCAATAATTCTAGAAGTTTTGTCTCTCTTATTTGTTCTACCTAAATTTATTTCAATATTCTTTGTTCTATTAATAAGTTCTTGAGGTGAAAGTTCTGTAATTAATTGACAATTTTGGTTTAGATAATCAGGTTGTTTTTCATTCACATTCCATGGTTTTGTATTATAAACACTAGAAAGTTTTTGAATATCTCCTAATTCCCTAATACAAATAAGTGCATTTTCAATATTTTTTAATCTATTTCCTAAATTAGTACCTAAACTAAAATAAGTAATATTCATCATTAATATCCTCTAGTAATTGCATCTGTCATTCTTGATACTCTTACCATCTCTTTCACGTCATGAACACGAATAATATCTGCACCTCTATCTATAGCTATTGAGATTGTTGCAGCAGTGCCCTCTAATCTTTCTGAAGTTGGTAAATTCAACACTTCTCCTATATGAGATTTCCTAGAAGTTCCAATTAAAATTGGAAATCCAATTTTTAATTTATCTAATTCTCTTAAAACCGTAATACTTTCTTTAGATGATTTATTAAAACCTATTCCAGGATCTATTATTAGTTTTGATAAATCAAAATTCTTATTTTTTAAGTTGGAAATACATTTATTTAAGTCTTTTTTGATACTAAAAATAACATTTTCTTTATGAGGAATTTTTTTATTGTGAGTAAGAATAAAAGGAATATTCAATTGACATACTATATTAATCATTTCTGAATCATAATTCATCATAGAAACGTCATTAATAATATCCGCTCCTGCATTAAAAGCCTCTTTTACAACTTTTGATCTTCTAGAATCTATACTTAATGGAATATCCAATCTTTTTTTCAATTCAGTAATAACAGGCACAACTCTATTAATTTCATCTTCAATTGTTACAGCTTTAACATTGGAATAAACAGAACCAGGTCTAGTAGATTCTCCCCCGACATCTATAATATCTACACCAAATTCCTTAAAGTTAGATGCTAATTCGACTGCTTTATCAACATTTTCTCCTAATCCATCTCCAGAAAAAGAATCAGAAGTAACATTAATCACTCCCATTACATAAGTCTTTTCACCCCAATTAAAAGTTTTTGATCCAATTTTTAAAATTATTCACCTCGAAGTTATCAATTTTCAAATACACTAAAGATAATTATACTTAAATGTAAATTAATTATAGGATTATTAAATTAATAATATTTGATCGTATTTTAACTGTAGAATACGATCTGTTACATAATTTTTTCATAAAACTTGGAGAGATAAAATTACTTCTAATTCAAAAAATAAGGATACTAGTATAAATAAAAATGAAGAACTCAAGGACAGAAGATCACTTGCACAACAAGGTGGAGGTCCAGAGAAAAATAAAACTCAAAAAAGTAAAGGCAAGCTGTTAGCCAGAGAAAGGCTTTCTCTTCTTTTCGATGATGGGAAGTTTGAAGAGTTTGATCAATTTGTTACTCATAGATCTCAAGAATTTGGTTTAGATAAACAGAAATTCGAAGGTGATTCAGTTATATGTGGATTTGGTCTAGTCAATGGAAAACAAGTTTTTGCTTTCTCCCAAGATTTTACTGTTTTAGGAGGTTCTTTATCAGAAGTAGCTTCAATGAAAATATGTAAACTTATGGATCACGCTGTAAAAACTGGATGTCCTGTAGTAGGAATTAATGACTCAGGAGGAGCAAGAATTCAAGAAGGAGTTGATTCTCTAGCAGGTTATGGAGAAATATTCAGAAGAAATACTATGGCATCAGGAGTAATCCCTCAATTAACTGTTATAGCAGGACCTTCAGCAGGTGGTGCTGTTTATTCTCCAGCACTTACTGATTTTATTTTTATGGTTGAGGAGATAGGTCAGATGTATATTACAGGCCCAGAGGTAATTCAAGCAGTCACAGGAGAAAAAGTGAATCACCAAGAATTAGGTGGTTCAAAAACTCATTCTCAAAAAAGTGGTGTAGTTCACGTAAGCACAAAAAATGAAACTGAATGTTTTAACAAAGTTAGAGAATTATTGTCATACTTACCTTCTAATAATTTAGATGATCCAGAAGATTTCGAATCCTCAGATTCAGAAAATAGAATTTCTGACAAGTTAAAATCAATCATCCCTAATGAAGCAAATCAAAGCTATGACATGAAAGAAATTATTAGAGAAATCGTAGATTCAGGGAAAATATTTGAGATTCATAAAGATTTTGCTACAAATATAATCACCTGTTTATCACGTTTTGATGGACAAGTAGTAGGGATTGTAGCTAATCAACCTTTATCTGTTGCAGGAGTTCTTGATATTGATGCATCAGTGAAAGCAGCTAGGTTTGTTAGATTTTGTGATGCATTTAATATTCCTATTCTTACATTAGTAGATGTTCCAGGATTCATGCCTGGAGTCAACCAAGAGTTTGGAGGAATTATTCGTCATGGGGCAAAATTACTCTATGCATATTCTGAAGCTACTGTTCCCAAAATTACAATAATTATTAGAAAAGCATATGGAGGAGCATATATTGTTATGGGAAGTAAAGAACTCAGATCTGACATTAATTTGGCTTGGCCAAGTGCTGAAATAGCAGTAATGGGTCCTGAGGGAGCTGTAAAAATAATTTCAAGAAAGACAATTCAAGCATCAGAAAACAAAGAAGAGACACAAAATAAGTTAGTAGACGAATATAGAGATAAATTTGCTAACCCATTTGTTGCTGCTAGCAGAGGCTATCTTGATGATGTCATAGATCCTTCAACAACTAGATCAAAAATAATATCTTCTCTAAAAATGTTAAAAACAAAAAGCGATAATAATATTCCCAAAAAACATGGAAATATCCCTCTTTAATACTAAAGGATTCATTAATGATTGATTTGTTGAAAATCGCAAAAACCGAAGCCAATGGAGGTAATTTATTTAAGGAACTTTCAGATTTATTTGAAGATGCAAAAATAAAACTAAGTGGTTACCCTGATGCAGTAGTATGGCAAGGTGGAAATCACAATGAAAAAATAAACCCAGTTGCACATTCCTTAACTGACGCTTATGCCCTATTAGGCACTATAGCTGCGATAGATATTTTAGGCTTACCTTTTTATGCTGTTCCAATGTGGTCTCAATTTCGTCACGATACTAATCTCGAAGCGTTAGCATGGTTTGGGAATATACCTTCAACGTCTATCAAATGGTCAACTGCAGGTGATGCTTATGTGAATGATGGAAAGGGCAACAAAGTTGTTGTAATGGGAAAATCTGGAAATGCGCACCTAAGGACTCAAGCAGGTGTTTACTGTAACGTTAGGCCTTATGGACCAATAACAGTTGTAAGAAGTATGCCTTGCCTTCCCTACTCTCAGAATAAAAGTAAGTTTTCAGTGGACGATGCTGGAATAATACATTCTGAAATGAATTCTCCGGGTGTTCAAATGGCTTATGCAAATAGATTATTTCTTAAATTAGTAAATGACAGTGGATCTATTGGAAGAATTGCCACAAAGCCAACCCAGGCAATGGAAGATGGAATAAATGCAGGCCTTCATTCTTGGTTGATTAAAGACACAAAATTTGAAGTTGGAAGAAGATATGCAGTTGATCCTTACGAGGAACACAAAGAAAGTATAGATAAAATAATTAAATTATTACCTTCTGACTTTAAAAATGGCATGGAAAATTGGTCAGGAAGAATAGAACAACATATTGCTGACACAAATTATGGACTTTTAATTTGGGATTTATTAAATAAACAAAACACTGTTGTACTATCAACTGATCTTGATGGTGACAGGCTTACAGACTTATTAGCTGATATATCTGATCCTTTAAGAGCTTATTCTGGGATGGTTGCAAATAAGCTTGGCAAAGAAATTAATACAAGTGAACTTTGGGAAGAAATGGGATATACAACTGGAAATGGAAGGGATATGACATCTGTAATGCATAGAATGGACGGTCCTCCAATACATGAACAAACTTTAGGGTCAGCAGACGCAATGTTATTAAGGTTATTGGATGGAGATGAATGGGTCGGAGGAACTAAACAACCATATGATCCTAGAATACACTTCGTATTAATTAGAGATGCGTATATTGATGCAAACCCAGACAATAAAAACTTACATGATTGGTTGGATAATGCACTGAAAAAATTTGATGAAGTATATGAAGGTAGTAGGCCGGGATTTTTAGAAGGATATAAATCTCTAAAACAATCAATAACCCCTTGGGGAAAATAAAATATAATCAGAAGGATAATTATGGCAAAACACAAAGTTACAATAATTGGTGCTGGAAATGTAGGAGCAACTACAGCTCAAAGAATTTTTGATAAGGGATATTCTGACGTAGTATTAATAGATATTCTAGAGGGAATCCCTCAAGGCAAATCTTTAGATATTTTAGAAAGTGGCCCCGTCTTAGGATCTGACTCTAAAATAATCGGTGACAATAATTATGAATCATCAAAAAACTCAGATGTTGTTGTTATTACAGCAGGTATAGCAAGAAAACCTGGAATGAGTAGAGACGATTTATTATTGACTAACATGAAAATTGTTGGAGAAGTAACAAAAAATGTTTGTTCTTATTCTCCAAATGCAATTTTAATTGTAGTATCAAACCCTTTAGATGCAATGGTTCAACATGCACATAAAATATCTAAATTTCCTAAACAGAGAGTTTTAGGAATGGCTGGAATTCTAGATACAGCTAGATTTAAGTCCTTTCTTGCAGAAGAACTAAACGTTTCTGTAAATAGTATTTCTGCATATGTTCTAGGAGGACATGGAGACACAATGGTCCCTGTTATAAAATCTACTACTGTAGGGGGAGTACCTATTTCTGAATTAATACCTTCAAATAGATTAGAGGAAATAGTTCAAAGAACTAGAGATGGAGGAGCAGAGATAGTTGGTTTCTTAAAAACAGGAAGTGCATATTACGCTCCATCTGCATCAATAGTCCAGATGGTAGAATCAATATTGTTTGATAAAAAAGAGATTCTTCCTTGTGCGGCTCTTTTGGAAGGAGAGTATGATATCAATGGTTTATTCGTTGGTGTTCCAATAAAAATTGGAAAATCTGGGGTAGAAGAAATCATAACAATACAATTGAGTTCATCTGAACAAAAAGCATTAAAAAATTCTGCTGATTCTGTAAAAGAATTAACTGAAATTATGTATAAAAATGAGTAATAGGCTTTCAAATAAAAAAGCGTTAGTTACTGGCGCAGGGCAAGGAATAGGTAAAGAAACAGTAATACAATTTGCAAATGAAGGTGCTAAAGTTTTTGCTACTGATAAAAATGAAAAGGCTTTAGAATTTTTTAATGACAAATCAAACATTATTCCTTTAAAACTTGATGTAACAAACTACTCAGAAATCAAAGAATTAGTAGAAATAACAGGATCAGTAGATATTATATTCAACTGTGCTGGAATTGTTCACGAAGGTACAATATTAGATTGTAATTTAGAAGACTGGGATCTTACTTTAGATGTGAATGTAAAATCTATGTTTCAAATCATCAAAACATATATCCCACTAATGCTCAAAGAAAATTCAGGTAGCATTATCAACATGTCATCACTTGCTTCTAGTACTTTAGGAGTACCCAATAGATTTGTTTATAGTGTTAGCAAAGCTGCAGTAATTGGGTTAACAAAATCTATAGCAAAAGACTTTGTTGAAAAAAACATTAGGTGTAATGCTATATGTCCAGCTACTATAGAAACACCCTCCTTACAAGATAGAATAAATAAATCAGAAAACCCTAATGAAGAAAAAAAGAAATTCATTGCTAGACAACCTATGAAAAGAATTGGGAAACCTGAAGAAATTGCTAAACTTGCAGTTTACCTAGCTTCAGATGAATCATCCTATACCACTGGAGTAGCTCATATAATAGATGGAGGAATGGCTATCTAATTTAGAAACCCAAAAAACTCAAAAAAGAACAAAAATACTTTCCTATAAAATAAATACCTTCAAAGCTACAGGTATCAATATAATGAGTAAACGAATTATCTCCCCATTCATATATATATATAGCCCGCAAAACAAAGAATGCTCCAATTGCAGTAATTAATGCAAACAACAATGAAGCAAACCCAACCATTCCTATAAGCATAGCAATATTGAAATTTTGAGGATCACTTTGACGAGCGCCAGGAGCTATTGAAGATATAAAATCATCAGTAGAAACAATATGACGCTTAAACCCTAATCTATAAGGTTCAATTCCCATAGCTAAACCAATCAATTGAGGCAAATGAATTATTGGCAAATCTCCTTTATCTCCCCTATTATCTTTTCTGACTTTACCTTGATAGCCATCTAAATTCAAATGACATAGAGGGCACGGAGTTACCATTGCATCAGCACCTTTATCTTTGGCTTCACCAGTATGATTGGAAACCATTTTTAAAGAATTTTTTTGATTGATTAATAAAATTGGAAATCCACAACACTTTGTTTTCCCAGAAAAATCTGTCACAGAAGCTCCTGTTGAATCAATTACCATATCTAAAGAATGCTGCCTTTCTGGATTTTCAGAAAATCCTAGTGCATCTGAAGGTCTTACAATATAACAACCATAAAAAGGAGCAAAATGAAAACCTTTCAATTCTTTTTTAAATGTTTTTTTAAGTTCATCTAATCCAATATCTTCTATTAAAATCCATAATAAATGTTTAACTTCAATGGTACCTTTATACTCTAATCCTTCTTCTTTAAGTTCAGAGTTAATTTCTTCTAAATACTCTGGATTATTTAATACTCTATGGTTTGCCTGAGACATCACACCCTGACAAGTTGAACAAATAGTCATCACAGGCAAGTTCATTTTTTCTGCTAATGCTAAAGTTCTTATATTTAACACATCTCCAAGTTTTTGATTTTTTTCTTGAAGAACTCCTGCACCAGTACAAGCAGCTTTTTCTAATTCAATTGTTTCTATACCTAATTTATCAAGAACTAATAAAGAAGAATCGTATAATTCAGGAGCACCCCCACGTGCAACACAACCTGGATAAAAAGCATATTTTTTCGTAATCATTCTTATTTATTCTCTAATTTTTTTACTATTCTTTTAATATTCTCATTTCTCTTTGCTTTATGAGGTATAATTGGAGGTAATTTTCCTCTTACAAAAGCTCTTATTCCTACAATTGCTAAATCAATAAGTCCGAAAATATTGAAGAATCCAACGCTGGTTAAAGCAAGATTTGCTTCGTCTAATCTTCCAAATTTTCCTACTGACTTTACAAATGACTCTGTATGTCTGTACCCAGAAGTATTTTTGAATCCTTCATTGATAGCCAAATCTCTCATTTTCATAATCCTATCCATAGGTGCAACACCCTTAGGACATACTTCTACACATGCATAACATCTAGTGCAATCCCAAACACCTGAATTTTTATTTAAAAATCCTAACCTTTCTACAGATTCATCATCTCTAGGATCAGCTACAAACCTATAAGCTTTGGCTAAAGCTGCAGGTCCAATAAAATTTTTATCTACTTCTAAAGCAGTACAATCAGAAACACATGCTCCGCACATAATACAATTCATTACATCAACCAAATGTGTCATAGATTCATTAGAAGCTATATATTCAGCTTTAGGTTCAGAGTCGGGTTTCATATATGGCTTAATTTGCTTAACTTTATTCCAGAAAGGGTTCATGTCTACAACTAAATCTTTGATTACCGGCATATTCCCTAGAGGTTCTACTTGAACTTTTCCACCAACAGGAGAAATATCAACCAAACGAGTCTTACACACCAATTTTGCAGAACCATTAACTTTCATTCCACAAGATCCGCAAATTGAGGCTCGACAGGAACACCTTAATGCAAGGGTCCCATCCATATCTTCTCTAATTTTTATCAGTGCATCTAAAATAGTTGAACTTTCCTCAACTTCAATCTCATATTTTTGAAAATATTCTTCAGAATCATTTTCCGGATTAAATCTTTTCACATCTATAATAGCTTTCATTAATAAACCCTCTCTTCGGGCTTCCAATCTGTAATTTTAACTTCAGAAGTTTTTACCAAAAAATCTTCATCATTTTTATTCACTAAAGTATGTTTCAGCCAATTTTTATCATCTCTTGATTTCAAATCAGTTCTAAAATGAGCTCCTCGACTCTCTTTTCTAGCTTTAGCTCCAGCACAAATAGACTCAGCAACATCAATCATAAAATCAAGTTCTAAGGCTCCAATCAAATCAGTGTTAAAAACTTTACCTTTATCATCAATATATATATTTTCATAATCTGATCTAATATTTTTTACTGTTTCCCATGCATTATTAATACTTTTTTCATCTCTCCAAACGCCTATTCCTTTAGTCATTGCTTCAGCCATTTCTAAACGAAGTTTTCCAGGCCTTATGCCACTAGAGGGTTTATCTAATATTGATTGAAAACGATCTTTTTCACTTGATAAAATTTCTTCTGGGATGTCTATTTGTTTATTATTCTTTACCCATTCAACACTATTTACTGCTGATCTTCTCCCAAAAACAACTGTGTCCAATAGAGAATTTGCTCCTAATCTATTAGCACCATGAACACTAACATTTGCACATTCTCCAGCTGCATATAAACCTGGAACAGAAGTAGCTCCATTAGAATCAGTTTTTATACCTCCCATAATATAATGCATTCCTGGTTTAATAGGTATAGGTTTTTCTGCTAAATCAATTCCCATAAATTCAGTTGCAACTTCCTGTAAATAACCTAAGCGTTCTCCTATAAATTTTTTCCCTAAATGCCTCATATCTAATAAAACACATCCATTTATACCTCTACCTTCATCAATTTCTGTCTGCTCCGCCCTTGAAACAACATCTCTAGAAGCAAGTTCCATATAGTCAGGAGCATACTTTTTCATAAATCTTTCTCCTTCACTATTAACTAAATATGCTCCCTCTCCTCTAGCAGCTTCTGATAACAATATTCCATTTCCTGCTAATGTTGTAGGATGATACTGAATCATCTCAGTATCCATCAATTCAGCTCCCGATCTTAAAGCTAAGCTCAAACCATCTCCAGTACAAATTATTGCATTAGTAGAAGGTTCAAAAACTCTACCTGCACCACCTGTGGCAATTACAACAGACTTGGCAGAAATAGATTCAACTTTTCCAGTTTTCATATCTATGGCAATTACGCCAACACACTTACCATGAATTTTCACAAGCTTGGTAACAAACCATTCTTCATAAATTGAAAGATTATATTTTACTGATTGTTCATATAAAACATGTAACATTGCAGAACCAGTGATTGCACCAACAAAGAATGTTCTAGCTTTTTTTTGACCTCCAAAAGCCCTTGTACCTAATTTTCCTTCATCATCCCTGCTAAAAATTACACCCATGTGTTCAAGTTCAATTAACGCATCTCCTGCCTCTCTACACATTATTTCAACAGCATCTTGATCAGCTAAATAATCACTCCCTTTTATAGTAGACAAAGCATGATCTCTCCAATCATCTCCTCTGTCAGTTAATGCTGCATTTATTCCGCCTTGTGCAGCATTTGAGTGGCTTCTTACTGGATGTACCTTAGTTATAACTGCAACATTTAAACCTTGCCTAACTCCTTCAACTGCCGCTCTCAAACCTGCAAGTCCTGCTCCAATTATTAGTAAATCGTGATTACTCATATTTCAAAAATAAATTTCCTATAAAAAAATTTTACTATAATTTTATTTCTAATCCAGTTTATTTTGATAAAACATCATAAATGTAGCTATGGTTTTCGAATCAACTATTTCCCCATCTTTGATCATTTGATAAATTTTACTAGTTTCAAATTCTAGAACCGTTATATTTTCATCATTATCTGGCTTAAGTTTTGAAACTATCAAATCTAATGCTACATAAGAATGAATTTTTTCATTACACCATCCAGGGGCAACCCAAATATTTGATAATGAGATCAATTTGCCTGGCTTAAATCCTATTTCTTCTTGAAGCTCTCGATAAGCTGCATCTTCAGGAGTTTCTCCATAATCTATGTGTCCTGCTGGTAATTCTATTAAATGATCTTGAATTGCATGTCTCCATTGAGAAACCATCAAAATGTTTCCTTCCTTAGTTTGAGGAATTATTACTACAGAGCCTGGATGCTCAACAATATTTCTCTTAACTTGAATACCTGAATTAAGTTTAATCAAATCAGATCTTAAACTTATAGTCTCGCCAGAATATTCAATCTTAGAATTTATTAATTTTTGATAATCTTTTTGGTTCAATATTAAATCCTAAGTAAATTAAATAATATTTCCTTTTCTCATCCCTAGTTTATCGGTAATTAAAGACCAAAAATCTGTTTCAAAATTAGATTGCCTCAAAAACTTAACTTTTTGGTTGCTTACAACAATATTAACTGTATCAAGATCAGACATAGAAAGATCTATAAATCCATCAATACTTAAAGTTGCAGAATTCTCAGCTCTAATGGTCAAATCAATTTTAGAGTTCGAATTTAATACTACTCCTCCATGCAAACTCATATGAGAACCTATAGGTTTTAACAAAATTACATTACTAGAAGGAGAAACTACCGGTCCACCTAATGAGAGGCTGTATCCAGTAGATCCAGTAGGAGTAGATAAAACAACCCCATCTCCTCTGTATGTTGCAAGGTGAGTATTATTTAATTTTACAGAAATCTCTATTACTCGTATTTTTGATCCTCTAGCCAAAACAATATCATTTAAAGCATCATATTGTTCTTTTTTACCATTTCTACTGATTTCAGCTCTCAACATCATTCTTTCTTCAAGAATTGAAGAACCATTTAAATAATTTTGGATAGTTTCTACTGAGTTCAAAGATTCAATTTCACACATAAAACCTACATTCCCCATGTTAATACCTAAAATTGGTATTTCTTCAAATGCTGAAATATGAGCTGCACGCAAGATTGTTCCATCTCCACCTATAGTAATAATAAGTTCAGTTCCCTTTAAATTTTCTGAAATGCCTTCTGAATCATTTATGTTTTTCAGCCACCAAGAACCTTGACTGCTGAATTTGGCTTTAAGCTCTTCTCCTAATTGAAAAGCTCTAGGAATAAGATGATTTGCAAGAATTCCCACTTTTTTAGGAGTATCAAAATTTTCTTTATTTATATTCATTTCTCAACACAAAAGTATAAAATTAAATTGAAGTTAGGGAAATCATATTAATATTTAAACTAAATATTGACAATTGACATAACTGCAATTTCTGCAACTTCAAGTATTAGACTAGGAAAAATACCTAAAATTATTATACCTATCATTCCAACAACAACAATCACAGAAATAGTTCTATTTACAACAACTTCAGACTTATTTTCTTCAGGATCTACAAATGCAATCTTTAAAACTCTTAGATAATAATATGCTGAAATAACAGAATTAATTACTGCTAATAAAGCTAACCATGTCAAACCAGTATTAACTGCAGCAGAAAATATAAATACTTTAGACATAAATCCTACAGTAGGAGGAATTCCTAATAATGAAATTATACTAACTGCTAATACGAAAGAGATTAAAGGTGCCCTTTTTCGTAAACCTGCATATCCTGAAAGTTGATACGTTCCTATAGATTTCGACACACCAATAATAAGTAAAAATGCTGTTAAGTTCGTAAATGCATAACCTGCTAAATAATACAAAACTCCTTGTGGACCTGAATAAAGATTTTCTCCAAATCCATCAAGGTTTAAAGATGCAACTCCTACTAATAGATATCCGGCATGAGCAATTGTACTGTAAGCCAAAAGTCTCTTTATATCATTTTGTCTTAGAGCCATTACATTTCCTATTGTCATAGAAAAAAGTGCAATGATTGAGATTAGATTTGATAGTAAATAAGAAAAATCATTTCCTCCCAAAACTCCATATATTATCCTTAATAGCACCGCAAACCCTGCTGCCTTACTAACTACCGAAAGATAAGCTGTAATAGGAGTCGGAGAACCTTGATATACATCTGGCACCCACATTTGAAAAGGAAAAGCAGCTAACTTAAATGAAATACCTAGAATCAATAAAATTACACCAATTAGAAGTCCAAAATTAACATTTATAAAATCATTTACAGGAGCACTTTGCATTGAAGATACATAATAAAAAATATCAGTAAAATAGGTTGAACCTGAAAAACCGTACAAATAAACTAAACCATATAGAATCACAACAGAACTCACTGCACCAAGAATTAAGAATTTAAAAGAAGCTTCAAGTGATGTCTCTTGTTTTCCTAAAGCTACTAGTGCCACGAGAGGAATAGCAGTTAATTCTAAAGAAACCCATACAGTAATTAATTCAACAGAGGAAACTAGAAGAAGCATTCCTGAAATAGAAAGGAGCAAAAGTCCTAAAAACTCTCCTTTTGATTCAATATTAGAATTGATATATTCCCACGAAGATCCTATTACAGCAAGAGCAGATAGAATTAGTAAAACCTTAAAAAATAAAGCAAATTCATCTATTCTTAGCGAGGAGAAAAACACATATATTCCTACAGACTCTATTATCCAACCATTCCATAGCCCTATAGTCAAAATAAATGAAAAGAGAAGTCCAAAACAAGAAATAGGAATAAGAATTTTTTTATTCTTTACAAATAAATCGATAATTAGCACCAAAATAGCTGTAAAAGACACTACAATTTCAGGAGATATAGCTAGAAAATCTTGAAAACTCATAATAAAAACATCTCCCAAATTCCTAATTCAATAAGATCTGTCAAAAATCTCGGATAAATTCCAATCACAAAAATAGGAATTGTTAAAATTAAGACTGGTAAAACATCAAAGGCATGAATATCAGTAAGGTTATCAAATTCATCTGATATAGGACTTTTTTCTGAAGGTTTTTCTCCAAAAAATGATCTCTGAATCATCCATAAAGTATATCCTGCAGCTAAAACAACTCCAAACACTCCAATTACCGTTGCTATAGCAAATATATTACCTACCTGAAAAGTTCCTAAAAAGATCATCAACTCAGCCACAAATCCACTCAATCCAGGCAAACCTAGAGAAGCAAAACCTGCAATAAGGAAGAATACTGCGATTACTGGCATTTTATTAGTGAGACCACCTAGGTCAGGAATGTTTCTAGTATGTGTACGGTCATATACCAATCCAACAAGTAGAAAAGCTAATCCGGTAATTGTTCCATGAGTAAACAATTGTAAAGCCGCTCCACTTAAAGCAAGTGTATCTTTTATAGACACAACATTAACCAAAGAAGAAAACCCTATGATTACATAACCCATGTGACTAACACTGCTAAATGCTATTAATCTTTTCAAATCAGTTTGTCTAATGGTTAAAATAGCACCATAAATGACACTTATTGCACCTAATATAACTAAGATAGGTCCAATAAAGTCAAAATTCAATTCACTATTATGGAAAAAACCTAAAGATATTCTAAAAATACCATATCCACCCATCTTTAATAGAACTCCAGCTAATATCACACTTACAGCAGTTGGAGCATCAGTATGAGCATCTGGCAACCAACTATGTAAAGGCCAAAGTGGCAACTTGATAGCAAAACTTATAAAAAATAACCAAAAAATAACAGCAATAGGTATTAATAAATTAGCTCCTGAAATTAATTCAGGTATGCCTGTTATTCCTAATTCAGGAATACTGACCATAGTAAAAGAATTAATTCCTTGAGAAAGATAAATTACTAATATTCCAATCAACAATAACGCACCTGCAAATAATGTGAAAATCACAAATTTAGCTGCAGAATACTGAGCTCTACCAGAACCCCAGATAGAAATTAAAAAATACATCGGAATTAACTCAGCTTCCCAGAAAATGAAGAAAAGAAGTAAATCTAAAGAAACAAAAACACCTGTGACTACTCCTTGCAGAAAAAGTAATAAGGCAAAATATTCCTTTACTCTTTTAGTGACTCTCCATGAGCCCCAAACTGCAGCCGCTCCTAAAATACCACTCAATAATACAAGTGGAGCACTCAAACCATCTATACCAACAAGATAATTAGCATTAAATCCTTTTATCGGAATCCATCCTTCAACAAAGTCTACTAACTGAATTCCACCTTTTGTTTTGTCGTAAGATAAAAATGCGAAAAAAGTAAGAAGTAACTCTACTGTGACAATTCCAAATGAAAATCTACGTATCAGTTTATCATTCTTCAATACGGCCAGAATGATAATAGAAGCTAATATAGGTAAAAAAATTATTATGCTTATTAATCCGCTCATATTATTTTATATCCCATATATTCCTAATAAATTAATAAATTTCTGAATTGAGTCTTTGGATTAGATTTGTCCAGGCGTCACCAGTATTAAGATTAGTAACGAAAAATACTATCATCAAAAGAGTAAGTGCAACAAAAAACACTAACCCGTAAGACTGTAGATGACCATTTTGAACCTTCGTCAATTGATTTGATAAATAAACAGTAAATTCTGAAATCTTAGCATTCGACTTATCGATTATATTTTCATCTATCCAACTAAAAATAGAACCTACGCCTTTATAGAAAAATTTTGTTACGAAAATATTTTCATATAATTCATCAATATAATACTTATTTATCAATAATCTATAAACAGATTTAATTTTTATATTTAATTTACCTATGAAAACAAGAATGCCAATTAAAATTCCTAAAAGAGCTAATATAGTTGATAAAATAGCTACCTCAAAAACAAAATGAAATTCTTTAGGATTATCAAAGAATAAATTATGTTCTAAGAAATGACTAAAAGCATGTTTGCCAACGATTCCTAAATCTAAAAGAGGGTTAACTAAGAATCCTATTACAACAGATAAGAAACCTAAAATTATCATTGGAATCAACATTATCAGAGGGCTTTCATGAGGTGATGATGAGTGAAGATCTCCTTTCTCTTTGTTTAGAGAAGAGTTCTCAGCAGCAATTCCTCCTTTATAAGAACCATGAAAAGTTAACAGTATCACTCTAGTCATATACAAAGCAGTCAAGAAAACACCTATGCTAGCTAAAATAAACAAAACCATAGAAAGGGAACTATTTTGAAGATAAATATTTCCTAAAATCTCATCTTTACTCCAAAACCCTGAAAAAGGGAAAATTCCTATTAGACTTAATGCTCCTAATAAAGTTAACACATAGGTTACAGGCATATGCTTCCTCAATCCTCCCATAAATTTCATATTAAAAGTGCCTGTAGCATGGCTTACAGATCCAGCAGATAAAAATAACAATGCTTTAAACCATGCATGAGTAAATAAATGGAAAAATGCAGCTGCGTAAAAACCAGATCCTAAAGCAAGAACCATATATCCTAACTGACTAATCGTCGAATAAGCAAAGACACGTTTAATATCATCTGAAACTATTCCCATAGTTGCTGCAAAGACAGCAGTAAATCCACCAATGATAGCAATAATCACCATTATTTCAGAAGAAGATTCAAATAGAGGGAATAGTCTTCCTATTAAAAACACTCCTGCAGTAACCATCGTTGCAGAGTGTAGTAATGCAGAAACTGGAGTAGGTCCCTCCATTGCATCTGGTAACCAAGAATGTAGAGGGAATTGAGCAGATTTTCCTACAGCTCCAAGAAATAAAAGAACACACAATATCAATAGCCCTGATCCTTGAAACTCTCCGGATGATACCCCTTTATAGAGAGTAGGAATATCTAAATATTGTTGACCTTTAGAAAATATAAATAAAATACCTACCATTAGCCCAAAATCACCTACTCTAGTCATTAAAAAAGCTTTCTTTGCAGCTATAGCAGCACTACTTCTCTTAAACCAAAATCCTATTAAAAGGTAAGATGAAACACCAACCAATTCCCAAAAAACAAATAAATGAATTAAATTTTTTGATAAAACTAATCCGAGCATAGAAAAAGTAAATAATGCCATAAATGAGAAGTATCTAGAATAACCTTCATCTGAGGCCATATAACCAATTGAATAAATTTGAATCATTAAACTTACTCCGGTTACTACAATAAGCATTATAGAAGTCAGGGGATCTATTAAAAATCCAGTTTTTATGCCTACGTCTCCAATCATTAACCAATCAAATGAGTCTATTAGCTGTGCTCCTTGATCATTAAAGTTTATTAGTGAGACTATTGATAGAACAAAACTCAGAAAAACAGTTCCCACTGTTATAAAACCTGAGATTTTTTCAAACTGTCTGAACAATAAAGAAATAAATATTCCGTTAATCAAAAATCCAGCCAAAGGGATTAAAAGAATCAACCAATATATACTTTCGAACGACATCTATAATTTCCTCAAAATTTCATCTGCTACATGTTCTCTTCCACTAGGCACCAAAATTCTAAATTCACCATATTCAGACCAATCCAAAATATCATTGCCTTCAGGTATGATTTTTGCTGGCAATCCTTCACCCTCCAACAGGTTCTTCCACATTTCAGCAGTTATTAAACTTTTTGTTTTTCTATAATCTATCCACATAACCTTTCAATTCTTTAAATTACTTAAACTAGTTAATTCGATATTTCCTTTAATTTTGTATATTGAAATAATCAAAGCCAAAGCAAGAGCTACTTCTGCAGCACCTATCGCAATTACAAATACTGCCATCATATGACCTGACAAAACATTTAGAGGAGACAAAATATCTGATTCTATTAAAACTTGAGGTGGCCTAAACCTTGAAAATCCAATTACAGCCACAACTACAGCATTAAACATTAATTCCAAACACATCACCACAACTATTGCATTCCTTTTAGTTAAACAACCATATAATCCTACGGTAAATATTATTCCGGAAACTATTAGAATTCCTTCTAAACTCATTATCTCTCCCTCCTCAATAATGCCAAAGCACCTATAAGAGCTGCTAGCAGAATCAATCCAGAAACTTGGAATGAAATAAAATATTCTCTTACTAATAATTCTCCAATCCAAGAAACATTAGATACAACAATTTCACCAAGAGGTTCTTCATAATCTATTGAAGTTTTAGTAATCCAATTCTCAGCCCCAATAGCGAAAGCAATAATAATTAAAAAAATTGCACTCGGAATAATTGAAAAATTTATCAATTTATTAGTCCTATTACTATTAGGAACATCTTTTACTAGCATCACTGCAAATGCTATCAGTACAGAAACTGCGCCTACATAAACTAAAATTTGAATAACTCCAATAAAATCTGCACTTAATAAAAAATAAAGTATTGCTATTGAAACCATTGTAAGCGCTAAAAATACTGCAGATTTAAAAATATTATTTACAGAAATAATCGCTAAACATCCAAAAATTGTAAACAAAGAAACAATCCAGAAAACAACATCAACAATTATTGGAATATCTGCAAATACCATTATCTTTCGTTAACCCACCTTTCAGTTAATTCTTCTTTCGTAGGTTTCTCATGACGACCAATATCATGAAAATCATCCATTTCTTTGTCTCTAGGCTGATAAGAAGATTGCTCAATTTGTGGCCTAAACCAAGTACTAGGTCTTTTATCTGCTGATCTTAATTCATCAACTGCAATTACTAATTCTTCTCTCTTTTCTGTTGCTTTTTCAAAACCACTTCCCATATGTAACGCATCAAATGGGCAAGCTTCTACGCAAATACCACAGAACATACATCTTCCTATATCTATGTCAAAAACATCTATATCATATGATGTTCCTTCCTGTATATTATTTTCTCCGGGGTGAGTTTCAATTTCTATTATTCCCAAAGGACAATATTTTGCACAACTAGCACAACCAGTACAACGATCTTCATACCAATTAAATTCTTGACCTCTAAATCTTGGAAATTGATCTGGGTATTCTTTAATAACTGCTTGTCCAACAATTGACTTTAGTCCATCAATAGGATGACTTTTTAAAAAACTAAACGGATTCTGTTTATAATATTTTGCTGCTTTGAATAAACCAACTCTTTTATCAGGATATTGTACTGTGAAAGTAGGTCCTATTAAATTTTTAAATGTAACCCATAATCCTTTTATTAATCCAAAACCAAACATAATATCACCTACTTTTGCAAAACAATTTTTCTCGAAACACCATCTTTTTGTTCCGGCTTAGGACCTAATAATTTTCCGAATATCCATAAAGAAACAAAGAAAATGATCCAGTTTATTCCTGTCATTATCCATAACTCTAAAATAGTTGGATCAGGCCAAATTAACATTAAAATTGCAACTGCTAATATATTTATTAATGTAAGTTCAAAAAGTGCTTTCCAGGCTAATTCCATGATCTGATCAACTCTTAAACGAGGGAAAGTAGCGCGGAACCAAATAAATACACAAATCATTAAAATCCATTTAATAAGGAACCAAAAATGGGAAGGAATAATTTCTGGTCCTCTCCATCCACCTAAAAACAAACAAACTATTACTGCAGAAGCCGCAATAGTAGCCATAAATTCTCCTAAAAAGAACAATCCAAATTTCATGCTACTATATTCCGTCATATAACCTGCTATCAACTCTGATTCAGCTTCTGTAATATCAAAGGGACTTCTATTTAGTTCTGCGGTTGCTGCAATTAAAAATGTTAAAAATCCTAAGGGTTGAAAAATAGCAAATGGAATTGTCTGTGATTCTATAACTTTAATGATTGACAGTGAACCAGCCATTAAAATCACTCCAACAGCAGCTAAAGCCATAGGAATCTCATAACTTAAAAGCATTGCAACTGCTCTTAGTCCGCCAATAATTCCATACCTATTCCCTGAACCCCAACCTGCCATGAGAACAGATAGAGTATTAGTAGACGTAATAGCCAAAATAAATAAAACTCCTACATTCAAATCAGTAAGAAATGTTGCTTTTCCAAAAGGAATAACTGCAAAAATCATCAATACTGGAATAACCATAAGCACTGGTGCTAAAACGAATACAAATTTATCTGAAAGTCTAGGAGAAATATCTTCTTTAAACATTACTTTTATTGCATCTGCTACAGGTGTAAATATACCCCATGGACCCCATCTATTAGGACCTAATCTTGCTTGGAATCTACCTATAAGTCTTCTTTCTCCCCAAATTAGAGCTAAAACTCCAACAAGTGCTCCATTAATCAAAATTAAAATCAATATTAAAGAGGTGATTAAAAATCCAATAATCGAATATTTTTCACTTATAAAACCAGAACCAAGAATTCTAAATGAATCTACACATTCATTACTAGAAACAAGATGGCAGTAAATAAACTTAAATACCACACTATCCATAACAGTATTCATTATCTATCAACCTCCCCCATATTCACATCTAGTGATCCAAATGTAACAAACAAATCAGCTATCTTATCTCCTAATACCATTTCCCTTAAAAGAGTTAAATTTATGAAAGATGGAGCTCTTACATGACATCTGAAAGGAGATACACCTCCATCACTGACAAGATAAAACCCTAATTCACCTTTGGGGCTCTCAATAGGAACGTAAGAATCCCCTTTGGGAGGTCTTACTAAAAAAGGAACCTCTTTAGGTCTTACGGGACCAGGCTGTATATTTTCTATACATTGTCGAAGGATTTTTAAGCTTTCTCTCATCTCAAATATTCTTACAAGGAAACGATCATGATTATCTCCTATTTCTCCTAAGGGTCGAGAAAAACTAATCTGATCGTAATAATCATAAGGATTTTTATGTCTTAAATCCCAATCAACACCAGAAGCTCTTAATACAGGTCCAGTAATAGAAGCATTTAAACACTCATCCTTTTTTAAAACTCCTACATTTTGTGTTCTTATTAATACAATCTCATTAGTAGAAAGAAGATTTTCAATATCATCAATTCTATGTGGCATTTCATCTAAAAATCTGTTTAATGCTGGCCAAAATTGATCAGGAGCATCCATAAAAACTCCACCTGGCCTTAAATATGAATTAGTTATTCTAGCACCACAAAGCATTTCAAACATTTCAAGAATTTTCTCTCTTTCTCTCAACATATAAAGTAATGGAGTATGCCAAGCACCCAAATCATTTATTAAAAATCCGTTTGCCACAGCATGACTAGCTATTCTCTGAAGTTCAGAAGCAATCATTCTCAACCAGACACCTCTAGGAGAAGGTGTAATGCCTGCCAATTTTTCAACAGACAATATATAAGATTGATTATTTGTCATTGAAGCAACATAATCCATCCGATCAGTCAATGTAACAACTTGAGTATATGTCCTTTCTTCAGCTAATTTTTCTGATCCTCTGTGAAGATATCCAATCACTGGTTCCACATCTATTATCTCTTCACCATCAAAAGTAACCCTCATTCTAAATACTCCGTGAGTACTAGGGTGAATAGGGCCAACATTCATAGTTACAGGTTCTGTTCTTATACTCATCTCAAATAATCCTTTCTCAAAGGATGTCCCGGAAATTCTTCCCATAGCAAAAGTCTTTTCAAGTTGGGATGATTTTCAAATGTAATTCCCATAAGATCCCATACTTCTCTCTCTTGTAAATCTGCACCCTTCCAAATGCTGACAACACTTGAAACTTTTGGTTCCTTTCTACCTTCTCCACAAATTAGTTTAATTACCAGTGAATGGTTATGAACTGTAGAAGTAAGATGATAAACCATCTCAAAACGATCTATATAATCAACGGCTGTTAATGAACTGAGAAGATCAAACTGACAATTTTCTTTATTTTTCAATTCATTAAAAATTTTTAATGCACTTTCAGATTTTATATGAACACTATCATTATTAGTTGATACAACAGATTCAGGTTCCAAATCATCGATTAATTCTCTAATCATTTCTCCTGAAAAAACTTTAGTCATTTTGACCCGCAGCCGAACCCATAATACTGTATTTCTTAATTTTTTCATGTAACTGCATTACGCCGTATAAAAGAGCATCAGGTCTGGGAGGACAACCTGGAACATATATATCTACAGGTACAATATGGTTCACACCAGGGACCACAGCATAAGATTCAAAATACGGGCCTCCACTAGTAGCACATACCCCCATTGAAATTATCCATTTAGGATCGCTCATCTGGTCATACATTGTTCTAATTGCTGGTGCCATTTTCCAAGTTACGGTGCCTGCAACTATCATTAAGTCTGCTTGTCTGGGAGTAGCAGAAAAACGTTCTGCTCCAAAACGAGCCAAATCAAATCTGGAAGCTGCAGAAGCAATCATTTCAAAAGCACAACAAGCTAATCCAAACTGAGCAGGAAAAATGGAAGATTTCCTAGCCCAATTTAATAGAAAATCAACAGATGTTACAAAAGCTGATTTTTTAATATCATCAGTTTCTGACAAATCTTTAACTGGAATAGGACTCTTATGAGTTGCTTTCATTGAATTTATCTGAAGACCTTCTTCTATATCAAGTTCTTCAGTTGATTGGTATAGAGGAATACCATTAATTACGTTTTCAGAAGGATTATTCATTGCCATTGTAGATCTCCTTTTTTCCAAGCATAAACATATCCTATAGTTACAATAAAAAGAAATAATATCATCGCCAACAATATACTTACCCCAAATTGTTTACTTAAGACACCGTATTTTACAGCCCAAGGAAATAAAAATACTGTTTCAATATCAAATACTACAAATAACAATGCATAGTAATAGTACCTTAGGTTATATCCCTGCCACCTAACAGAATCAACTCTCATTCCACATTCATACATTCCTTCTTTTATTTCAGAAGGATTGTGAGGTCTTACTTTAATATTTTGAGCCAATTTAGATAGCAGCAACATTCCTACCGGAACCAAAGTAGCTGTAATTAAAAATAACCCTAGAATTCCATATTGATCAAAATAATTATCTAACATCACATTAAAATTTTAATTTAATTATAATTTTAAGCAAAACATTCTCTAGAAACAATGATTTCTTAGTTTTTGATTTACTTTAAAATACTACAACCCCTCTACCATCTTCTCCTTTCTCAATAGCTTTAAACCCTTCATTAATTTGATCCAAAGAATATGTTTCTCGTACGAGACTATCAACATCAATTTTTTGGGAAATATATAAATCCACGATTGTCTTAAAAGTCTCATGAGGAGTTTTTGACCCATAAAAAGCTGCATGCAATTTCTTTTCTCCACGTATCATATCTACCATATCGACTCCAACTTTTTCTCCAAAAGGAGCAACACCAACTATTACTCCAGTTCCACCCATCTTGATTGAACTCATAACTTGTTCCATAACTTTACTGCTTCCAAAACTATCGAATGCATAATCTACTCCACCTTTAGATATTTCTATAATTGACTCAACAGCATCTTCACTTTTTGCATTAATTACATGCGTAGCTCCAAATTTGTAAGCAAATTCTAGTTTGTGATCATGTACATCTACAGCAATAATTTGAGTTGCATTTAATAATTTTGCGCCTTGAATAATGTTTAACCCTACTCCACCACAACCAAAAACAGCCATAGTAGAACCTATTTTCACTCCAGGGATATTAATTACTCCACCTATTCCAGTAGCAACACAACAACCCATCAAAGCTCCCACTTCTGAAGGTACTTGTTCTGGAATTTTAAAACATGACTGCTCAGAAACAACTTCCATTTCTGCAAAAGATCCTAATTTATGCATTTGATGAATTTCTCTTCCAGAATTGTCTTTTAATCTTAAAGTGCCATCATAATGTTTATTAGTGTCATTTCTATGAGTTGTACATAAATGACCTATTCCAGAACGACAATTAAAACAAAAACCACAACTAGGTATAAAACTGAAGATACATCTGTCCCCTACTTTCCAATTAGAAACCCCAGGTCCCAACTTTTCTATAGTTCCTGATGCCTCATGACCTAATACAATAGGAGTTGGATAAGGAAGAACTCCCTCTATAACGTGATGATCACTAGCACAAAGACCTGTTGCATCCATTTTAACCAAAACTTCTCCTGACTTGGGATCTTCTATGGTTAGATCAACAATTTCTAATGGTACTGAGGCCTCATACATTACTGCTGCTTTCATTTAAATCTCCCTAAATCAATATGACAAATATTTATTTATATTAGATAATAATTTGTAAACAAATTAATTGCTATTTTTTCTATGTTAAGAAAGAACTTACCAAAAACATTACTAAGAGAAGTATCAAGAGATGACGTAAAACGAGTCATGGATTGGCTAAAAGACGACGAAGTATCCGAGTCTTGGTACGGAAGATACAGTTACGGTGATCCTGCTCATCTAGGATATGATCCCCAAAATATGATTGATGCTTCAGAAGAAGAATGGGAAAGAACATTCAATGATCCAAATCATGAACCTCATAGAACAATTCTTTCAATAACAAAATCTGATGAAGAACACGTTGGTGAAATACAATTATCAATAGATGAGGCATTAGGAGATGCTCAACTTTCAATTCTAATTGGCAGAAAAGACCTATGGCATAAAGGATATGGAAGTTCTGTATTGCTAATGATCATGGAATACGTATTTGAAAAATTAAAATTGTATAGAATTTGGGTAGATATCCCAGAATATAATCAAGCAGCTAGAACTTTATTTGACCATGCAGGATTCAAACATGAAGGAACTCTAAGGAAAAGCAGACCTCATGAGGGGGCAAGGTTTAACTCTGTAATAATGGGAATCCTTTCTCAAGAATTCAACTCTATATATGAATCAGGAATTTCCAAATATTTTAATTAATTATTAAAAAACGGAACTAGTTTGTCCAAATACTTAAACCCTGAACCTGTAACTAGCAATAAAACTTTGTTCTTTTCATTTATTTGACCTAATTCAATGAGCTTAAGCAAACCTGCCACAGTTGCTCCTCCTTCTGGAGCTGCAAAGATACCTTCATTCTCAGATAAATCTTTTACTCCTCTTACCATTTCCTGATCAGAAACTTTTAATCCCGTACCACCACTCTCTCTTAAGGATCTGATTACTAGATAATCCCCTATTGCTGCTGGGACTTTCATCCCAGAAGCAATAGAATGAGCATTTTCAAATGGTTCAGCGAAATCTTCTCCATTTAAAAATGCATCAACTATAGGACTGCAACCTTCAGACTGAACACAAATCATTTTAGGCATGGGACCATTAATCCATCCCAACTTTTTCAATTCATGAAAAGCTTTCCAAATTCCTACTATTCCAGTTCCTCCTCCAGTTGGATAAATTATAAATTCAGGTAAATCCCATTTGAGTTGTTCAGCTATCTCAAAACCCATAGTCTTTTTCCCTTCCACTCTATAGGGTTCTTTAAGTGTAGATACATCAAAAGCTCCTTTTGAAGCTACCAATTCTTGAGAAAATTTACCTGCATCTGTGATGTATCCGTCTACAAGTTCTACTTTTGCCCCATAAGCAATTGTTTCAACCTTGTTAGCTAATGGAGTGTCTTTAGGCATAAAAACATAAGTTTCTAATTTAGCTAAAGCTCCATAAGCAGCCATAGCGCCTCCAGCATTTCCAGCTGAAGGAATAGTAATACTTTTCACTCCCAGTTCTTTTGCTTTAGAGACAGCAGAAGATAAACCTCTAGCTTTAAATGAACCTGTTGGATTCATAGTTTCATCTTTTATAAGTAGATTCTTTAAACCTAATTTTTCACCTAAATTAGATGCTCTGATTAATGGAGTAAAACCTTCTCCTAAAGATACAATATTTGATTCAGAAATTACTGGCATCAATTCTTTATATCTCCACATGTTAGGAGATCTTTTAGAAAAAACATCTCGATTAATTTCTTTTTTGATTAAATCAAGATCATATCTTGG
This sequence comes from uncultured Dehalococcoidales bacterium, assembly GCA_964434385.1. GTDB lineage: Bacteria > Chloroflexota > Dehalococcoidia > Lucifugimonadales > Lucifugimonadaceae. The sequence continues at coordinate 7,237 of CAYSUW010000008.1, read as the reverse complement.
GAAAAGAACTTTTCCGCATTCAGGGTTTCTACATAAATTGATGAGTTGATCATGAGGATATTTTGCATCACAATAAGTGCATTCCAATATGCTAAGATAACTCTTCATGAATTTCCTCTAGAATTAAAAGATTATTTTTTTTTGGCTAATTCCTTTATGAAATTATTCACTACGTTACTAGAAAAATCCACCAGTTCTATATTTTGAGACAACTCTTTTTTCAGAGAAGTAGATTCAAGGCCTGGCATTCCACAGGGGACAATATGATCAAACTGTGATAGGTCATTAGAAATATTAGCTGAAAATCCATGCATTGTTACACCTTTAGAAATTCTTACTCCAATAGCTGCAATTTTTTTTGGATTATCAGAATTTTTTCTTTGCACCCATACTCCAGTTTTACCTTTAAGTGTAATAGTCTCCAAGCCATATTCAGCAAAAGAGAGAACTAAAACTTTTTCGAGCAATCTTACATAACTGATAGGAGTAAGATCTCGATCCTTGATTTTTATAAAGAAATATCCAATAAGTTGACCTGGCCCATGAAATGTTGTTTCTCCACCCCTGTTAGAGTGAATCACCTCAATACTTGATTCTGTTAATTTTTGGAAGTCAGAAATTATGTCTTTTTCTGAGCCTGTTCTACCGATTGTGATAATCGGAAGGTGTTCTAAAAACATTATTGAGTCTTTAATTTGATCAGAAACTCTATGAGAATGATTTTTTTTCTGAATTTTTAATGATTTGGAATAACTTTGCATTCCCCACCACTTATAAGCTATTTCAGAGTTTATTGATTTAATCATAAAAGTATTAAATATCAGGTTGAGTTTATTTTTTCTATTAAATGCAATTTTGTTTTACTAAACAATACAATTGTTGCATAATTTGTTGACTTAGAGATATAACCAACTTTTTATAATGACAATTTTTAATTTTAAGTTAAATATAAAACAAACAATCTCTCTATTAATCATAAGTTTAGTTTTTTGGAGTTTTTCTATGGCTTGCGCAAAACAAACCGGACCACCCACTGGAGACTTAGACACATCTAAAGACTACAGTGCAGTCTTATATACTGAAAATGGAAATATCACTATAGATCTCTTTGAAGATAAAGTTCCACTTACAGTTGAAAATTTTATTAATCTCTCAAATGCAGGCTTTTACAATAATGTAGGGTTTCATAGAATTATACCAGGATTTATGGCACAAACTGGAGATCCTACAGGTACTGGAACAGGTGGTCCTGGATACACATTTGAAGACGAATTTCACCCAGAACTTCTCCATAAAGGTGAAGGGATAGTATCAATGGCAAATAGAGGCCCTAACACTAACGGAAGTCAGTTTTTCATAACTTATGTGTCTACTCCTCATTTAGACGGAAAACATTCTATATTTGGCAAGGTAACGTCAGGAATGCAAATTGTTAATCTGTTAGCTCCTCGTGATCCGAGAAATCAAGCAGCTCCTCTTTATAAAATAGATAAAATTGAGATTATTAAGAAATAATCATTTCAGACTGTTTTACTAGCCCAAGATTCAGAAGTTTCAGTAACTGTAGGAGAGAAATAGTATAATTTCCCACCCATTCCTATTGAGGTATCTTCAGTTAGTAAATTCTTAATCATTGCTGGTTTACCGTTGATCCTAAGACCCAAAGAAGATGTCTCAGAATTGAAAATTAAATATGTAGAATTATCAGTAGAAAATACAAATTTAATATTTTCTATTGCTAATCCTTCCATTTCATTGGAAAAAATAATATTCGGATAAATAAGTTTTCTCCAAATTTTTCTTTTAATATTTGAAAAATCTACAATTAACTCACCTTTACTGTCTATCAAAACACCTCTAGGGTCAGGTTGTCTAAATCTCCAAAATCCATAAGCTCCAATAGATACAATAGTCATAGAAATTATTACCCATGAAATATACTTGGAATACTGAACTGGTTGAACTGGTTTTTCTAAAATTTGCACCTCAAAACTCAATGGAAGTTTTGATGTATCAAATGTGTAATTCCTACCTAAATAATCTTCAGATAAAGTAACCTGAAGTTCAAAGTCTCCAGATTTTTTAGGAAATGCTTGAATTAAAAACTCCCAAGCTTTTTGATCATCTATATTCCTTACAGGAGAAATTTTCACTTCAACATTTTCTCCAGAATCATCTTTAAGAATCACATTAAAATTTTCTGATTTTGTTAAAAATGGATAACCATCTTTAGTTATATTAATTGCTGCGATTTCTACAGAGTCGTCAGCAAAAAGTTCAAATTTCCCTTTTGTCTGAATTTCTACAACAGGATAATATTCAGTCTTGAATGAATCTGATACGACCAAAATAGTACCTATATCAGTCCAATTGAGATTAAGATCTACATTATTTATTCCCTGAACTTTTCTGGTATCAATTATTCCTGAAAAAATACCATCATTTGCTTTATCATCAGTTAACAGACCATCATCTTTTAGTTGAAATACTTCTGATGCATTATCTGACCAAGTAACTACTGCATCAATCCAAGAACCATTAAGACCAGTAACCTGATCTTTTATTTTTAATTCTGCAGAAATTCTATACTCTTCTCCAACTGGAATAGGAGGCTCGTTTAATAAATTTAAACTTAAAAAATGCTCTACTTTTGTGAATACTGATATTCTTGAATTATCTTCTGATAAAGTTTCAAGCATCCAATTACCAGGTTCTGGATTCTCTATTGAAATCATTACCAGGTTAGGAGTTTCAATAACATTAACATTTTGATTATTCGAATTAACCTTTTGCCCTAAAGGATCGAAGACTTCACCAATCATTTGATTCTTTTCTCTAAGTATATTTACTTTGAAAAATGATGAAGATGGAGGAATTGCCACAGAAGTAAAAGATTTAGTATTAGGCTTTCCGTAATTGTCTAATTGTTTTTCCATTGAAACAAATGTAATTTCATTTAGAAGTTCAGAAAAATGTTCCAATGAAATTACATCAAAAAAATTACCTGCAGCTGAATCTGCAACCTGACTCATTAGTTCTCTTGAGTATTCTGATGCAGTTGGAAGACTGATGACTTTCATTACCCATTGATTATTTGAAAATGGTTCAAGTAAGGGAGATATGTCAGAAATATCTTTTTTATTGTCAGAACCATCAAATCCTGTAGTAAACCAAAAAATCTCAGTACCTGAAGAAATTTCATTTGTAGATAAAAAAGAAATCAAATCACCTATTAGATTGTATCCATCATAAACTGAATTATTTCCTGAGTTAGAGTATAAAGCTAAATTGTTTTTCAATTGGGGTAAATCAGATTCAGAAAAATTCCTCGGTAATCTGTTACTTAAATCACCACTGCCAAGAAAAACCTTTGTTTCACCAGAAGAGGAACTTATCAAAGCGGTGAGCAATGATACCGTCATATCAACATCTTCATCATGTTTAAGTGAATGATCATCAATAACTACAATTCTTTGAGTAGGTTCATCAGCGTTTAATTCATTTACAGCAAAAACTGAAAAAACAATTGAAAAAATTAATATAAATAATAAATTTTTCTTTATAACTCTCATGATCCTGAATTCGTTTTAATACCATTAATAGCATTTGATAATATCAAATGGTGTTTTATTGTTTCTAGTAGAATTTGTTTCGAAAAAATGCGTTTTTCAAATATAATCCAAATAGTTAGTAAAAGATTAAGATGAAACTATCAGATATTAGAACTCATACTTATGAAGTCGACATGCCCAGAAAAATGGGTGATGCAAACTCTCCGCGTGGAAGAAAAAGATCCTCTAATGTAATCCTAGAACTTATTACCGACGAAGGTTTGACTGGAATTTCTACAACTGGTTTTTCAACTATCCCATTCATAAAAAGCATGTTCAACACAGTTTTAATCAATGAAGATCCTGTACAGGTAAGAGGTCTTTGGAAAAGAATGATAGAAATTGCTTTTAAGGGTGGCCATTACGGAGTGGTTAATGATGCCATATCCGCTTTGGATATAGCTTTATGGGACCTAAAGGCAAAAATTAACAATGAACCTTTATGGAAAACATTAGGCGGATTGAATCCAAAAGTTAAAAGCTATGCCAGTGGAATAGAAATGCCACTAAGCGACCTTGATTTAAAAAAGTGGTACGAAAGCATGGCTGCCATGGGTTTTGATGGTGGAAAAATAAAAGTGGGGTTAAATCAGGATGATGATATCCGAAGAATAGGAATCATGAAGGAAGCATTGTCTGTAAATAATCCCAACCCAATGCTTTTAATTGATTCAAATGAATACTGGTCACCAAAACAAGCAATACGATTCATAAGAGAAATTGAAGAACATTTTGATATCACGTGGGCAGAAGAACCAGCCAGAAGATGGGATTTTATAGGATTAAAGAAGATTTCCGACTCTGTGAAAACTGCAGTATGCGCCGGAGAAAACATTGATACCTTAGGTGAATTCTTACCTTATTTTCATCATCAATCAGCTGATATTATTCAAGTAAGCAGTGGCATGGGAGGAATAACATGTGCTCTACAAATTGCAGATGCAGCCTATGGATTTGATCTTCCAGTTACCCTCGGAGGTTCTGCAGGACATCTTCACGCACATTTAGCTACAAGCATACCAAATTTCATGATCATGGAAGTATCATCTGAATTCCCAGATCCTGTACTTTCAACAGAAATAAAATTTGAAGAAGGAAATGCAATTCTAGGAAATGAACCTGGAATTGGATTCAAAATAAACTGGGACAAATTAGAGGATCTGAAAACAGAAAATCCTTCAAGAGTCTCAGGGCCCAGTCCATATGGAAGAAGAGCAGGGGCAGGTTTATATCAGGTTAAAGCTACTTCAGAAGAGATAAAAGAGGCTCAGGGAAAATGAAAGTAACAGGATATGAACTTATTAAATTTGAAGGAAAAGCAGAAAGGCCTATAGGTGATGCTAATGGCCCTCAGGGTAGTGCTTATGTTGGAATGTCTATCTTAATTCTTAATACTGATGATGGATTACAAGGGTTTGCTCCTTTAGGAAATGATTACATAAAAAATATATTCCCACTAATTGAAAATCAAGATCCTAGAAGCGTAAAAGGTTTATGGAAAAAGATGACAGATTTAATCTTCAAGGAAGGTAACGAGGGAGAAAAAAACCATGCTATCTCTGCTTTAGACATAGCATTGTGGGATCTTAAAGCAAAAATTAATCAAGAACCTTTGTGGAAAACTCTTGGCGCAAATACTAATTCAGTAAAAGCATATGCATCCGGATTAGACATGTGCCTAGATAATAATGAAATATCAACTTTTTATAGAAGAATGGCAAAAAGCGGGATTGATGCGGGAAAATTAAAAGTAGGCTTGGATTTAGAATCAGATTTGGAAAGAATTTCAATTATGAAAGAAAGTTTATCAATAAATAATAACAGGCCTCATATATGCATAGACTCAAATGAATTTTGGTCACCTAAACAAGCTGTAAGATACATAAATGAAATAGAAACAAAATTCGATATAACGTGGGCAGAAGAACCTGCAAGACGGTGGGATTATGCAGGTTTAAAAAAAGTATCTGAAGGAATCAAAGCAGCTGTAGCTACAGGCGAAAACCTTAACTCAATTAGTGACTTTATCCCTCTCATCAAAAATGGTGGAGTTGACATAGTTCAGGTTGGAATGAATACCACTGGAATTACAGGGGCACTACAGGTAGCTAATCTTGCGTATGCATATGAACTTCCAGTAGCAATGATGAATTGTCCTGGAAATATCATGGCTCATTTAGCAGCAGTTCTGCCTAATCATTTCATGATGGAGGTCATTGATAACGGAAGAGAATTATGTTTCAATACGGATCAAAATATAGAGGAAGGATTTATAGTTATGGGAGATAGTCCCGGACTTGGACTAAATATTGATTTTAAGAAACTAAATTCAATTAAAGTCGATAAATTTAACCCTCCAATTGATTCTCCTCCCTTCTCTCGCGGAGAAGGAGCAGGTTTTTATCCACCAAACCCTAAGTAGAGGTAACTTATGAAAATTACAGCAATAAAGACATTCCCTTTAAATTACACAAATTACAAAGTAGTTGGAGAGAGAAGTATCCTTTACCTTTTCGTAAAAGTTGAAACAGACTCAGGTATTTTCGGACTAGGAGAAATAGGAATTGCCAGAATGGGAGGATCTGTAATTAATGCTGTAGAACACTTAAGCGAAAGACTCATTGGAGAAGATCCATGGTCTACAGAAAAACACTGGCAGTTAATGTATAGAGGGAATTTCTTTCCTGCAGGAATAGTTTACTGTTCTGCTATAAGTGGAATAGATATAGCACTATGGGATATTAAAGCTAAATCAGTCAATATGCCCCTATATAAACTTTTGGGAGGACCAGTAAGAGACAAAGTTGTTTGCTACCCTCATAATCAAGGATCCTCAACAAAAGAGTTAATAGAAAACTGTAAAAAAACTGTAGACGAAGGATGGAAATTTGTTAGATGGGGACAACCTGAAACAAGTAGTGAACTTGAACCAGAAGAAAAAGGAACATTAGAACCAGTAGAATCTGTTTTAAAGGCTGTGGAACAAGTTGAACAAGTAAGAAATACAGTTGGAAAAGATATTCAAATTTGTCTTGATGTTCACACAAGACTAGATACTGCTCACGTAATAAATTTATGTAAACAATTAGAGGAATTTAAACCATTCTTTATTGAAGATCCTCTAAGATCTGAAAACCCTGGAAGTTATAAAAATCTTGCACGACATGTTTCTCTACCTATTGCTGCAGGAGAACAGTGGGCAAGCAAATGGCCATTCCGTCAGGTAATTGAAGAAGATTTAATTAATTATGCAAGAATAGATTTATGTATTGTTGGTGGAATCACTGAAGCTTTAAAAATTACTCATTGGGCTGAAACCCACTATATAGACATTGCCCCACATAATCCTTTAGGACCAATCAGTGCTGCTGCATGTGTTTCATTATGCATGGCATCGACAAACGTAGGAGTTCAGGAAATGCCAAAAAGACCTGGATCATTCGCTCAAGACTTATTCCCAGTACAGATTGAATGGGAAGACGGATATGCATGGTGTTCAGAAAAACCTGGTCTTGGAATAGAATTTGACGAAGAAGTAGCTGAGAAATACCACACAAAACTAGGTGGTTTCCCGCCATATCTTGAAAGAAATGACGGAGCTTTCACTAACTGGTAGAAGAGTATTA
>CAYSUW010000007.1:52635-72546 GCA_964434385.1 uncultured Dehalococcoidales bacterium | reverse complement strand
AAAAGAGAAACTGAAGTTGATGAAGTAAGAACAAGACCTCATCCTTGGGAATACTACTTAACCTTCAACGCTTAATATTATAAAACGACTAAAGATAAATTTATTTAATCATCTTTAGTCGTTTTATTTTTGTATCTATATTCTCCCTCAATAGTTTGAGAATCTTCTTCTTGATTAGTTTTGTTTTCCGAAACATCTTTTTTTTCCAAATAACTTCTAGTTTTAGAAATAAACAAACTCATTAAAAAGAAAAAAACAAATATATCATCAAATACTCCACTAAAAAATCGTGATACAGGCGAAAAGATATAAATCACACCTAACAATGGAATTAATTTTAAGCGAAAAGGAATTTCTTTAGAAACGAGCCCTCTCCAAACTTTAGGAAGAGTAGGTGCAAGAAAAAAAATATTTCTTATTAACTTTAAAACAGTAGAAAAGAACAATTGAAAACTCCAGTTAAATCAAAATTAATAATCAATACTCCACTTCGTAGAAACTGAAAAACTTTCTCCTTTTTTTAAGTATTTCACTCCAGTTCCATCTAATCCGTCATTTTCCAATTGAAATGCATTGACTGTTGTAGTTTGGGGCTCAACACATACTGAATTCTCAGGACTATATAACATTATATGACCTAAATCTTCAGATGATTCAATTAATAATTCAAGCTCAGGCCATTTATATAAAATCTGTTCCTCAGGATTTACTTTTAAACAACACTTATTTAATTCATCTATTTGAGGCGTTAAACCTTCTCTTAACTTTTCCAATATTTCGTTGTTTTCAATCAAAGCTCCCGTCGGAATCCCTTTATCATCAAGATCCCACATACTTTTAGCATTAATCTTAAGAACTGCCTGTTCTTTATTTAAAATCCGTCTAAACCAAGGATGCCAACCTACTCCTATAGGCATAGGAACATCATCATAGTTATATCCTGATAACTGTTGAATGAGTGAATTATCTTGAATAAAAGCTTTCATCACAATTTTACCTTTAAATGGCCATGGTTTTGTTAAATCAATTGAACATTGAATACGATTTTCTTCATGAAAATCTATATTCCATTCTTTATTCCATACAATCCCATGAATAGCATTTAATCTATCATTAAAAAAAACATCATTAGGAAGTTTAGTTAATCCCTTTTCAGTTTTCAGTAGCCCCGATTTTATTCTATTTACCCAAGGTGCCATTATAAAAGAACCAGAACCTAGAGGTAATTGATTAGGAGAAAGATCATCATCGAAATTAGAAATAACATCATAACTAGCGTCATTAGTAGAGACTATTAAAGATCTTAAAGATGAACCCGCAAGTGGAGAAAACACTGCTTTTATATTTTTATTTTTAATTGTTAGATTCATAATATTTAATGTATTTCTTTTTCCTTAATGATAGTGTTTGTATTCTAATAGAAAATTATTATAAAAGGGAAAATGTTAAAAAATACTATGAAGGAAAAAATGATGTCTGGCACTCCTGTTATTGGACCATTTGTGAATTTTCCTTCGCCAGGAATGGTTGAAATGATGGGTTGGTTAGGAATGGATTTTGTAATAATAGACTGTGAACATGGAAGTACAGACTATGAAAGTGCAGAGAATATGATAAGAGCTGCTGAATTATCTGGGATTAGCCCCATAGTAAGAATAGGAATGAATATACAACAACATATTCAAAGATTTCTTGATGCAGGAGCTCAAGGAGTTTTAATACCACTGGTAAACAATGAAGAAGATGCAAAAAATGTTGTGAACTCTACAAAATATCCTCCAGTTGGTAAAAGAGGTTTATTTGGAGGAAGAAGTAGTATGTATGCAGGACAATCAATGTCTGAGTATGTTAAAGAAGCTAATGAAGAAATGATGGTTGGTTTGCAAATAGAAACTATGGATGGATTAGATAATCAAGATGGAATAATAAATACTGAGGGTGCAGACATGATATTTTTAGGTCCTGGTGATCTTTCTTCTGTTTTTGGAATTCATGGTCAAATGACTCATCCAAAAGTACAGAAAACAATCAGTGATATGATACCTAAGATTAAATCAGCAGGGAAACAAGTAGGCACTCTAGTTTTTGATGGAGAATCAGCTAAAAAATGGATTGGTGAAGGCGTAAACTGCCTTGTTAATAGCACTAATAGGTTCCTATCCAGTGGCACTACTTCATACCTTGAAGAAGTAAGGAAATATATCAAGTAGTTAAATCAGGCTCCATACCATCTAATATTTGGTCTAATTCAATCATGTCTTGATCGTCAAATGGTTTCCTGATTGGTATACGAGCAAAAGGAGAACTTATTACTCCTCTTTTCCAGAATACTAATTTATAAGCAGTGACTCCAAACATAAATTCAAAATTCAAAGAAGGTAAAAGAACTTTCCACAATCGCCTTGCTTCTTCAGTAATCTCTCTTGTTCCATCATCATTTTCTTTACCTAAAATCAAAGCATCCCAAAGTTTGACTTGTAAATCTGTAAAATGACCAGCAGGCATTGTTCCTGTTGCTCCTCTCCTATATTCATCAAGAAGAAATCTGCCCCCCATGCCTCCCATGATAGATTCACAATTATCACCTGAACGTCTAATCACTTCTGACATAATATGTCCAGGGTATTCACTTTCCTCTTTTAAATATTTTATATTCGGAAGTGTATCTAGCAATTCAATTATTAAATCTGTTGGAACGTTAGCACCATTAGGAGGTTTATTATTTTGAATCCAAATAGGTAATTCTACTGATTCTGAAATTCTCTCATAAAATTCTCTTATGTTTCCTGCACCACCTCCAGAACCAGGAGGCATAGTCATGATGGAATCTGCACCTAAATCTTGACATATTTTTGCTCTCTCTACACAAATTTCTAAAGAATTTCCAGAAATGCCAGCAACAAATGGAACTGAGCTGTTTACTCTCGATAAACCAGTCTTCAAAACGGTCATCCATTCTTCATGAGTTAATGTAGATACTTCACTAGCATTTACTGGCATAACAATACCATGAGCTCCTTTTTCCAAACAGAAATCTACACATTTTTCTAATGATTCAATATCTAATGATCCATCGTCCTTAAATGGGGTTACAGGTATAGCAAATATTCCTTTCATAATAGTTATCATAGTATTTTCATTAATCAACCATTACCTTTGGAGGAGGATTAAGCACTGGATGAATAGCGAGTAAAGTTCCTTGTTGATTTCCAAGGTTATTGACAGTATGTCTTATGCCAATTTCACATGTGAACATGTCCCCTTGTTCAAGAGGTATATTGTCATTTTCTCCATAAACAGCATTCAAATTACCTCTATAACAAAACATACTTTCCTCATGATGTGGATGGTAGTGGTTAGGTGATGTTGCACCAGGTTCAAAAATTAACTCACTGAAATAAGTGGACTCAGCACCTAAAAAGTCTCCAACTATATCAAATCTTTTGATACCAGGAGCAAATTCAAAACCATCCATTTTAGATCTAAAAGAAACATTTTTCTCAGGAATTTCATTTTTAAAATCAGAAAAATCTACCTGTTCAACTTCAGGAGAAACATCTGGAAAAACGGTAATTAATCTTGCAGGATTCTGAGAAATATTTTCAAGCCCATGACCAATTCCTTTTAATGCTAGAACACAGTCTCCTGATGATATGTCAAATGATTTTCCATCCAATTTCATTACTAAATCACCTTCTGCAACGTACATACTTTCTTCTACATTAGGATGCACATGATAAGGGATTTTTGCTCCTGGTTGAATTACTACATCTCCAACAGAAAGCATAGTAGATCCTGAATCAGATCCTGTTAGTACTCTTCTTGTTACACCAGAGTACCTGTCTTCAGATTGTTGATCTTTTCTTCTCAAAATAGTCATTTTTCACCTCTGTGAAGATTATTATAAATTTTGTGTAGATTCCTTACAAGCATTTCTATCCCAAGGAATCAAAGAATCACATTTATTTTGCCATCTGACAAAAATCATCATTATGAACAAGAAAAAAAATATCCCTAAAGTAACATATAAAGATAATAAGACTGGTTTCCATCCTGAATAGCTTCTCTTTTTTTCCATTTTAATTATAAATCTATGGTAATTGAAATTCTTTAAAACCTTCCCAACGTTTATCACCTTTTTGTTTGTTAATAGTAATTGTCTTAATTACTTCTGGGTTGGCAAGACCATGTGGTGTTCCACCAGTTAATATTCTAATAACATTTTCAGCCTGTCTCTTAGAACCCTCAAATCTTGAAACAGAAGATGAACCAGCAGTATGAGGTGTAATTATTAAATTATCCAAAGTAAGTAGAGGATCTTCCGAATTAATTGGTTCTACTTCAGTAACATCTATAGCTGCAGAAGATATATAACCATCTTTAAGAGCTGTATACAATGCTTTAGGATCTACCAAAGGTCCTCTAGCACAATTGATTAATATAGCTGAATCTTTCATTTTAGAAATTGCTTCAGAGTCAATTATGTGATGTGTTTCTTCTGTAGATGGAGCATGAAGAGTTATAAAGTCAGATTGAGTTAGTAATTGATCAAGTGAAACTAATTCTACACCATATAAATCAGCAGTTGTTTGTTCCAAATAAGGATCATAAGCAATTATAGATTTAGGACCAAATCCTCTAATTCTACTAGCAAATGCTTTTCCAATATTTCCAAATCCAATTATTCCTATAGTATTTCCAGCTATTCTTCTATTAATGGTTCTGAAAATATGCAATTCTTTGGGATTATCTGCCCAAGAACCTTTCTTAATAATTCTGTCTTGTTCTCTAATATTTCTAGTCAGGGAAAGTAACATTCCTACAGCATGGTCAGCTACCTCAGAAGTATTAATCCCTGGAGTATTACAAGCACATACACCTAATTCTGTAGCTGCACTTAAATCAATAGAATCCACTCCTACTCCTCCTCTACTTACAACCTTTAATTTAGGACAATTTTCTAGAACCTCTCTGTCAGTTAGAGGCAAAGTATATATTAAAGCCCCATCAGCATCCTTTAACAATTCAATATAACTTTTCTTATCAGGACAATCCTTCTGAATAATTTCTATCCCATGATCATCAAACATCTTAATCCATTCTTTTGGATTATCATTATGTTTCACAATTGCAACTTTCATAAAACAACTCCCTAAAATAAATATTTTAGAATTCTACGATAAAAATTATCATTCATAAATAAAATATTAAATCAGTTATAATGAATTTCGGTGAAATCATGAAGATTACTGATATAACTGTAAATAATCTTAATATTGGAAAAACTGTTCTTCAAGTAAAAACTGATCAGGGAATATACGGTTTAGGGGAAGCAGCGTCATATTATTCAAGTAGAAGTGCAGCATTACAAGTTTATGTGGAAAGAACTTTTAAACCACTTCTTATAGGTGAAGATCCGTTAAAACCTGAGAGAATATGGGAAATCTTATTTTTTGGCACTGCTGAAATCATTACAAAAACCCCTGCAGAATTTATCGCCCCGCTCGATATAGCACTTTGGGATATTACAGCTAAAGCTGCTAACTTGCCTCTTTATAAAATCCTAGGAGGAGAAGCTAGAAAAACAATCCCTCTTTATTGGAGTGTTGGAAGTGGATGGAAGAAAGAATCAAAACAAATGATTAATGATATAGAGAAAGGTCTGGAATTAGGGTTTAAAGCTTTTAAAATAAGAATGGATTGGAGGGCAAACAGACAAGACATAAATCCCAATAAAGATTTCCAAATGTTTAAAGAATGTAGAGCTTTTCTCCCGTCAGATATCCCACTTTCATTCGACGCGAATAATGGTTATTCAGTAAGTACAGCAATTGCGCAGGGAAAAAAATTCCAAGAACTTGGAATTTTCCATTTTGAAGAACCAATCCCACAATATGATTTACCGGGGCTAAAACAAGTTGTTGATGCATTAGAAGTCCCTGTTTCTACAGGAGAACAGGAATCAACAAGATGGAGATTTCGAGACCTTATTGAGATAGGAAACCCAGATATTCTCCAACCAGATATTTTAATAGCTGGAGGAATTTCAGAAGTAAAAAAAATATTTGAACTTGCTGAAATTTACAATAAACCTGTTATGCCTCATAGTCCGACAGTAGGAATAAATGGAACAGCAAGTCTTCAGTGTTACTCAACTATCCAAAATGCTTCTATACCTCATGAATTCTCCACAGAATTTACTGGTCCAATTGAAAAAATAGCAGATGTATTCGATGGAGTATCATTACCAGAAAACGGAACAACAACATTATCAGATCTCCCTGGATTAGGGATAACTCTAAATGAAAAAAACTTCAATAAATCTATAATCAGTATTTAACATATGAAGAATATTCCTAAAATATGCGGAATTATTATTTGCACAGATAACTTAAAAAAAATGAGTAATTTTTATGAAAATATTTTAGGATTATCAATCAGAACGAAAAAATCAAACTATGTGAATTTTGAATGGGGAGATTTCAAATTAACTATATCAAAACATAGTCAAGTAAAAGGAAAAAGCAAAGATAAATTCAGAATAATGATAAATTTTGATGTACTGAATATTAATCAAACCATTTCAAATTTATCTGAAAAAGGAGTAAAAATAATCAGGAAACCTGAAGAAGAAGAATGGGGAGGATTGATAGCTACTATTGAAGATCCTGATAACAATATTATCCAACTACTTCAAAAGTCATCTTAATTCTAATTCTATTACTGGGATTTCCCTACTTGTAGAATCTTGATATCTTTCATACCCAGAATAAAAATCAACTATTTTCGGCCATATCAAAGATTTTTCTTCATTGGATAATATCTTCGCAAAGGAATTAAATTCTTCATTTTTTATTTGAAATTTAACATTAGGGTTTTTCTTAATATTTAAAAACCAAGAGGGGTGATTTGGGTTACCTCCGAATGATGCTATTATGAAAAATTTTCCTTGATCAGAATAATATACCAATGCAGTTTTGATAATTCTCCCAGTCTTTCTTCCTTCAGTATTAAGAATCAATACAGGAAGATTTCCTAGATTACCTAATATTTTTCCTTTAGATATTGAATATATCCATTTGTGAAATTTTCCAAAAGAATTATTAATCTGCCTAGATTGAAATCTTTTACCTATAAAATTTATTATAAATTTTGTGCTAATTTTCATAAAGAGTTAAAATATGGGCTATGAGAAAATTTTCAAGATTATTTTTGTTAACTAGTATAAGCATTCTTATTTTTTACAGCTTATCTTGTTTACCTAACAGCGATCAAACAACTCAAGATCCACCTCGTGATAGACAACCTCCACCTCCAGGAAATAATAGAATGGGACCTGGACCTGATCAAGAAAAAGAGGAAAGAATGCAAATGGAAAGAAGAAGAGAAGATGAAAGAATGCAAATGGAAATGGAACGAGAAAGACAAAGAATGGAAGTAGAAAGAAGAAAAATGGAAATGGAAATGCAAAAGGAAATGCAGAATGAACAAATGAGGATGGATGAAGAAAGAAGAAAAGTGGAAATGGAAAGAAGACAAGAAATGGAAAAAGTAGAGAAAACCATGCATGCCGAAAGACAAGAAATGGAAATGGAAATGCAAGCACAGAGACAAGAAATGGATGCGGAGAGAATGAAAATGGAAATGGAAATGATGGCTCAAAGGCAAGCATTAGATCTTGAAAAGCAAGAATTACACCTAGAATTTGAAAACAAAAAGCATGAACTTCGTATAGAACATGAACAATCACTCCATAAAATTTTAGTAGAGCAAGAGAAAGAAATGTATGAGACTAAAATTGAAGGAGAAAGTAAACTAAGTAAAGCCCGTCTTCAAATTCAGCCTTAAGACTGTTCAGTCAAATTATCTGGCCAAGAACCTAAATAAGTTCCCTCCTGCTCTGGATTAGGTAAAGATCTATTAAATTCTTGATAAGGATATTTTGCTATTTGTTCCATATCAAGATCTACACCCAAACCAGGAGTGTCAGGAATTTCAATGATCCCATTCACTGGGGTAAAACTATTAGGACAAATTATTTTTCCTATCTCTGCCCAAGGCATAAAATATTCTGTAATAATAAAATTAGGCATAGTTATACATGCTTGCATAGTTGACGCAAGAGCTATGGTTGTAGAATTGTAGTTATGTGGTGAAACTGCAACATTTTGAGGTTCAGCCATTGCAGCTATTTCCTTTAATTCTAAAATGCCACCTGTATTAGCAACATCTGGGTTGATAATATCTGCAACTCTTTTAGAAAATGCTTCATAAAACCCTGCTTTGGTATATAACGCTTCTCCTGTGACTACTGGAATAGAAATACTATCCTTAACTTCAGCTATAGCATCCATGTTCTCAGGAGAACAAGGTTCTTCAAACCAATAGAGATCATATTCTTCTATACGTCTAGCTAATGAAATAGCATGCATTGGAGATAATCTTCTATGAACTTCAATAAGTAAATCTATATCATCTCCGACTGCCTCTCTTACTCTTCTTACTGTTTCAACTGCCTGATTTTCATGTGTTTTGGGAATATAAGACCTGAAAGGACCTGGAATTGGATCAAACTTTAATGCAGTAAAACCTTTTTCTACAGTTTTTACTGCAGCTGAAGCATATTCTTCTGGAGTATCAGATCCAGCATACCATCCATTTGCATATACTCTTAATTTTGATCTGTATTTACCACCTAACAATTTATATACAGGAACACCATACTCTTTTCCTTTTATGTCCCATAAAGCCTGTTCAATACCACTGACAGCAGAAAAGATTTCCATAGCACCTCTTCTTGAAGCATAATCATCAAACGCAACTTGAGTAAAATGCTTGATGTTACCTGGATCTCGACCAATTAGATATCTTCCTAAATGCTCAACATGAACTTGAATTGTTCTATCTCTATCTGATTGTGTGTAACATTCACCCCAACCATGTATCCCGGAATCAGTTTCAACTTTTACAAACAACCAATTTTTCCCCCATCCTGGATTTACAAAAAATGTTTCAACATTTGTGATTTTCATATTTATTCCTTTAATTATTTCATTTGACGCTTACTGTATTTTCGACCTAACTCAGCTATTTCTTGATTAGCTCCAGAAATTACTCTAGCACCAGTATCTATCATTTTATCAATATCATCCTTAGTTCCATGACCTAAAAAAGCAATTCCATTTTCTTTACATGCATTATTTACCCTACTCCTAGCTTCAATAATTCTTGGATCTTGATCATGGATTCCACCTCCAGCTTCTCTAACAATATCCATAGACATAGACATATCTCCAGGGCCCATCTCTGCAAAACCAATTCCTGGAACACTTAATATTTCTTCACATCTATTTAAACCTTTTACTGATTCAATTTTTAAACCTAATAAAAGTTCACCATTAGGATTAAGTGGCCATGGATCAGCAAATTGAATATATTCATTATTCTCAATTCCCCAAACTATTGAAGCAGTTATTTCAGATCCAACTCCTCTTGTACCTCGTTCTAGCCCATCGCCCACACCTATAGAATTTCTTGGATATCTACAGCATTCTACAAATGCTCTTACAGCTTCAGGAGTTTCAGCCTGACATAATAATATCCCATGGACACCTCTAGCTAGAATCTGTCTGATCTGCCATGCATTAAACCTTATAAGTTCTTCACTAATAGCTTCAGCTGGTAATTCTACTATCAGAGCTGGTGTCCTATGACCAGATTTAGTGGGCCCTCCATCAATTAAGCCTTTAATATAGTTATCAAGTCCCGTCATGTCGAAACACCCATGTTCCATTCCTATATTGATATAGTCGGCCCATGTATGGGCATCTTTTTTTCCTTGTTCATAAGTTAATACGTGCCCAGAATGTGCACCTGTATAATATATAGGTTGATCAACACTTAATAATTCTATAGCTTTGTTTATCCTAGCCATAAACCCTCCTATAACAAGAAATTTATTCATTAAACTATATAAAGAATATAATATAGATACAACTACAAAAAATATGTTAAATATAGTATTAAATAGTCCTGAGATTCCTCCAAATACTGGAAATATAATTAGACTTTGTGCTAACACAGGTTCCGCATTACATCTCATAAAACCTTTTGGTTTTAATTTAGATTCCCAATCATTAAAAAGAGCTCATTTAGATTACAATGAATTTTCAAGTTCTTATCAATACGCAAACTTTGAAGAATTCTTAATAAAAACAAATCCAGTTAATCTTTTTGCTTTTGATAGCTCAGGCACCACTAAATACACTGAAATAAAATATCAAAAAAATGACTACTTATTATTTGGAACAGAAGGAAGAGGTCTTCCTGAAAAAATATTAAAAAGAAAAGAAATAGCAAAAATAATTAGGATTCCCATGAAGGAAACCAGCAGAAGTTTAAATTTATCCAATGCTGTAGCATTATGTCTATATGAATCATTAAGACAACTTGATTTTCCAGATTTAAAATAGTGAAGAGAACGATTAAATGATTACATTAGAAGAATTAATAGTTATCGTTGTAAGACTGCTAGGGGCATTGCCAGTATTAAAATGGGCTTTTACTGGAGCAATCATAGCAATATTAGTCGATTTGTCTGACCTATTCATAATTGGAAACCTCCAACTTGGAGGAGTCAGAGATTATCAAAGCTTGGATAAAGCTTTAGATCTGGCATATATGCTCACATTCTTAATAGTTGTTCTCAAATGGGAAGATGGTTGGGAAAGGCGAATCGCATTAATATTATTTATTTACAGATGCATAGGTTTTATAGTTTTCGAATTTACAGATGCAAGAATCATACTGTTTATTTTCCCAAATGTTTTTGAAACATGGTTTTTATTTATTGCTGGGAAAAAACTTATAAAACCCAAAAATAAACTAAGCTTAAAAGGGTCTATTCTACTTTTTCCTTTTCCACTTATCTTAAAACTTTTACAAGAATATATACTTCATTGGGGCAAATTACTCGACAAATATAAAATGGGAGATGCATTATCTGTAATAAAAGATATATTCAAAATCTTCTAAATTTTATCCTTAAGACTTAGTCAACCACATAGGCTTAGATCGATTTTCTTCAGGGTTCACTTTGTATTTTTCTAAAGCTTCAGGTATTAAATCAAATCCTAGTCCTGGATTGCCATTAGGAACAATACATCCATTTTGAATATCAAACATAGGAGTAATTATTTTTTCAAACTCTGAAAACCATGTGTGAATACATTCCTGTCTATATAAATTCGTTATATTCATACATAATTGAAAACTAGCACCTATAGCCACAGGACCAAGAGCATCATGTGGACTCACAGGAATATAATATGTTTCTGCCAAAGAAGCGATTCTACGAAATTCACTTATGCCACCACACCAAGCAACATCAGGCATAATATAATCTACTAAACGATTATTAAACAATGGAGTATAATCCCATCTGGTAAAATGTCTTTCTCCAACGCATAAAGCTACTCCAGTATTTTCTCTTACCTGTCTAAGAGATTCATGATTAGCTGCATGGCAAGGTTCTTCAAACCATACAAGATTAATATGTTCCAAAGCATTGGCTGCTTTTATTGCTGAGGGAACATCAAATCTTCCATGAGCATCAATTAAAATCTCAAAGTCAGGACCTACAGCTTCCCTAAGTGCTTCCATCCATTCTACTGATTGTCTGATTTTCTTATTATTCAAACTTTCATAGATTCCCACTTTTTCAAAAGTAATACCTCCATCAGTCCAAGTAGGATCTCCTTCAATATCATCTGGAGGGAATGGATCAGTTTTAATAGCTTGATATCCTGCTGCTTTAGCATCCTTTGCAGCAACAATCATTTCTTGGATAGTTGGAGTTCTATATTCTGTTTTTCCATCTTTAATACTGCCAGCCTGATGTGGAGTCTGATCTTGGACATGAGTATATAAAGGAACTGCTTTCCTAACAGGGCCTCCTAATAATTCATATATAGGTACTCCTAAAGATTTTCCTTTTATGTCCCAAAGAGCAATATCTAACCCACTAATAAGATTAGAAATATAGCCTCTACCATTTGAAGAAGAATATGCTGAAAAAATACGATGCCATATCTCTTCTATTTTCCATGGATCTTCACCTATAACCAATGGTTTTATTAAAGATTCCATTCCAGAAATAAGAGCAGGATTAGCAGAATAATTAGTACATTCACCAATTCCAGTAATCCCCTCATCTGTTTCTACTTCTACAAACAACCAAGCAAGTTTCTCTACTGGCATTACCAAATGAGTTTTAACATTAGTAATTTTCAAACTAATTTCCTCTGAACATCTGTAGTAGAGTAGCACCTACTGTTACAACTAAACCTGCAATAGCCAGGAAACCAGGATCACGCATCCTCTCTTCCCAATCAGATTCACCAGTTTTAATACTTCCAACTAGTGGATTCGAAAAGAACCCTCTATCTCCATCTTCATATAGATCTTCTCTCTGTCCCATTTCTATCACATTTGAAACATTTCTCATTTCAAATTCCCAATTAGAGTAATTACGATTATAGTCACTTTCTGCAATTCCAAGGGCCTCTTGATGATCGAGTTCAATTTGAGTCTCTAACTCAATTATAGATTTTATCTCATCTTGATCACAGCCTTCATCCATACAATATTGCCTTCTATTTTCTATCTCTTGAAGCCTACTTTCATATTCACGGTTTGCATCATCTATTCTTCCTGCATAATCATTTTCAATTTGGTCTCTTTCACTAACTAGATTATCCTGTTTTGCTGAATATTCATCTACAAGTTGTTGTTGATCCATGGCGACCATTTGCTTCCTCATTTCACCTTCCTGAATCATTTGATCTATTTGAAAATCAAAATCTTCTACAGATCTCTGAACACCTGATCTTGCTCTTTCCAACTGTGCTTCCCATTCCATTTCAGCTCTTTCTATTTCCATTTGAATTTGCTGCATTTTATTATCGTAATCATATTTAGCACTTTCCAATTCCATTTGCTTATTACTTTCAAAACCTCTCTTGTTACTCTCCCATCTATCTTCTAACTGTTGTAGTGAACTTTCATATTCTCGTTTCCTGTTTTCAACATCTCTCACTCTATTTTCCCTTTGAGAATTCCAGTTATAAAGAAATTCTTCCATCTCTCTTTCTTTTCCAAATTTATCATCTGCAATATCTCTGTTTAAATTTTCTAATCGATTTGCATCTTCATAATCCCAATTATTTCTTGTCTCTCTTATTTCTCTTTCTTTATCTGCTGCATGATTATTTATATTTTCTTGTCTTTCGTATTCATAATCCTGTTTTCTGAATTCCCTATGCTGAATAAGATCCTCTATGTCTTCTCCGTTAGCGATTCTAAAATTGATCTCATTCTGAATTTCTAGTACTTCACGATCAATTTCTTGGTCATACCATCTATTCAGATCTTCTAGATCCCTTTCTTTATTAATATTAAATTCTGCTAACCAGACATCACGATCAAATTTTATTCTTTCAGTACCGGAATCATATTGAATTTGCCATTGAGCTAACCCATAAGCATGCTGTTCTTCAAGATTTTTCTTTTCTCTCTCAAAATCTTCATCAAATCTCAACAATTGATTTTCAACCTCTTTCATTTGCATACCCATGTTTCGTTCCAACTGTTCACGATCCATTTCTTCAGCTCTTTCAAAATCTTCAGTTGCTGCATCTCCCCAACCTTCTGTCCTCTGTTGGTAGACAAATTCTACATCCATTTTCTGCATCTCTATCTGTCCATAAAATTGTTCTCTTTCAAATTCTATTCTTCTTTCCTCCATCTCTACAAAACTCTCTGCATCTAATTTGTAGGCTTCTAACCTTCGTATTTCCAATTCTATTTCCCTGTCTATACGATCAAATTCCTGTTGATTTCGATCTTCTCCAGAACCGAATAGTTCTCCTGTATCAAGTTCTACAGAACCACCAAAAACATTAACAGATACATCTGGATCTTCTTCTTCTTCTGGTTGGAAATTTATTTCTCCGGATGAATTAGACCATGAAAAACCATCATCCATTACTGTTTCAGGCCAAACTTTAATATTGTTTCCTGAAGGACCAGTTTTTATGAAAACAGAAGCTTCATCATCACTGACAAAGGCTAGAGAATTTGAGCCAGGCAATAATTTGGGGTACCATCCATTTATATCTCCATTGTCATTACCACTCAGCCAAGTATTAAAAAGAAAGTTATTATCATCATCTGCACTAAAACAAGCAGCTACTAATTTATGACCACCCTCATCATTCATATCAGGATCAGGAGATCCATCAGTAGAATAAAATATTAATGGACTTCCCTCTGCACAATTTAGCTCAAATTCTCCATAATCTCTGTTAAAAACTGCTAATTCAGGATTTTCATTGTCGTCCGAATCTGCACCAAAATGATTACTTACCCTTGTCTCTGAAATACCTCCCAAGCCAGGATCATCACCTTCTATTCCTATACCCAACAAAAGATAAATCTGAGAGCTTCCATCTCTATCACTAGTGTAAGCTATTGAATCTGCTGATTCATGACTCCAAGAAGGTTCCCAATTTGATATCCCATCTTCTATTACTGTAAGACTAACTTCTCCAGGAGAATCACCATCCCATCGTTCATCAAAATTTGTCTCTTCAGGCCCATCATACCATGATATTGTTTCATAGAAGTCACGGTAATATATATCTGTTTCACCACTCCATTGATGATCATTCCATGATCCAATAATATTATGAGCAGTATAGGCAATTTTACCTCCAGAAGGATCCCATGTAGGATGGAATTCATCTTTTTCTATTCCGTTCCAATGCATAGTTGTAATAGGATAGATATCACCAGCAGAAGGACCTTCCAACATAAAAACTACAATGTTGAAAGTGCCATCATTGGGGAACAAATCATTATTGTTCGTGGAGAATGCAAGCATACTTCCATCTCTAGATAATGCAGGGTGGATTTCATCAGAACTATTTGATCCAGGAAATTCAATCGGGAAAGAATCTCCTGTATTATTGTCACGAATAACTATATCTAAGCTATTCGACTGAAGAACTACTGCTAACCTACCTGAATTTTCATCTGCAAATACTTGTTTAGAATCAAACATCAAAGCTGAGGAAAAAATTATCAGGGAAAAGATTAATGAAACATTAAAACTAATTTTAGTTTTGAAAACTTTAAACAATTTTATCTCCAATCAGAAAATAATTATAAAATTTAACATATATCGTATTATAACTTATAAATCATATGATTAAAGAAAAATTTGGAGAAGAAGATGAAAAAATTTGATAATTCAGTATGTTTAGTTACAGGGGGAAGTTCAGGTATAGGAAGAGGAATAGCAATAGAATTTGCTAAAGAGGGTGCATTTGTTGTTGTAACAGATATTCAGGAAAAACCAAAAATTGGAAAATATCATGATACCGATTTATCAACAACTACATTGGAAGAAATACAAAATATTGGAGGAGAAGGAATTTTCATTAAAACTGATGTATCAAATGATAATGAAATTACAACTTTAGTAGAAAAAATTAAAACAGATTTTGGTAAGCTGGACATATTAGTTAATAATGCAGGAATACATATTCCTGGTTCCATAGAAGACTTATCTGTCCAAGATTGGGATAAAGTTACAGGAGTTAATATTAGAGGTGTATTTTTTCTATCTAAAAATTGTATTGAACTATTAAAAAAATCAGATAGAGGAAGGATAATTCACATTGCATCAGTACATGCTTTTGGAGGTGGAAATGGACCTGCTTATGCTTCATCAAAAGCAGGCATTATCAATCTGACTAAAGATATGTCACTATCACTTGGACAATATGGAATTACTGTAAATGCTATCTGCCCAGGGTATATTGAAACTCCCATACAAGATTATTTGAAACCTAAAGAAATAGAATCCTTTAAAGAAACTTTATCAATAAAACGATTAGGAAAACCTAAGGATATTGCTAATGCTGCACTATTCCTTGCATCAGAGGAATCAGAATGGGTTACAGGAACTTCGATAGTAGTAGATGGAGGAGGCATTGCAGCAATTTAATTTTTCAAAAATTAACCCTGAATTTTACCCAGTTGTCATCATTGGAGCAGGAGTAGCTGGATTATGCTCTAGCCTTCATTTAACCAAAAAATATATTCCTCATATTATTATTGAAAAAGGAGAAATAGCTAACACTTGGGAAGATGAAAGATGGGATAATTTTTTTTTAGTTAACCCTAACTGGGCTATTAAAATTCCTGAATTTGGGTTTGGCACTAAATTATTTCCTTCAAAAAATCCTGATGGATTTTTAAACAAATCTGAGATAATCAATCTTCTTAAAAACTTTGCATCCCACATAGGTTCTAAAATATTCACCCATGAGAATGTGATTTCGTTATCAAGAAAAAAAAATGATATATATGAAATAAAAACTAATAAAAGGAAAATTCACTCTAATGTAGTAATTATAGCTTCTGGTGCATTTGGAGATCCTCATATTCCCAAATTCTCATCAAAAACTCAAAATAAAACACTTCAAATTCATTCATCTCAATATAAAAATTCAAAAATTTTACCTGAAGGAGCAACTTTAGTTGTTGGCTCTGGACAATCAGGTGCTCAAATTTCTGAAGATTTACTCGAATCAGAAAAAGAAGTGTGGCTTTCAGTAAGTAAGTGCGGTAGAAGATTACGTAGTTACAGAGGTCATGATTCTTCATGGTGGAATAATGAAATGGGTTTGTTTGACAAAACAGTTGAAGAAGTTCCGTTTAATGAAAGATGGAAATGTAGTTCCCATACATCTGGTGCTAGAGGAGGTCATGAAATAAATTTAATGGATTTACATGAAAAAGGTTTAAAACTCTGTGGCTCAGTTTCAGATTATTCATCAGAAAGAATTTTCTTTAATAACAACTTGTTTGAAAACCTGAAATTTTCTGATGATTCTGCATTAAAATGGGCCCAAAAAGTAGATGAACACATTAATAATCATAATTTAAAAGCTCCTAATCAAATAATTAAGCCAGACTCAAGAATAAATAAAGACAATCTAATTTCTCCGAAATTCATTTCCTTTGATTCATCAAAAATTTCTACAATTATATGGGCAACTGGATTTAGATTTAATTTTGATTGGGTGAAATTAGACGTAACTGAAGAAAATGGACACCCTATTCAAGAAAGAGGAATAACTAATTTCAAAGGGCTCTACTTTATGGGATTACAGTGGATGCACTCTTCTAAATCTGCTCAATTTATAGGCGTGGGTGAAGATGCTGAATATGTGGTTAATAATATTGAAGAAAAATTTAATTTTTAATTAATCTATTCCAGGAACTTCAACTTCAACAACTCTAACTCTTCCATCACCTTTATCTCGTGGTTGACCTAATATTGAGGCTTCTAAAAGAAATAAATGTTTTTTTTCTGGGCCACCTAACTGACAGTCAAAGGCTCCATGAGTATTAGTAATCACTTCATCTAAAATCTCTCCACCATCTTTTACTCTTACCCAGCCTCCATGTCCTCCAAATTGGTATGATGGTAATGCAACCCAAACACAACCTTCTTGATCCATTGAAATCCCATCTGTAGGTGCTCCAATATCAGCAAAGACTCTCTTGTTTTTAAGAGATCCATCAGAATTTATATCAAATGAAGTCAATCTGTTTGCAAATGTTTCTGCTACAACTAAGGTGTTTCCATCCGGAGAAATAGCCATTCCATTAGGGAAAGTCATTCTATCAGAAGCAATTCTGACACTTCCGTCTGTATCTACTAATAAAATATTGCTAAAACTTGGTATATTCTGGGGTCCAACAGGTTGATTTTCATCAAAATCTACAGCACAAATACCTATGTATGCCTGTCCATTCTTATTAACTATCATGTCATTGACAATATATTCTGGAGAATAATCAGACAATATATTTGAAAAATCACAATATGTTGATATTGTTGCTGTTTCAGGGTCTCCTATAAGTAATTTCTTCCCTAACATTGAATTTATCAACATTTTACCATCGGGCAACAATCCTACGCCAACAGGATAATCATCTTCAAGAGAAAAAACAGTGTTCCTATCACCTTCTAGAGATAAGCTAACAACCTCATGGGAAAAAATATCTGAAAAATATAATAATCCATTTTTCCATATAGAACCCTCGGGAAAAATTAAATCTCCTAGAACTAAATTTGGCTTTTTCATCTATGCTCCTAGAATTAGATATCAATTACTTTATAAAATAACAGATATATGATTTATAAAAAAGGAAGACAATATAATTTGTTTTTTAATATAATTATTGATATCTTATTGGAAAATTAACAGGTAGGTAATAATGAAAAATATAGCTTCCACAATAATCCTTTTATCTTCACTATTTATTATAGTTGGATGTTCTGGTGATGATTCAGCAGACACAAATTCAGATTCCGCTTCTAATGCTGGAAGTGATTCTAACTTCATAGTAGCACTTCCTAACCATATGTTTAGCTTAGAACATTTACTTCCTACTGGTTGGAAATCCTCTAAAACATTTGACCCTGAAGCAGTAGACGAAGAAGGAAATCTATATACCCCAGGAGCTACAGAAATTCATTATGGATTTAGGCAAAGAAAAGATATTGAAGTCAGATTTTACAAATCACATGAAGATGCTCTCAATATAGGAGCTCCTATTGCTGCTGAGGCTACAGAAGATCTAGCAGAAACAGGAGGAGCACAATCTGTTACTACGCTAGCAGATGCTGGTACAGGTGTACGTGGAGGCACTAAATATGCTGCATATGGAGTAATTGGCAACTTAGTAGTTTTATGTGAACTAAGTGTTGAAACTTGTCAGAGTTTTGCAGATGCACTTTTGATAGCACAGCCTGAACCTTTTCAATCTGGAGAAGGGCAAGCAAAAGGCCTTAAAGATAGCGGGAATTAATATATTCTTTAAAAAGAAATTATAAATTTGATAATTAAAAAATTATTCTTGTTTTTACTGATGGTTATTATTGCCTGGACACTAATGTTCAGTAATATAATTCATCAAAAATCCCTATTACTCCTGTCAATTGTATTATTTGCAACTTTTCTTGGAATTTTTATGGTAGTTTCTGGAATTAAAGCAGAAAAGAAGAAATCTAAGAAATTGTTAGAAGAACAATCTGAAAACTTAGATGATTCTTAAAATGGAATCTTTTCTATAATTTCTGCATCTTTACATGGATCATGACCCTCAGGATGAGAATCTCTTAGCATATTATTAAATTCATCAGATGTAACATGACAAAGGAGTTGAATTCCAGATTCCTCAAGAAATTTCATCACATCATGATGGATATCTCTACCAACAGGATTTTTAGCTAATTCAAAAATTCCTTCTCTTCCATAATAATTATCTCTCGGAGTAGGACCTCCGGTATAAGTAGAATCCTTGATTTTTCTTTTTTTAAGCTCTAAAACTAAATCTTTCCAATCTGATAAAGCAATGTTTTCAATATCATACATTAGTGCATTTCTAATTGGGAACATTATGGCCATTACTTTATGGAAAGATTTTTCATCTTTAGTCATTCCATTCAGTGAAGATTCAGTCATATAATCACCATCTGATGCAGGAGTACCTCTTGCTTCCAATATTTCTCCCAAAGAATTTACAGCAATGGCATTATCAACTGAGAATAAAAATTTTCCATTTCTATCTGCAATTTCATCAGAATTCGTTTTTAATCCATTTTGATGTGGTTTTCCAGTAAACACACAGAAACCTTGATCATTTATCTGACAAGAGTATTTATCCATAGGCCTATTCATATTTCTATCAGGTGGAGGCCCTCTTCTCTCTCCTCCATCAGGTGGAGGCCCTCTTCTCTCTCCTCCATCAGGCGGAGGCCCTCTTCTCTCT
>CAYSUW010000007.1:26541-52535 GCA_964434385.1 uncultured Dehalococcoidales bacterium | reverse complement strand
GGAGGCCCTCTTCTCTCTCCTCCATCAGGCGGAGGCCCTCTTCTCTCTATTTCAGATGGTTGAATATTATTTTTTTCTTCTAATCCTGCGGATTGTGAATCTGTGGTGCAACTTAAAGACGTATAAATAAATATGATTAATATTAAAGAATAAAAACTTTTCATAAGTATATTTTACATAAGGAAACCAGTTAAGGAAAAGTGATTATTTTGAAGAATTATTCTATCAATCTAAATAATCATCTTCTGATATTTCACAGTTGTTATGTCTTTCTGCTAAATTTCTTGACCATAAATTCATTCTCAATTGAGCAAATAATGTAGCTGCTGAACCATTAACTATAGCAAGAATTAAAGTAGGAAGAGCTTCTGTAAGAATAAAAGAATTTATAAGAAGAAATATTAATGAAATAAAAATAAGAAAAAATAAATTCCTTCTCCTAAAATATACTCTCAACATATTAAATACCTCCATTTTCTATTATTTAAATTTTACCTAAAATTTTTTAACAAAACGTCAACAAACGTTTGAATTTTAGTTAATATGGTGGGCCCTCAGGGATTCGAACCCTGGACCTACTGATTAAAAGTCAGTTGCTCTGCCGGGCTGAGCTAAGGGCCCATATGAAAATATGAAAAGTGCTTAAGCAAGTCTAATAAATCCCTTGATGGGTTTCAACTAAAAATAAAAATTGATTCAATAAAAAATATTTTAACCAAAAACTTTAAACTCTAGAAATGGCCAATATGCTATCCAAACTCTACCAATAATATTCTCAGAAGAAATAAAACCAAATAATCTAGAATCGTTAGAATGATTCCTATTGTCTCCTAAAACAAAATACATTGATTCAGGAACTTTCATTCTACGATCAAATGATATAGAAGATGTAAAACCAAAATCACTAGACAAAGGATCATTATTCACTAGAACAACACCATCTTTAATCTCCACCCAATCTCCTGGAAGACCAATAATTCTTTTAACCAATGGTTCTTTTTGATAATTATGAGGGGATTTAAATACAACAATTTCATCTCTTTGAGGGCCACCAAAAATAAATTCTTCCCCTTCTCCAATATAATCTTTATCAAAATCAATAGTACGTTGATAAATGAACTTGTTTACCAATACTCTCTGACCATCCTCAAGATTAGGAAACATACTTTTACCTTTTACAACATTATTTTGAATAAGAAATTGTAAAATTATAGAAATTAAGGCAGCGATAATTATACTTCTTCCTATTTCTCTTAAATCTTCTATCATATTATTCATATTATCTTAAACTTATAGAAATAATAAAAAACAAGTCTTAATAAAATTTTTCAATATCTTGTAATATTTTCTGATAAGTAATTATAAAATATTATTAAATTATATAAGGAACTTAAAATGGTCTTAAGCGATAAAACTATCAAAGAATACCTAGAAAAAGGGGCAATAATTATAGATCCTCTAGATACTAAAGATATTCAACCTGCAAGTGTAGATCTTCACCTAGACAAGAAAATATTAGTTTTTAGAAATTCAACAGAACCCTTTATTGATTTAAAAAAAGATTTACCTGATTTAACAGAAGAACACATAGTAAAAAAAGATCAACCTTTCATTCTTCATCCGGGGGAATTTATCTTAGCATCTACTATTGAAAGAATTAAAATTCCTACAGATATAGTAGCAAGACTAGAAGGAAAAAGTTCTTTAGGAAGAGTAGGATTATTAATACATTCAACTGCTGGATATGTAGATCCAGGATGGGATGGAAAATTAACATTAGAACTTACCAATGTTTCTAGATTACCCATAACTTTGTATTATGGAATGAGGATAGGGCAAATAAGTTTCTTAAAACTAACCACTCACGTTATAAGAGAATATGGTTCCCCAGAGTTAGGTAGCAGGTATAAAGGACAACAAGATCCTACAGCAAGTAAAGCCCACTTAGATTTTGATAAACAAATTAAACATACTGAACAAGAATGACATTTTTGAAAGAAGCACTTTCTCTAGCAGAATTAGTTAAAGGAAAAGTTTCGCCAAGACCTCCAGTTGGAGCAATAATAGTTAATAATTCAAAGATTGTTGGAAAAGGAAGTACCAGTACTAATCCTGTCAAACATGCTGAAATTGTTGCTTTAGAAGAAGCTGGACAGAAAAGTAAAGATAGTATTCTTTACACTACCCTTGAACCTTGTTCACATCATGGATCTACTCCCCCTTGTGTAGAATCAATAATAAAATCAGGAATCAGAAAGGTAGTTACCCCATTAAAAGATCCTAATCCTGAGGTTAATGGAAAAGGTTTAGAGAAACTAAAAACTTCAGGAATTGAAGTGTCTACAGATGCAAACAAAGAAGAAATTCGTCAAGCAGAAGAATTGATCGAGGGGTTTAAACATTTCACATTAACAAAAAAGCCTTTTATTACAGTAAAATATGCAATGACATTAGACGGTAAAATTTCTTCCAAATCTGGGAATTCATCTTGGATATCTAATAAACATTCAAGAAATATAGTTCATAAACTGAGATCTCAATCTGATGCAGTTCTTATTGGAATAAACACTTTATTAACTGATAACCCTAGACTAAATGCACGGAATGGTTTTAGTGGCCCAAGATTTCGTGTTGTCTTAGATTCAAATTCCAAAACACCCAAAGATTCAAATTTATTCGAGGCTCCAGGTAAAATATTAATATATACAACTTCAACAAATCCTCCTAATCAAACTAATAATAATGTGGAATATGTAAAAGTTAATCCAAGCGAAAAAGGAGTAGATATATCTACCGTATTAGAAGATTTAGCTAATAGAGGTTGTATAAACATTTTTGTTGAAGGAGGGAAAGATATACTAGGAAGTTTCTTTGATCTAAACCTTGTAAATAAAGTAATAATTTTTATTTCTCCTAAAATTCTAGGAGGACAAAATGCAATTACTGCTGTAGGAGGAGAAGGTTATAGTTATATAAAAGATTCACCAAAATTAAAAAATCTCCATATCAAAACAATTAAAGATGATATTATGGTATCAGGATACTTGAATTAAAATGTTCACTGGAATAATTCAAACAATAGGTAAAGTAATAGAAATTACTAATGAATCTTTAACAATATTATCTAAAGATGTTATTGAAGATCTGGATGTTTCTGACAGTATTTCTATATCTGGAACCTGTTTGACAGTCATCGAAAAAAACTTAGAAAATTCAACATTCAAAGTTAATGTTATTCCAGAAACTTTAAAGAGAACAAATTTAGGATACTTATCAAATAACTCTAAAGTGAATCTAGAAACATCTGCTTTATTAGGAGGCAAATTAGGTGGCCATCTAGTTCAAGGCCACATAGACTGCACAAGTGAAATTTCAAGTATTTCTAAGGAAAGAAATTCATATAATGTTTCAATAAAAACACCTAAACAAATTTCACAATATCTGGTAGAAAAAGGTTATATTGCACTTGATGGTACAAGTTTAACAATTGTTGAAATAGATGATGAAAAATTTACAGTTTCAATAATTCCTTTTACATGGGAAAATACCATTTTCAAGTATTCAGAACCAACTAAACTAGTTAATGTTGAGGTAGATTTAACAGCTAAATATATAGAAAATTTCTATAAATTCAATAAATGATTTTTTCACATTTTATTAACATCGTGCGAGTTATTAATTATAATATAATTTTTGAAAGATAAAATTTTATCTCATAGAAATATAAAAAAAGGAATAAATGAATTTAAATACTATTGAAGAAGGAATATCTAGCTTCAAAAATGGAAAGCCAGTAATCATTGTAGATGATGAAAATAGAGAAAATGAAGGAGACCTAACTATTCCTGCAGAATCTATAACTCCTGAAATAATAAATTTCATGGCAACTAATGCTAGAGGATTAATTTGTGTAGCAATAGAAAAAGAATATCTGGAAAATTTAAATATTCCCCCTATGGTAAATGGTGTTTATTCAAACACACATACTGCATTTACAGTTTCTGTTGATTCTTCAGAAGGAATTACAACTGGAATATCATCTTATGATAGGGCCAAGACTATAAAAGACTTGATCGATGAAAAATCTACTCCTGAAAGCTTTGTAAAACCAGGACATATATTCCCGATTCAATATAGCCCCGGAGGAGTTCTAGTGAGAGCTGGACATACTGAAGCTTCTATAGATTTATCTATTCTTGCAGAAAAAAGTAAAGCTGCAGTTATGTGTGAAATATTAAATGATGATGGAACAATGGCTAGAAGAGATGACCTAGAGAAGTTTGCAAAAAAACATGATTTTAAAATCATATCTATAGAAGATTTAATTTCTTATAGGTTTAGCCATGACAAACTGATCAACAGAGTAGCTGAAACAAGTCTCCCAACTAAATATGGGACTTTTAAAGCTATTGGATACAAGACTTCACATGAACCAGAACAACATTTGGCTTTAGTTTCAGGCAAAATTTCTCCTGAAAAACCTGTACTCGTAAGAATGCACAGTGAATGTCTAACAGGTGACTTCTTTGACAGTCTGAGATGCGATTGCGGTGATCAATCTAAAGATTCACTTAAAAAAATAGGCGCTGAAGGTGGTGTTTTCGTTTATATGCGTCAAGAAGGTCGAGGAATAGGTCTTCACAACAAGCTGAAAGCATATGAATTACAAGATTCAGGAAAGGATACAGTCGAAGCAAATAAGTCATTAGGTTTTCCTCCAGATCTAAGACATTATGGGGTGGGAGCACAAATATTAGTAGATTTAGGGGTAAAGAAAATTAAACTTCTTACAAATAATCCCAAAAAAGTAGTTGGGCTAGATGGTTTTGGGCTTGAAATTTCTGAAGTAATTCCTATTTTTGGAAATGAAAATGAACACAATAAAACATATCTGAAAACCAAAAAACAAAAACTGGGACATTCTCTCTAGGTAATTTTTTGAAAAAACCTAACTCTAAAAATATAAAAATTGAAGAACTTCTCAAAAATAATTTTGACTTCTCAAAAATTAAGATTGGATTAGTAACTTCAGTTTTTAACCAAGAAATCTCTCAAGATCTTCAATCCGAAGTTTTAAAAGAATTAAAAAAATATGATATAAAAATTAAAGATCAAAAGTATCTCCGAGAAATATATGTTCCAGGAGTGTTTGAGTTATCTCAAAGCGCTTATCATCTTGCTAAAACTTCTCAATATGACGTAATTATTTGTTTAGGAGTTGTAATTAAAGGAGAAACAAAACATGATGAATATATTTCAATGTCTGCTGGATATGGAATTACTCAAGCAAGTATATTAACTGATACTCCTATAATATTTGGAGTACTTACCACTAATAATATTAAACAGGCAAAAGAAAGAATTACGAATGGATCCTACTATGCAAAATCTGCACTAGAAATGGCTATTGTAAATTCTTCTAGTTAAAAATTCTTTTCAAATCTATTATAGTTAAACTCCTTCTGCTAGAATTTCGCTATTGATGGCGATTCGTCTAGCGGTAGGACACCAGACTCTGAATCTGGGAGCCCAGGTTCGATCCCTGGATCGCCAGCCAAATTAAAATTAAAAATTTGCCCCGTTAGTGTAGCGGCCCATCACACTGCCCTCTCAAGGCAGAGATCACGAGTTCGAATCTCGTACGGGGTACCAAAATAAGTTCAAAATTACAAAATCCCAATACCTATCCTCTCTAGATGAGATCAGTAATTCGAATTTGGCAGAAGATATCAAAGTGCAAAATACTCCACAGGGTGTATAATTTTGTCATCGCAAACCAATATAAAGATTGCCTTTACAAGGATGAGATAACGAGTTCGAATCTCTTAAGGTGTACCCAAATGGAGGAAAAATGTCTAAATTCAAAGTTGCTTTTATAGGATCTTCTAAAATTAATTTAGAACCACATACTAGAGCTATAAAAGTTGCAGGTGGAAGCATAGTAAGAGTTGATGATTCAGAAAAAGAAAAAGCATTTAATGAACTAAAAAATTATGACGTAATTATGGTAGAACAATCACAGATTCCATTAAATTCTGATTTTTTTTCTAACCTCAAAGATAGTTCATGTAAAGGAGTAGTATGTTTTGGTCACGGATTTGATGGAGTTGACACAAATGCAGCAACTGAAAACAAAATAATATTCGTTAATGGAGCTTCTTTCGGAACTGAAGAAGTATCAAATCAAACAATGATGCTTTTATTGGTTTGTGCAAAAAAATTCGTATTACATGACAAATTAGTAAAAAGCGGTATTTGGACCAGAGACTATCTAGCACCAATGGGACATATATCTGGACAAACTCTTGGATTAATTGGGGTCGGTGATATTGGAAGAGCTGTTGCAAGAAAAGCGAAGGCATTTGGAATGAATGTTTTAGGATATGATCCCTACCTTTCATCTTGGGATTTTAAAGAATATGATATAGAAATTGCTACAAGCATAGATGAAGTATGTGAAAAATCAGACTATGTTTCATTGCATACTAACTTGACTGATGAAACTCACCAATTTATTGGGAAAAAACATTTTAAATTAATGAAAAAAACCGCTTATTTCATTAATTGCAGTAGAGGACCTGTAGTAGATGAACTCGCTTTGATAGAAGCTTTAAAAACAGAAGAGATTGCTGGTGCAGGCTTAGATGTATTTGAACAAGAGCCCGTTGATCCAGAAAACCCTCTCCTTTCTATGGATAATGTTGCCACAACAAATCATTATGCTAGTTATTCTGAAATAGCATGGGAAAGAGCTCAAACACAATTGGGAGAAGAAGCAGCCAGGATTGCCACTGGAAGTTTACCTATGTCTTTCATAAACAAAGAATTGATATCAAAAATTCCTAAAATGAAGCCAGCACAACTATGGGAAGTATACAAAGAAAACTTTAAGTAAACTATCCCAAGATTTAAGTTTAAGATTTCCTAGATACTAATAAGTAATCTATAATTAACTAGTATAAAAATATGTTAATAAAAACACATTAAACTAAGAAATATATATAGAAAAAAATCATGTTACATTTCTGTAACATTTTGATAAAATCCTTTTGATAATCAATTATTATTTGAACAAATATCTTAGGAAGTCTTAAACAGAATAAATGTTGAAAGCAAACCACAGAAATAATTTTTCGAAAATTAATGCTGGAATCATTGCTGAAATTCTTGAAAACTATTTCAATGATCCCACATCTATTCCTGAAAGTGACGTAAAAATCTTATCTGAATATCTAACATCAATTACAGGACAAAGTTTCTCATCAAAACAGGAAGTAACTAAGTCTACTGATGACGCAAAATATATCAGAAAATATGGTTATATTTATGCAAATACAGATCCTCTAAACATAAATAATATAAACATTGGACAAACATTATCTAAAAATTTAGATCATAATGATTATTCAATTTCGAAATTAGAAGAGATCTATCTGCAAAACATTGGATATGAATGGGAACATTTAAGATCAGAGAAAGAAAAGACTTGGCTAGAAGATAAAGTAGAAAATCAATCGGAATCATTTAATCCGAGCCAGAAAGAATTAATCGATTCTACACTTGAATTGATTAAAGCCGAAGATTTTGAAAAATTCATACATAGATCTTTTCCTGGCTCAAGATGGTATAGCCTTGAAGGTTCTGAAGCATTGATTCCTGTCATAAGTACTATAATTAATGAATCTTCTAATACAAATATTGAAAGAATATTAATGGGAATGCCTCATAGAGGTCGATTAAACATTTTATCACATATATTTAAGAAACCTTATGAGTTAATATTTGATGAATTTAAAGAAGAAAATCTAAAACAAAAACTTAACAACATAAATTCTGATGAATTTCTTCTTGACGTTAAGTATCACTTGGGAGCAAAAACTTCTATCAAAAATTCTATTGGTAAAAACCTTGATTTATTTATGCTTCCAAATCCAAGTCATTTAGAAATGATCACTCCAGTTATTAGTGGAGCTACACTAGGCTTAAAAGATAAAGAAAATATTCCAATTGGAAAATCTCTTTCAATTATAATACACGGAGATGCTGCATTTGCCGGACAAGGGATTGTAGCTGAAACTTTCAATTTATCCGGAGTTGAGGGATATAACACTAAAGGCAATATCCACATAATTAATAATAATCAAATAGGATTTACTACTAATCCTAAAAATGCTTTTTCAACAAAATTCTCTAGTGACTTAGCAAGGGGTTTTGATATTCCTATACTACATGTAAATGGTGATGATATTGAATCATGTATCAAAATTGCAAAACTAGCAGTTCAATACAGAAACTCTTTTTCAAAGGATATTTTAATTAATCTAATGGGATACAGAAGATTTGGACACAATGAAATGGACGAACCTTCTTTTACACAACCTTTAATGTATCAAAGAATCAAATCTCACCCCACTGTGAGATCTATTTGGGTTCAGGAAATACTTTCTAGAAATTTGATTACCTCTGAAAAAATAGGTAGATTTGAAGAAGAAAATCTGAATAATTTGAAAAAATCTAATTCTATTTCTAACCCTTTAGATCACCAAGCAGTTGCATGGCCCAACAATTTTCCAAATATAAAGAAACAATCAAAGTTTTCAACAACAAAATTAATCAAAAACGAATTAATAAATACTAATAAATCACTATGGAATGTACCTTTAGATTTTACTCTTCATCCCAAATTGAAGACTTTAATAAAAAAGCGAAGAGATAGTGATCTTAATTCAAAAATAGAATGGGGACATGCCGAAATATTATCATTAGCTTTATTATCAAAGAGTAATATCCCAATAAGATTAACTGGTCAAGATTCTGCCAGGGGAACTTTTAATCAAAGACATGGAATATTAATTGATTCCAAAGATGAATCAAAATTCAATCTCTTTTCTAATATTAATCAAAACAATATTCCTTATCTTATCAATAGCCCATTATCAGAAGAAGCAGCTCTAGGTTTTGAATTTGGATACAGTTCAATGTTCTTAGATTCATTTGTTTTATGGGAAGCGCAATTCGGAGATTTTGCAAATAATGCACAGTCTATTATTGATGAATTAATTTGTTCTTCTCAAGCTAAATGGGGTCAAAACACAGGACTTACATTACTTCTTCCACATGGATATGAAGGAATGGGGCCAAATCATTCAAGTGGACATTTAGAGAGATTCCTATCCTTAGCAAGTCAAAATAATATAACTATTGCTAATTGTACTAACACATCTCAATATTTTCACTTGCTAAGACAACAAGGTTTTACTCCGTCTAGTCAAAAAAAGCCATTAATAATTATGACTCCAAAGAGTCTCTTACGACACCCATTAGCATGTAGCACTTTAAAAGAAATTCTAGAAGGAAACTTTGCTCCAGTAATAGAAACAAGAAAAGCTAATATTTCCAAAATTCGAAAATTAATTATTTGTTCAGGAAAAATATCAATTGAATTTTTAAATAAAGATTCAGAAAAATTACTAAAAAACAGTGTTTTAATCAGATTAGAACAACTTTATCCATTTCCTGAAAAGATATTTAAAGATACTATTTCTAAGTATAAAAACTTAGAAAAAGTAATTTGGTTACAAGAAGAACCTAAGAACAGGGGTGCATGGCCATATATAAATGATATCATTTCACCTATATTTAATAATTTAAAATATGTAGGAAGGAATTTCACACCTAGTCCTGCTAGTGGGTCAAGCTTAGTTCACAAGCTCCAACAACAACAAATTTTTGATGAAATTATAAAAGAGTAAAATGACTGAAGAGATAAAAGTTCCAGAAATGTCAGAATCTACTGTAGAGGCAACAGTAGGAGTATGGCATAAACAAGTAGGAGATATTGTTAGAGAAGGAGATCCTTTACTTGAACTAGAAACAGATAAAGTTAATTTGGATGTCCACTCCCCTGTAGATGGAAAAGTCACATCTTTGAACAAACAGACAGGAGATACAGTTACTGAAGGTCAAATCCTAGCTACTATATCAACAGAAGAATCAGTAGCTACAAAACCCCTTAAAGATCCTCAGCCAAAACAAGAGGAAAAAGTAGTTATCATTAATGAAGAACTTAATATTACTCCAATTGCCAAAACAATTGCAGAAAAAAACAACATAGATATTTCAGATATCAATGGATCAGGTAAAGAAGGGAAAATTACTAAAGAAGACGTTGAGAATTATATCCAAGATCAAAAAGGTTCCTTGCCAAACCCTGAAGATTCATTAGAAAAAAATCTAGAAACCGATTTCTCAAATAAGTCAGAAATAAGGAAAAAACTATCTAGAAGGCGTTTAACTATTGCTAAAAGATTAGCAGAAGTCCAAAAAGAAACTGTTATGACTACAACTTATAATGAAGTGGATCTTTCAAAAATTATTGAAATTCGAAAGGATTTTCAACCAAAATTTTCTGAAACATACAATGTGAAGCTTGGTTTCATGAGTTTTTTTGTTAAAGCAGTCATAAACAGCTTAATTAAATTCCCTGAAATAAATTCAGAACTTCAAAATGATGAATTAGTAATCAAGAAATATTATGACATAGGTATAGCAGTTTCTACAGATGAAGGACTAGTAGTTCCGGTACTTAGAAATGCAAAAGACAAAACTTTTTCAGAAATAGAAATAGCTATAGGAGAATTGGCAACTCGAGCTAGGAAAAAACTTATCTCCTTAGAAGAATTGCAAGGTGGAACATTCACTATTACTAATGGGGGAGTTTTTGGTTCAATGATGTCTACGCCTATTCTAAATCCTCCACAAGTTGGAATCCTAGGAATGCATAGAATTATTGAAAGGCCTATAGCTAAAAACGGCAATATTATTATTGCACCAATGATGTATCTTGCAGTCACTTATGATCATAGAGTAATTGATGGTTCTTCAGCAGTACAATTCCTTGGAAACATCAAACTCCTTATAGAAGACCCTAACGCACTACTTATAAATCTATAAAATGCCTAAATCAACTATTATAGAAGATATTGAAACTTACTTGTGGGACAAGTGGTTAATTGTAAGAGTGATATGTGAAGATGGCACTATAGGGATTGGAGAAGGTGGAGTGCATGGATGGCAATTCCCTACTGAAGCCATGATAAAGACAATTACTCCCTACTTAATTGGTAAAGACCCCTCAGCAATAGAACATCATTATCAATATTTATACAGAAACTCTCATTTCATGGGTTCTATTATCAATGGAGCTTTATCAGCAATTGACATTGCATTATGGGACATCAAAGGAAAAAGACTTGAAGTTCCCATTTATGACTTAATGGGAGGAAAAACAAGAAATAAAGTAAGATGCTACATTCATGTAGAAGGAGAAACAATTGACGATTTAATATCTGATTCAGTAGAAAAAGTTAAAGAAGGATTCACAGCTATCAGGTTTTCTCCCTACTCATCAGATTTTTTTACTTATGACAGTGTGTCTGAATGGATAGATGA
Source organism: uncultured Dehalococcoidales bacterium (assembly GCA_964434385.1). GTDB lineage: Bacteria > Chloroflexota > Dehalococcoidia > Lucifugimonadales > Lucifugimonadaceae. The sequence continues at coordinate 41,084 of CAYSUW010000007.1, read as the reverse complement.
TGCAGAGAATAGAGTTTCGGCAGTTAGAGAAGCTATAGGAAATAAAATTGATTTATGTATAGAAATACACAGACAAATGGTTCCTTCGGAATCAATAATGTTAGGGAAAAGATTAGAAAAATTTAATCCTTTTTTTTATGAAGATCCTATGCTACCTGACAGTCCGGAAATAATGAGAGATATTCAGGAAAAAACTAACCTACCTATAGCTACCGGAGAAAGGTTCACTACAATTTTTGAATTTCAACAATTATTACAACATAAAGCATGTTCTTATGTGAGACCTGATCTTTGTCTAGCAGGAGGACTATCTGGTTGCAAAAAAATATCTGCAATGGCAGAATCTCATCACATAAAAGTGATACCTCATAATCCTTTAAGTCCAATCAGCACTGCTGCTTGCTTACAATTAGATGCTTGTATACCTAATTTTGCTCTCCAAGAATATACTCCCACTGAAAAAATACCTCCAAAAAGTGAATTGCTAGAAAAACCTCTAAAATTAAATAACGGTTATCTTGAAATCCCAACAGGAACTGGATTAGGAATAGAACTCAACATGAAAACTCTGAAAAAATATCCTCGAATAGAAAAAATACTAGATACTCCTCTAAAAAATGATGGATCTGTAGCTGATTTATAAAAGTTGCAAAATTAGTGTAAACACACCAAATATTATTCCATAAACTCCAAATAGCCAGAATTTAATTTTTTCAGCCAGTTTCAAAGTAAAATTTATAGTTATAAGAGAGATGATCAGAGAAACTAAAAATACTAAAAATAGATTCATCCAATCTAATGATTTAAATGAAGAACTAAACATTTCAATCATCTGAAAAATATTTGCTCCCAAAATTACAGGAATACTAAGTAAGAAAGAAAATTCTACTGCTTTTTTCTTATTAATCCCTATCAACATACCCGAAGAAATTGTCATCCCAGATCTAGAAACTCCTGGAAATATTGCAAAAGCCTGAAATAAACCAATAAATATTACTTTTCTTATGCCAAACAATTTATCTTTATCTTTTATAATATTATTTATATAACTTGAAAAAATTAAAAATAACCCTGAAAAAATAAAACTACTACCTACAATAACTAAAGTTCTAGCTGTAGTATCTAAACTATCTTTGAATAAATATCCTATAAATCCTATAGGAATAGAAGCAATAAAGAGTCTGAAGAGAATGCTTTTAAATTTTTCATACTCGAAGCCTGAAACTTGAATCTCTTTAAAACTTTTAATACCAAAAAAACATAACACTGCAAACAATGAACCTAGATGAGCAACTAGATCTATACTTAAAGAAGGAGTTGTAAGATTAAAAACATCTGAAAGAACAACCATATGTCCGCTACTACTAATTGGAAGGAATTCAGTAATACCTTGAATAAAACCTATAACTATCGAATTAAATGTATTCAAAAGATCTTCCCTTTATATTCTTATTGACTATACTTTATATTTTAGACACTTCTAAACACAAACCAATTTTTATATAAATTATGGCTAAAATTACAAAAATAGAAACTTTAACAAATTCTAAATATGCAAAAATAATATGGGTGAAAATCTATGATGAATCTGGAGAATATGGGATTGGAGAAACTTCTTGGGGACCAGAGACAGTAGAAACACATATTCTAACAGATATTGCGCCAACAATTATGGGAGAAAATCCCCTTAACATCGAAAAACTATGGGTTGATATCTGTAAACTTGGAATTACTGTGAGGCCCAATGGTGCAGAAGTTAGGGCTCTGTCAGCTATAGATATAGCTTTATGGGACTTAGCAGGGAAATTAACAAACCAGCCTTTATATCAAATGCTGGGAGGATTATTCAGAGAAAAAATAAAAATTTATAATACCTGCGCTGGTTACTCATATGGGGTTAATAGGCCTCAAGCATATAGAAATATTCCCGGGAATGTAGATTATAAACCAGAATCTCAATATGAAGATCAGCAAGCATTTATGACTGATGCAGGAAAATTAGCAGAGAGTCTTTTAGGAGAAGGTGTTACAGCTATGAAAATTTGGCCTTTTGACCAATTTGCTGGAAAAACAAATGGACAATTTATCTCCTCTGAAGATATTGATAAAGGTTTAGAACCTTTCCAAAAAATTCGCGATGCTGTTGGAAGAAAAATGGATATTATGGTGGAGTTACATTCAATGTGGAATTTACCATCAGCAAAAAGAATTGCTAAAGCTCTTGAGCCAATAGAACCATTCTGGAATGAAGACCCTATACCTATGGATAACTTGGATGCATTAGCCGAATATAAAAGATCAACAAGAATACCTGTTACAGCCAGTGAAACACTTGCACTTAGATGGAATTTCCGAGAGCTTTTTGAGAAAAGAGCAGTAGATATATGTATGTTTGATATATCTTGGGTAGGTGGAATATCTGAAGCTAAAAAAATATCTACAATGGCTGAAGCATATCAACTACCTATAGCTCCACATGACTGTGTAGGCCCCATAACGTTCTTGAGTTCTATTCATATGAGCCTAAATGCTCCAAATGCCATGATTCAAGAAACAGTTAGAGCATTTAATAACACTTGGTATCGAGATATTATAGAAACAATGCCTAAAATAGAATCAGGGTTTGTGTATCCTCCAAAAGGAATTGGAATTGGCACAATTTTTACTGAAAAATTTATGGACTGTAAAGATACAATAATTAAAACGGTTGAATCTTGACAAAATCATACAAAAAAGAAGAACTAACTGGAAAAACTTTAACAGTTTTAGGTCCCAAAAACATAAATGAATTGGGAAAAGTAATTTGCCATGAACATTTGTTAATAGATTTTAATGTTGTTTTTCAGAATCCTCATAACCCAAAAGAATTACATCTTAAAGATGAAAAACTAAGTCTTTCTAATCTAGGTTGGATAAAAAAATTCTGGGTTTCTAACAAGGATAATTTACTTATTGATGATATTGAAATTTCTATAAATGAACTAAATCATTTTTACAAAGCTCAAGGAAATACAATAGTTGATGTAACATCCATTGGTTTATCTAGAAATCCTTCTGCTCTCAAAATTATTAGTCAGAGAACAGGTGTAAATGTAATTATGGGTTCAGGCCACTACATAGAAAAAACTCATCCAGATTATTTTAAAACAGATAACGTTAATCAAATTGCAGAAAAAATCACAAAAGATATTCTTCAAGGAGTAGATGGAACAGGAATTCACAGTGGAATTATAGGTGAAATAGGTTGTGATTTTCCATGGAGTTCAGATGAAAGAAAAAGTGTGCATGCTGGAGTATTAGCTCAAATAGAAACTGGAGCACCTTTATTAATTCATCCTGGGAGAGATGAAAATGCTCCTATAGAAATTGTTAATTCTATTGTACGGTGGGGTGGTAACACATCTCGAACTATTATGGGTCATATAGAAAGAACTATATATTCAAGATCAAAATTACTCGATTTAGCTAATACAGGGATATATATGAATTTTGATCTTTTTGGTCATGAATCATCATACTATCCATTAGCAAATTCCACATACATGCCTAGTGATCATCAAAGAATTGAGATAATTTCAGATTTAATTGATTTAGGTTTTTCTAATAAAATATTAATTGGTCATGATATATGTTCTAAACATAGATTAAAGAGATTTGGAGGGCATGGTTGGGATCATATTTTGAAAAGAATTATCCCAAGAATGAAAAAATTTGGAATCAAAACAAAAGATCTAGAAAATATACTTATAAATAACCCTAGAGAAATTCTTAGATTTTCTTAGAAAAATCTAAAAATATTATTAATATGAATAAAATAATCTTAAAGTATTTAAAGATATTAATTACTCAAACAATACTCTTACTAGTTCTCGTATCTTGTGGAATTAATACTAATCCAGATGATATATCTTTGAAAACTCAGAATTCTCTTTCTGTAATAATTATTTCTTCTGATATTTCTCTAGGATTAAACCAAATCAAGTTTGCCCTATTAAATCTCGAGGGAAATCCTATTTTAAATGAAGAAAATAAATTGAAAGTATTCATTTCTCCTTTAGATTCTCCTCAATTAAAAAAATCCATCTCTATAGAATGGGAACCTTGGCCTATTTCAGGTGGTGTATATAGTACTAATATAGATTTTAAAACTTCAAGCTATTGGAAAATCAATGTATTATATGAAGACTCTGAAAACTTTAGAGGAGAAGCAATTATTGAAGTAAAAGAAAAATCACAAACCCCTGAAGTAGGCAACATACCTCCTAAAATACATACTAAAATTATCTCTGACAAATCATCTTTATCTTTAATTACTTCAGATATAAACCCTAAACCAGATTTGTATAAATTTGATTTTCATGAAGTTATTGGAGAAAAGCCTATAGTAATCAATTTTTCCACACCTTCTCTTTGTAAATCAGGAACATGCTCTCCAATTATTGAAAACATTAAAAAATTATCCGAAGAATTCAAAGAAAACATAGTGTTTATACATGTAGAAATTTATGATAACCCAAAAGAAATTTTAGATTCAGGAAATCCTAATTTAGGGAAAATATCAGAAGCTGTGACAGAATGGAATCTACCTTCAGAACCTTGGACTTTTCTGGTGAATAGTTCAGGTAAAATAGTCTCAAAACATGAAAGTTTTATAGGTTACGAAGAATTAAAAAAAATGATACAAAACTTAAAATAATTCTCTCAATGATCCTTTTCATCCGAATCTTCTATAGAGATTAATAATAATTCTTTACCTTTTTGTTCATACTTAATATTTACAGAATGACCAGATACTTGATGTTCTTTTAAATGGTGAGAAGTAAAATGTGGGAAAGATTTGTTATCACCATTAAAAATCCAAATTTTTCCATCCACATCCTTTAAAGTTAATTTTTCTAATTTATTTACCTCTTTTGATTCCACACTTATTATCAGCCCAGTCACTTCAAGAGAATCACTGGAACATCCTAAAATTAATGATATTAAAATCAATACTCTTATCAAAAATAATCTCAAACTTTACCTATTATTCTTTAACTTGTTTTAAAAGTTTTTTTGCTTCTTTATAAACAGCAGGTAATCTTGGTTCCTTAGCTAAGATTTCAGCTTCTTCCAAATCAATAATAATTTCCTCTAAATCTTGATTATTATTGATTAAAACTTTTGCTCTATCTAAATATAATTTAGGATTATTGGGATCTAAAAATATAGCTTCTTTAAAATCATCTAAAGAATTTTCCAACTGATTCAGATTTGATCTGAATATAGCTCTCCACCAATAAGCCATCATAGGATTAGAAGATATAGAAATACTTTTTAAAAACAGTTCTTCAGCATCATCTATGTTTCCTCTCTCTCCCTTGATTCTAGCTTTTATCAAAATAGGCCATTCAGGAGAAACCAATCCTTCAAAATAAACAATTTGATCTTCTGCATTAGCCTGTTGTCCTAATTCTAAAAATATAATTGATTTCAATAAATAAGCATCAGCAAGATCATTTTTCAATTCTATAGCATGATTCAAATCTGAAAGTGCATCATCATATTTTTCTTGATAAAACCTAGCTGTTGATCTTCCGAGCCAAGCTCTTGAGAAGTTTGGTTCTAATCTAATAACTGTTTCAAAAAAATTTTCCGAATTTTGATAATTCTTCTGTTCAAGATAATTATGCGCTCGAACATAATACATGACACTTTCTGTCTCAGAATCCTCATTAATAGGCTCTACAGGTGAATTTAATTCTTCTTTTTCTCTAGGAATAATAGTAGAAGTATTCTCGATAGTGGGTAAATTTTCATTTTCTGAACAAGAAACAAATAATATTAATATTAATAAAATTTTACTTAAATATTTTGAATACATCATTCGAATTAATATTTTACTGAGATTGAAGAAAGTTTCACTAACAATAGTTCAATTTCTTGTTTTTCATCAATATTTTCTGTTTTTATTTTTTTATCTATTTCTAATAACTCTTCTAATAACATAAATAAATTATCCACTGTTTTAAGAGAAGCTTGTCCCATCAATTTTCTAAAATAATAATTATTGGTCAATCCTACAGTTGAAGATATTTCATCAGGTTTTTTTACTCCTTCATCAATTAAAGACCTTATATGTAAAATTCTATGAATTGAAGAAATCAAAAGAAATACTAATTCTCCAGAATTAACACCTTGATCATATAACTTCCTGATCATAGGAATTGATTTTAAATAGTTTCCATCAATAATAAGATCTAATACATTAAAAATTATTTCATTTTTTGAACCAGACACAATATTTACAATATCCTGATCAATTACTTTTCTACCTTTAGTATAAAGAGCTAATTTAGTAAGTTCTTGATCCAAACTAAAAAAATCTCTCTCAAGCATATTTTCTATCTGTGAAGATTGTTTTGAATTTAGTTGAATACCTAATTCTTGTGAACGTAAGTTAATCCATTTAAGCATCTCTGCCCTACTACCTTTTCCTTTAGGCAACAAGATTTCCTCAAGTTGAGCTATATCCTTAAAGTCCTGAAAAAATTTCGACTTTTTAAACTTACTAATTTCTTGAATATCTTCAAAATGTTCACTAAACAATAATTTTGTGTTTCCTGGTACTTCGATTGATTTACTTATAACATCAATCCAATCTAAATAATTTTCAGTATTAAAAATTTTCTTTATTAAATTTTTAGTAAAAATTATTCTCCCATCATTAATTAAAGGAACATTAAAAACAATATTCTGAAAATCAACTAAATCTATTTTATCTAGTGCTATTTTCAAGACTTCTTTGTTTGATTCATCAATAATATTTTCGATTGACCTATTTATAGAAAACTCATTATTCCCAAAATATACAAAAATCATATTTCCCTAAATTTCAATTTGATATTGAAGTATTATTTTAAGTAACATTTACATCATAAACATATATAATTCAATTAGAATACTCAAATTTAATATTTCAAAACTACACACATATGAAAATAGCAATTTTAGGGTTACCAATGAGCGGAAAAACTACTATTTTCAATTGTTTAACTAATAATACAAATCAAAAATCTTCAAAAAGCAATTCTCTAGGAATAATGAAAATTCCTGATAGCCGAGTAGAAGAATTGAGCAATCTCTCATCAAGTATTAAAACTTCATTTGCTGAAATTGAAATTATGGATTTTGATAATACTCAACCATTTAATAATTCTAGCGAATTTTTTACAGATGAAATCATAAATTCTCTTCAAGAATTTGATGCAATCCTACTTATGATTAGGTCATTTTCTGATCCTTCTGTTCCCCATCCGTTTGGAGAAATAGATCCAGAAAGAGATTTAGAACAATTTTTATTGGAACAAAGATTGAAAGATATAAATATGATCGAAAAAAGAATTGAAAAAATTAACTCAGAAAAAAAATTATTAAACAAAAAAAATCTAGAACACGTAAAAGTACAATTGAAATTATTAGAATCTATAAAGAAAGAGATGGAAGAAGAATCTTCTTTTGAAAAAACTAAACAAAACAATGAATATTCAAAAATATTAGAAGAAAGTTTTTTCTTAAGCTCAATTCCAATCACTATAGTATTAAACATAGATGAAAATTATAATGATATAAAATTATCTGAAATTACTAAAAGTAACACTTCTTCAGCGTATATTTATGGGAAATTAGAAGAAGAATTATTACTTCTTAATAAACAAGATGCTCAAGAAATACGTCAAGACTTAAAAATTAATGATTTTTCTATCCCATCAATGGTTGAGCTAGTACTCAAAGAAAATAAAATAATTCATTTCTTAACAACAGGTAAAAAGGATACCAAAGCATGGCAAATAAAGTCGGGATCTACTGCTGTTGAATCTGCTCAAAAAATACATTCAGATATCTCAAGAGGTTTCATAAGAGCTGAAGTGATACATTATTCTGAATTATTAGAATCTGGCGGATTTGTAGAAGCAAAGAAAAAAGGAATCTTAAGAACTGAAGGAAAAAATTACATTGTTAAAAATGGTGATGTGATAAATTTTTTATTTTCAGTTTAAATAATATAAACACACTCTAAAGGAGGATATATGACAGCTGAAGAGTTAGGAAAAATAACAAAGCCCAATGCAGATCATGCTCAAAGAAGTAGAAAAATATATTTAGTTCCATTAATCATAAATTACTTTCCTGATATAGAAGAATACACTTCTCTTTTAAAAGGATATTGGCAAGCATGTGACGTTCAAATACAGAAATTAGAATCACAAGCTGGAATTGTATCAATAATTTTTCATGAAGGAGTATGGTCAGAAGGAAAAGAGGGATTAAATCAAATAGGTAGTTTAAATAAATTTTCATTAGATTTAATTAATTCAAGAATTCGTACAGGCTCAACTCTTCTAGGGATAGAATCCGAGGATAATTATAAACAATTAATGGATTGGACAAGAATAATTCAATTAGGGTTTGCTAGTGAACATGTTAAAGATCTTATACTTAAAGAATATACTGAAGTAGTTGAAAATAGAAATTCTTTTGTTACCGATCAGTTGAATACAATAGGAGAAACTGAAGCAGGGTTATTAATTGGATCAGTACAAAATTTTAAAATCCCTCCAGAAATAGAAATTTTCAATATTATGCCTCCTGAACATGACAAAATTATCAGATGGCTTACTGAAAAAGAAAAATCATTAAAGGGTGCTGAGTCTCATCAGGACAATGAAGAAAATACTACTCAGAATGGTTCTTCAGACAAAGAAGGTGGTCTATGGACTCCTTAGAATACAAAGAGAAAAAACAAATATCTCTTTATATTCATATACCATTTTGCCAAATAAAATGTCCCTATTGTGACTTTAACACTTATGAGAATATAGAAAATTTTATTCCAAATTATATGAAATCTATAAATATAGAAATTAATAATTGGAGGCAAATATTAGAACCTTATAAAATAGAAAGTGTTTATTTTGGTGGTGGAACACCATCTTATATTAATGATTCGTATATAAAAGATATTATTGAATCCTTAAAATCTAAATTTCATCTAAATTCAAATGCTGAAGTTACCTTAGAAGCTAATCCAGTAGATCTAAATATAAACAAATTATCTTCCTTGTTAAAAATAGGTGTGAATCGTTTAAGTATTGGAATACAAAGCTTTAGTAATTCATTATTGGTAAAATTAGGTAGAAATCACAATAAAGAAACAGCATTAAAATCTATAGAAAATACTTTAAAAGCAGGTTTTAAAAATTTTAACGTAGATTTAATGTATGGGATTCCATCTCAATCAATTTCTCAGTGGCAAAACTCATTAAAAAAGATAAAAGATTTTGAGATAAATCATTTATCTACTTATAATCTGACTTTTGAAAAAGGAACTCCATTTTATTCTTGGAAGAAACAAGGAAAAATTACGGGCTTAAGAGATAAAAAAGTAGAAGAAATGTATTTTTTTCAAAAAGACTTCTTACCAAAAATAGGATTTAATCACTATGAAATTTCTAATTGGTCTAAGCCTAAAATGGAAAGTAACCATAATCTGAGATATTGGTCAGGTAATGAGTATGTAGGAGTTGGTGCTGGAGCACATTCGTATTTTAACAATCAAAGGTTTTCTAATATAAAATCCCCCAAAAAATACATTGAAAATATGAGAATAATTCATAATCATCCAAATAATAATCCTCTATTAGGAATGTCTAATATAGGGATGATTAATGACCAAGAGATTTTAAGTAACAATGATATTCTCTTTGATAGAATTATGTTAAGTCTAAAATTAATAAAAGGAATAATTCATAAAGATATAAATAAGGATTTCAATATAGATTTCTCGAATAAATTTAACAACTTACTATCTGAACTTACAACCTTAGAATTAATAGAAGATAACACTGAAAAAACCAAATTAACTGATAAAGGAATACTTATTAGCAATGAAATAACACTCAAGTTTTTCCAAGAAATTTGTAATCCCTTACATGCGTAGAATTATTATGAATAAAACAGGTATATTAATTCTTATAATAAAAAAATCTCACTTTTCCTTATCAAATCTATCTAATTTTTTTAGATTATTACAAGCAAAAATAAGAGAAGATGCTATTAAATCAGATTTTGGTAAAAATTATTTTGAACACTCTCATAAACCTACATTAAAATTATATATAAAAAAAGAAAATCACCCATCCGAAAAAGTTATTTTTGAGATATTCTTCTCTAAAGACAACACCGAAATAAACTTAACAGAATTATCTGAATATTCATTTAATTTTTTCTTCGATGAATTAATAGGAATTTTAAAAACTGACCCTCAACAAAGTACTCTTTGGGGAATATCATCTAAATCTATTTTAAAAACAAAAAAAGATGATTCTAATACTAGACTGATAGAAATTTGGCAGACACTCATTCGTTTAGGCACAGAACAAATAGTAGTCGGAAATTCAATAATTCAAATTAATGGAGATTCTGTGAAAATAAATAAAAAATGATTTATTTTCTTCTAAAACCTTCTTCCCAGAATACAAGAAATTGAGCAGCTATAAATATAGAACTATAAGTTCCAATTATTACACCTAATAATAAAACTAATAAGAAATCCCTAAGTGAAGTTCCCCCAAAAAGCAACATAGCTATTATAACTAAACAAGTAGTTGCACTTGTATTCAGAGACCTAGCTATAGATTCGTTAATTGCCAAATTAACTGTCTCTGAAAATACTCTATTAGGTAAACGTAATTGATTTTCACGAATACGATCAAATACAACAATGGTATCATTCACACTGTAACCAATCACAGTAAGAATTCCTACTATGAAAATTGCATTTACTTGGATTCCAAACAAAACTCCTAAAATAGCAAATAAACCTAATATTATAAAAACATCATGCAATAAAGCGATAATAGCTCCTAGAGCATATCTAAAAGAATTCCCTACGCTTCTAAATGCATACATTATATATGCCATTACAAATAATGATGCTACCGCTACTGCTATAATAGAGTTTTGAATTGTACCATCTGCAATTTTTTTGCCTACAGTTTCAACACTAAGGATTTTGAAATTTTCATTAATCCCAGAAAAACTTTTTTCCAAATCTTCTCGTGAAATTCCTGATTCCTGATTAGATTTTGAATTATCATCAGAATCACTCAATTCTTGAAGACGAATAAAATAACTACCTTCTCCCATAGATTGTACTGAAAAATTATTTACACCTATACTTGCTAAAGAATTTTCAATTTTTTGTGATCCAGGATCATTATTGAATTCTACTGTAACAGTAGAACCTGATGTGAAATCTATACCCAAATTCAAGTGAGGTGGTATAGCAATTACTATTATTCCTATTAAAAGTAATCCAAAAGATAAGCCTAAAAACCATAATCTTTTATCTACAATATTAATCATTAGAATTACCCTCTGTATTATCATTAACCTTTCCTGTAGGGACAAATAAAGATAACCGTGTTCCTAGAGGTGTCATTCCAATTAATCTCATTAAGACTCTACTTACAAAATAAGCAGTAAACATACTTAAAATTACTCCTATTCCAAGAGTTAAAGCAAACCCTTGAATCACACTAGTACCAAATCTATCTCCAAACCAATACAAAACCATACATGTAATAATTGTAGAAATATTACTATCTCTAATTGATGGCCAAGCCCTTTGAAACCCTTCTCTTATTGAAGAAAGTAGTAGTCTTCCTGATCTAATTTCTTCTTTAATTCTTTCAGATATTAAAATGTTTGCATCTACAGCTACACCTATTGATAGGATCACAGCTGCTGCTCCTGATAGAGTTAAAGTAACAGGAACTATTTTAAAGATTGCAAGAAGTAGTACTCCATATAATATTAGAGCAACAGAGGCCACTAGTCCTGGAGCTTTATAATAAGAAACCATAAAAATTAACACTAATATTAATCCAATACTTCCTGCCATAACGCTTTTATTTAGAGAATCTTCTCCTAATGTGGCATTCACGTTTCTTTCCTGAATTAACTTAAGTCCTACAGGTAATGCTCCTGATTTAAGTTGGATAGAAATAGTTCTAACTCTTTCAGAAGTAAAAGTAGGACCATCAATATAAGCTCTTCCTCCAGAAATCCCTGAACTTGCCGTAGGTGCTATTAACTCTTCACCATCCAAGAAAATAGCTAGGGCATCTTGATTATTTGCAATTCTACTAGTGATAGAAAAGAAGTCATCTCCTCCTTGTTCATCAAAAACCACACTTACTATAGGTTTTGATAATCCAGGTTGAACATCGGGGAAAGCATCAATTAAATTTTTTCCACTTAAATTCACTGCTTTATCTTCATAATATTTTGGATTTAGGCATCTTTGGTTTACCCAATCAGTCTTAGATAATCCATCAGGAGGCCATTCAGTTACAGAAGGATTATCTACAGGCATACAATCTCTTTCCTTAAATTCTAATAAAGCTGTCTCTCCAATAAGCTTTTTAGCTTCTTCTACACCACCTGTAATACTAAACTTGACAACTCCTCCAGTTAATGAAGCTTGATATATTGAGCCTAAAGTAAAGAAAGGATTTACAATTTGTTGTAAATCTGATGAATCAAATTCTCTGAAATTCTTAGAATCAAACTTATGCTTAAAATTATTAAAAGTTATTTGATAAACACCTTGCCTTAGATCTTCAACTTCAAAATCTTGCATACCCATAGATTTAGCTATCTCTTCAACCTTAGAAATATCTGGTAAATCATTTTCTTGAGTATTGTCTTCCGATTCATTCTCTCCTGGAGAAAAAGCCAAAACCAACTTAATCGGGAACTCTTTATCCAAGACATCTAAAATATCTAATATAGCTGGATCAGCCATATCGTCCTCTACATCATTAGAATTTCTAGAAGAATTTAACTCATCAATCATCACAGAAAAAGTTCCATCTTCTGATTGGGAAACCTTTGCATTTTCATAACCTAGCGATTCAGATTTAAATAAACTTTCAACTTGTTCTAAGGAAGCTTGTGAAGCAAAAAATAAGTTAACGTTGGTCTTATCCAAACCAGGTAATTGAATAAGGATTCTATCAGGAGTTGAACCTGCTGAACCTAATAATTGAACTGAAGGTTCGCTAATTCCAAAACTATTAACTCTTTTTTCAAGGATTTTTCTAACACCTTCCATATCATCAGCAGATATCACATCTCCTTCTTTAGGTTGTGCTTCATAAACTAAATGTGTTCCACCTTTCAAATCAAGTCCTAGAGATAAACCTATGAAACTTCCCTCTTCTCCTCTTTTAAACTCATTACCCCATAAATTTATGTTGATCTGGGGAATAGATATTGCAATTAACGCTATTACAAAGAAAATTAGAATAAATATTAAACCTCTATATCTCAACATTATAAATTCCCTACCAATTTCTCATTTTCAGATTTCGGTTTTGAAGATGATAAATCAATTAACAAATTACCTTTTTCCAATGCTTCTAACATTTTTTCGATTTTTATTTCAGAGTATAATTTTTCATTATATGTATTATCTTGTTGATCAGAAGCTTGATCTTTGATTACTTCTACTTCAATTTTTAAGTCATGTTCATGGATTTCTGGATATTTTGCTTTCCTTGGATGTAATTTCTCATGATTTTTCAAATGATCAATAAATAATATCCCATTTAAATGATCAATCTCGTGTTGCAAAACTTGAGCGAACAATTCTTCACTATTAAAATACAACCTACCTCCGTGTTCATCAAGTGCTTGGGCTTTAATTTTTATAGATCTTTCTACTAATCCACTGTGATGAGGAAAACTTAAACATCCTTCTTCTACTTCTCGTCTTCCTATCTTCTTCATTATTTCTGGGTTAATTAATGCCATAGGCTGTTTTTCTGGGAAATTTAATACTATTATTCTTTTTAATACTCCTACTTGATTAGCTGCTAATCCTAATCCTTTAGCTTCAAGTAAAGTTTCAATCATATCAGAAGTTAAATTTTTGATATCATCGTTTATTTCCATGACAGGTTTTGCTTTAGATCTCAAAATAGGATCAGGAAATGTTCTTATTTGTAAAATTGACATTTTAAATTATACCTTTCAATTAGAATGAAACTCATTAAATTATCTACGTTCTTTAATTCTTGCACTCTTTCCAGTTCTTCCGCGTAGGTAATAAAGTTTCCCCTGTCTGACTTTACCTCTCCTAGTAACTTTTAAGGAATCAATTACTGAAGAAAAATAAGGGAAAATTCGTTCTACGCCTATTCCACTAGATATTCTTCTAACAGTAAAAGTGCTTTCTATAGAAGGGGAACGAAGGTTGTTGAATCTACCTTTTATTACATTACCTTGAAATGCCTGAATACGTTCTCTATCTCCCTCTTTGATTCTAATATTTACTATAACAGTATCACCAGGTCTAAATTCTTCTATTTTACCAACCAAAGAATTTTTTAATGCTGGTGCTTTAGGCTCTTCCGCTTTAGGCTCTTCCGCTTTAGGCTCTTCCGCTTTAGGCTCTTCTGCTTTAGGCTCTTCCGCTTTAGGCTCTTCCGCTTTAG
>CAYSUW010000007.1:0-26441 GCA_964434385.1 uncultured Dehalococcoidales bacterium | reverse complement strand
TCCGCTTTAGGCTCTTCTGCTTTAGGCTCTTCCGCTTTAGGCTCTTCCGCTTTAGAAGTTTCTTCCTTTGATTCTTCTCTATTCATAACTTTACTCTTTAAAATTCTTCAGGTTAACTTGATATTTAAATTTAAAATTTAAAATTTTTACTCTCTTAAAGCCAAAAGCTATTCTATATCTGTCATCATCAATATATCAACGTTTTATTATAGAAATTTTAAGATTTATTCGTTGATTAAGTCAGGTCTTCTTAAAAAAGAACGCTTATTTGACTCTAATTTTCTCCATTCTTCAATCTGTTTATGATCTCCTGATAAGAGAATTTCAGGCACTTTGAATCCTTTATAATTTTGAGGTCTTGTATATACAGGTCCTTTCAATTTTCGTTGATATTTTTCAGAAAATGTATCATGATCTGCAGAATTCTTTGATCCTAAAACTCCAGGGATTAATCTCACAATA
This sequence comes from uncultured Dehalococcoidales bacterium, assembly GCA_964434385.1. Classification (GTDB taxonomy): domain Bacteria; phylum Chloroflexota; class Dehalococcoidia; order Lucifugimonadales; family Lucifugimonadaceae. The sequence continues at coordinate 25,979 of CAYSUW010000007.1, read as the reverse complement.
GAATCTGCAATTGTCATCGCAGGGATTTCACCACCACTAAGAATATAATCTCCTACACTTATTTCTTCATCTACTAAATGTTCTGAGACTCTATTATCAACTCCCTCATATCTTCCACATAAAATATAAATAACTTCATTTTCTTTTAATTTTTCAACTAAACTTTGATCCAACACTTTTCCCTGAGGACTTGTAAGAATAACAAAAGGTTTTTTATTTTCCTCTTTTGATAATAATTCCACACAATTAAAAAATGGCTCAGGCTTCATTACCATTCCTGGACCTCCCCCGAAAGGAGTATCGTCAACTGTCCTATTTTTATCTAAGGAATAATTCCTCAGATCATGTAGTGAAATTTCTACTTTTCCTGAATTTACAGATCTTTTCAAATTTCCATAATCAAGAAAACTAGTACACATTTCAGGAAATATTGTAATAATTCTAATAATCATATTGAAATTAATCTCTAAACATAGGATTAGGCCACCAACTCCATTTATTTACTACTACAACCATACTGGGAACTAATAATCCTCTGACTATGAAAGTATCCAATAATACACCCAAACTAACTCCGAAACCTAATTGTGCTATTGCTTGTAATGGTAATGTAAATAGAACCATAAAAGTACCAGCCAATATAATTCCTGCTGATGTAATCACACCTCCTGTTTTAGTTACTGCTTCCTTGGTTCCTTCAATGATCCCTTTTTTCTTAACCTCTTCCTTTACCCTAGACATAATGTAGACATTATAATCTGCTCCTAGTGCAACCAAAAATACAAATAACCACATAGAGTTATCAAATGCTACTCCTGAATGTCCAAGGATATATTGGAAAAATAATACAGATAACCCAAAAGCAGATCCGAAACTTAAAAGTACTGAAAAAATTAAATAAGTTGGAGCAATTAAACTCCTTAATAATAAAATTAAAACTATCCAAATAACCAAAATAATAAGAGGTCCAACTACAGTTAAATCATGAATTGTAGCTTGCTTTGTGTCATAACGAACAGCTGTTTCTCCGCCTACAATAACCTTTTTTTCATCCCATCCGATTTCAGATGAAACATTTTTCACAAAAGATCTAAAATCTCCAATCTTAGAAATTGTTTTATTTGAATAAGGATCTGAATCCCAAACAATATCTAAATAAAACATAGAATTATCAGAAGACAAAAATCTCATAGCAGGACCAATAACTTGCATTATTGCAGGATCATTAGGGTTAGAATTAAGATTTTGAATTTCTTCAATTGATAAATAAGGAGGATCTCCAGTAGGACGAGTAGGACCATAAATTCTTACAACTCCTGGATATTCAGATATTTTTTCCACAAACTTTTCTACATCTGAAAATTGATCAATCAATGAATCAGATTTTGATTCCATAAAAATTTTTGTAGGAGCTAGATCACCAGGGGGGAATTTTTCTAAAATTACTGAATAACCATTTTTTGAATCAGTTCCATCAGGAAAACCATCAACAAATGAAAAATTTGGTTTTAATAACAATGTTGCAGAGCTAGATATCAAAAGGAATATTAATGTTGTAACTAAAACCACAAAACCTTTTTTTGAAACCAAATCAGCAATTTTTTTCCAAAACCTTGAGTCTTTTTGAGTACTTTCAAATGGATTAATAGGCCAAAAAGCAACTTTACCTAATAAAACTACAACACCAGGAATTACTGTCAGACCCACTAGCAACATTACGAATACTGCCATCGCCAACATTGGACCAACAGAGACAAAACTTCCATTTGTAGCAAATAATAGTACAAGCATAGCTACAATTGTAGTTCCAGCACTAGTTGCAATAGCAGGACCAACATTTTCCATAGTCACTCTCATTGCTTCCCATTTATTAACTTTTGACATCCTTTGTAACTCTTCTCTATATCGTGATATAACGAACAATGAAAAGTCTGTACCTGCTCCAAATAAAAGAACAGACATTATTGCAGCCACTTGATCGTTTAACGGTAAATTAAAATTTTGTGACAATAATGCAGCAATTGATCGAGCAGCATATAAAGTAAAAGCTATTATTATTAAAGGCGTAATAGCTAGCACAGGGGATCTGTAAATTACAAGTAACAATACAAGGACTAATAATACAGTCGCGATAGTTACAGTAAGATCTATACTTTGAAAAACTTTTACTGCATCAATAATTATTCCTGCAGGCCCCGTAACGTATACAGAAAGCGAAGTGTCTCCAAAAACATCTATTATTTGATCTCTCATTCTATCTACTGCTTCTTCAAAAGAATCATCACTAGGAGCACCTTGCATATTAATTAAAATCTGCATAGTAGTTTTATCAGAGGAAACCATAGATTGTTCCATTAATGGATTATCTATTGGAGAAATTATTCTTCCTATAACTGGTTGTCCTTCTCTATCTAAAATCTCTGAAGAATCTATCAAATCAATAAATTCAGAAATTTTTTCTTTATCGTCAAAAGTTATTTTTTTTTGAGAATTAATCACTATGACTGCAGGCAAACCAGAACTAGAAGAAAATCTTTCCTTGGCTAATTCTAAAGCTTTTAATGATTCAGAACCCTTAGGTAAAAATTCTGATTCTTCATTAGTAGTCACTGTACTCAATTCAGGAGCAACAAATGCCAATATACCAACAATTCCTAAAAAAATAATAATGGAAGACATTATTTTCAACCTTGATGTTAGTAAAGAAGCCAAGAAAATAAACATAATTAAACTTTATGGTTTGTAACAGTAAATATATTTCTAAAGTTTAATTATATATGATTATTTTTAACTGAACATTTAATTACTTCTACTTAAGTTTGATCAAAAAATCAAAAATTCCACTTAAGTGGACTCTAAAATACTTGAAAATTTTCCCTCTACTTTGTTAGGAATAACTTAAAGGTTTTTTAAAAGTATCACTATGTATATCAAAATGACTAAAAATATTTATCATACACCAGTACTTGTACCAGAAATTCTTGAGGGACTTCAAGTTCAACCTGGAGGTAGATATATTGATGGAACTTTAGGCGAGGGAGGACATTCTGAAGCTATATTATTAGCTTCGGATCCAGGAGGACAAGTTCTAGGGATAGATGCCGATCATGAAGCTGTACATGTAGCTAAAAACCGATTGAATAAATTCAGATTAGAAGATTCTTTCATTGCAGTTAATAATAAATTTTCTGAAATGAGAAATATAGCTTCTGAGTTAAATTTCATTCCAGTACATGGTGTACTGTTAGATTTGGGCATTTCTTCACTACAGCTTGATTATGAAGAAAAAGGTTTTAGTTTTAAACAATCAGCACCATTAGATATGAGATTCAACTCAGACCAAGATATCACAGCAAGTCAAATTATTAATACATTTCCTATGGAAAGATTATCAGATATTATCTTCAAATATGGCGAAGAGCCTTTTTCAAGAAGAATTGCTAGAGCAATAGTTAAAAATCGCCCAATTCATACTTCTTCTGAATTAGCCCAAGTTATTGTAGATGTAATAAAAAAACCTATAAGGAAACATCATCCAGCTACTCAAACGTTTCAAGCTATTCGAATAGCTGTAAATAATGAGTTGAAAGAACTCGAATCAACTTTAAGTCAAGCAATTTCAGTCATAGGTCTTGGAGGAAGATTAGCTGTAATCTCATATCATTCTTTAGAAGATAGAATAGTAAAAAAATATTTCAAGGAACAATCATCAACATGTGTTTGTTCTGTGGAAATCATTGAATGTGTCTGTAACCATTCCCCCACTATAAAAATCATGACAAAAAAACCAATTGCTCCTACAAATCAAGAAAAAAAAATCAACACTAGAAGTAGAAGTGCAAAACTAAGAATAGCTGAAAGGATATAAAAAATGACTGATATGAATAAAGTGTTAGCTTTCGACATAGGAACAAAAAAAATATCTTGTCTTGCTGCCTTGAAATCAAAAGAGGAAACTATAATTTTTCAACAATTTGAAGAATGTGATTCTAATGGAATCAATAAAGGAAACATTGTTAATTCTGAACAATTTGAAATCCAAATCAGGGAATTATTGAATTCCTTCAAACCTTATCTTGAAGAAAACCCAATTATATTAATTGGAAATTCAAGTAAAGATATTAGATCTTCTATGAAAACGACAGAAATATTCTCTTCAGATAAAGTCAAAGTAATATCAGAAAACGATCTAAAAAAATCCATCCATTTTGCTAAAAACAAAAATCTTCAATCTGATCAAAAAATCCTTCATGTTATACCTTTAAATTTCAACTTAGATGGAATCCATGGAATCAAACATCCTTTAGGAATGCATTCAAGGAAATTAGAATTAGTAACCAACAATATAACCACTAAGAAAAACTCAAATGAAATTATTTTAAAAACATTCTCTTCAATTGATTTAAAACCTGATGCAGTTCTAGCTAACTCTGTTTCAGGATCTTATTCAACCATCACAAAGGAAGAAAAAGATAATGGAGTTCTAGTATTAGATATAGGAGCAGGCACAACAGATATATCAGTGTTTTTTCAGGGAACTAATATTTATAATGATGTTATTCCTGTCGGTGGGAACCAATTTTCCAATGATTTGTCATTAGCACTAGATATACCTTTCTCTGAAGCAGAAAAAATTAAAATTGAATTTGGTACTGTCACACCAGAACTTCTAGGTAATCCAGAAGAAATCTCTTGTGTGAATAATGAAGGATCAGAGAGTCATCATACTAAGAGAGAAATAGGTCAAATTCTTAAGGAAAGAGGACAAGAATTACTACGATTAGCAAAACTAAAACTTGATAATAGTTCAATCCATAAAATACCTATTAATAGATTAGTTTTATCAGGAGGAGGATCAAAACTTGATGGAATGCAACCTTTAACAAAATATATATTTCAATATTATGTTCGATTAGGAATGCCTTCAGATACTGCAAATATACCTGAATACTTAAATAAACCAGAATTAAACCCTTTAATAGGAATTATTAAATTTTTCTTTAATCATAATGATTTAATTGAACATGATAAAAAAAAGAAGAAAAGTTACATCTCAAAAAACAAAATACTTGGTAATTCTACTATTCTAAAAATTAATAATATTGGGAAATATCAAAAATTAATAAATATAAATAAATTAGAAAAAATATCAATACCTATAAAAAAATTTATAAAAAAGAAAACAGAAACATTTAATCAAAGCTAGGGGGAAGTATGACTACTTTAAAACAAAATAATATTAATGTGATAGATAATGATAACGCCAAAATTAAAGTACTAGGTGTGGGTGGTGGTGGCTCTAATGCTGTATCAAGAATGTTCAAAGATAAAATTCCAAAAGTAGAATATCTTATTTTCAATACAGATTCTCAGGCTTTAGAGCAAAGTGATGTGTCAACAATTGTAAAGATTGGAGATCAGAACGCTAGAGGATTAGGTGTGGGTGGAGACCCTGAAAGAGGTAGAGAATGTGCTGAAGAAAGTAAATCTTTAATCAGAGAACTAGTTGTAGAGTCAGATCTTGTTTTTGTTGCGGCAGGAATGGGTGGAGGTACTGGTACTGGTGCTGCTCCAGTAATCGCTGAAATTGCTAGAGAATGTGGTGCTCTTACTATCGGAGTAGTAACGAAACCTTTTGGATTTGAGGGTGTTAAAAGACGCAGACAAGCTGAAGAAGGAATTGAAAAACTGAAAACATGTGTAGACACACTTATTGTAATTCCTAATGATAGGCTTCTAATGATGGCGGACAATAGCATGACAATGGAATCAGGTTTTAGAATGGCAGATGATGTTTTAAGACAAGGAGTACAATCAATAGCAGAATTAATTTTAGTACCTGGAGAAATAAACCTTGATTTTGCAGATGTTAAAACAATTATGAATAATGCAGGGCCAGCTTGGATGGCAATAGGAAAAGGATCAGGTGAAGAAAGAGCAGTAAAAGCTGCCAAAAATGCTATAGAAAGTCCTCTTCTTGAAATGTCCATAGAAGGTGCTAAAGGTGTCATATTTAATGTGACAGGAGGCACAGATTTAAAAGTATCAGAAGTTCAACAAGCATCTGAGATTATTGCAAGAGAAGCACATCCTGATGCAAATATTATCTTTGGTATGGTAACTGATCCTAAAATGGAAAATGAAATAAAACTTACAGTTATAGCTACAGGATTCCCTGACACAGAAATCAGTTTTGAGGATCAAGACAAAATTGAAAAAACATTAAAAGAAACTATTGAAGATGATTCAGTTTTAGATCTACCTCCGTTTCTTAGAAATTACCCTAACCAAATAGAAAATAAAAAGTAATAACTAAAAAGTTGAAATTTTATAAAAAATTCTGCCTATAAACTCTTGACAAAACACTAACTATAGTGGCATCTTAAAAAGACCACACTAGATACAGTGTAAGTCCCTGAAGGTAAACATGGTGTTAGGAGGAATTTTTGAACTGCCCATTTTGCGGAAAAAATAGCTCTAAAGTAATGGAATCTAGAGATTCCTCAGATGGTTTAAGACGTAGAAGAGAATGCTTAGACTGTAGTTCTCGATTCACTACATATGAAAAAACTCACTCTCTACCCTTGACTGTAATCAAAAGAGATCAATCAAAAGAACCTTTTTCTTTACAGAAACTAGAGACAAGTCTGAAAATAGCATGTGCAAAAAGACCTGTGGAAGAAAAAAATATTACAGAAGTAATGTTTGAAATTAAAAAAATACTCCATGAATTTGGCCATCAGGAAGTACAAAGTGATCTGATTGGTGACATAGTCATAAGTAAATTGAAGACTCTAGACCCCGTTGCTTACATTAGATTTGCATCGGTCTACAAAAATTTTCAGGGAATTGATAACTTTATGAAAGAGTTAGAAATATTATCTAAAAATAAAGATGACATTAATAAAATCCCTGTTAATCAAATTAGTTTCATAGAACAGATAGAAAAATAATTAAAAAATAATGAGGTAGAAATGGCAACAAATACATCAAAAAACAAATCAAACCCAGAAACTGCAACTTCTTTTGCTCCTGCAATAATTTCGGAAAATGCTAAAGTAGTATTAAAACATAGATATCTTTTAAAAAACGATAATAATGAAGTGATAGAAACGCCTGACCAATTATTTAGAAGAGTAGCAAATGCTCTCGCTGAAGAAGACAAAGAGTACGGTAAGAATGAAGAAGAAATCAGAATCACTTCTAATAAATTTTATGAAGCTCTCTCAAGTCTTGAATTTTTAGCTAATTCACCCACATTAATGAATGCAGGAACACCTGCTGGTACTCTGTCTGCATGTTTTGTGCTACCTCTTAAAGATAGTATGGAAGGTATTATGAAGACTGCCCATGACGCAGCCATGGTTCAAAAATTCGGAGGAGGTACAGGATTCGCTTTATCTGAGTTAAGACCTAAAGGATCAAGTATTAAAACTACCCATGGAAAAGCTTGTGGTCCTATTGCAGCTCTTAGATTATTATCATCTGTTTCAACACTAGTAACTCAGGGTGGAAAAAGAGATGGAGCCAATATGGCAGTCATGAATGTTCATCATCCAGATATTTTAGAATTTATAGATTGCAAAACTTTAGAAGGAGAAATACATAACTTCAACATTTCTGTTGGTGCAACTAATAATTTCATGGAAGCAGTAGTATCAAATGCAGATTATGATTTAATTGATCCTGTAAGTGGTAAAAAAACTGGGTCCTTAAATGCCAAAGATGTTTTTGAGAAAATAGTTAAAGGTGCTTGGAAAAATGGAGAACCAGGAATGATATTCCTAGATGAGGTTAACAGGAAGAGTCCTGTTAACCATATTGGAGAAATGACAGCAACTAATCCATGTGGAGAACAGCCCTTATTACCTAATGAATCATGTAATTTGGGATCCATAGATGTATCTAAATTTGTTATAGAAAAAGAAACAAATAGTTATATAGATTGGAACCGATTAAAAGACATTGTACATTTAACAGTTCACTTTCTCGACAACACAATAGACGCAAACAAATATGCTATTCCAGAAATAGAAGAAATGAACAAGCAAACCAGAAAAATTGGTTTAGGAGTGATGGGATTTGCTGATTTGTTAGTTAAATTAAACATTAGATATGACTCTGAAGAAGGCTTAAATACTGGTAGAAAATTAATGAAGTTTTTTATGGAAGAATCAGATAAAGCCTCAGAAGAATTAGCAAAAGATAGAGGCCCTTTTGAAGGTTGGGAAGGCAGTAGACCTCAATTAGAAGATAAAGTTCCATTAAGAAACGCATGTAGATTGACAGTAGCTCCTACTGGAACAATATCAATGATTGCTGGATGTTCTTCTGGCATAGAACCTATTTTCTCTTTAGCTTTTAGAAAACAAAATATACTTGAAGGAAAAACTTTATATTATGTTGATAAAAATTTCGAAACAATAGCTAAAGAAAGAAATTTTTACAGTGAAGAACTATTGGAATATTTATCTGAAGGCGGTTCTCTTCAAAATAGAGATGACGTTCCAAATGATGTTAAAGAAATATTTAAAACTGCTCCAGACATATCACCTGAAAATCACGTTAGGATGCAAGCAGCTTTTCAAGATAGCGTTGATGCCGGAATTTCTAAAACTATAAATTTCCCTAATTCAGCCACAGAAAATGACGTATCAAATGCTTACATGCTTGCTTGGGAATTATCTTGTAAAGGAATTACTGTCTATAGAGCAGGAAGTAGAGAAAAAGAAGTACTAACTTCTGGAACAACAGAAAATCAAAAAGAAACTGAAGAAAAAGAAGTACTTAGATATGTAGTACCTATAGAAAGGCCTTCTGAATTATCAGGAGTAACACAAAGAGTAAGAACTGGAAGAGGCAATTTGTACATTACTGTAAATATGTCTAAAGAAGGATATCCTTTTGAAGTTTTCGCAACTCATGGAAAAGCTGGGGGCAATGATGCTGCTATGGCAGAAGCTGTATCGAGAATGGTTTCTTTATGTCTGAGATCAGGAATTGATCCTAAAGATGTCACACTACAATTAAAAGGAATATCTGATGTGCCTGCTTGGGATGAAGGGGAATTAATAAGATCTGTGCCCGATGCAATAGCATTAGTATTAGAAAGAGTTGTATCAGGTAAACCTGCATTACCCCTATCATTAAATGAAACTAGCCAAACTAAAATGTTTGAGTCTCCTTCTAATGAAACACTAGGAATGATGATTACTGACCAAGTAGAAGATGTAAAAACTGAAAATAATCCTTCTATATTAGCTGGTGTCCCGTGCCCTGAATGCCAAAACTTACTTGCTTTTGAAGAAGGCTGCGAGAAATGCTATTCCTGTGGATTTAGTAAGTGTTAAATTTACACATTTTTAAAAACTCATAAAAATGAATTTATTCAAGTATCCCTAGGAGAGTCTAGGTGCCAAAAAGTATTAAATTAGGAATCACACTAGGAGATCCATCAGGAATAGGACCTGAAGTAATTGCAAAAGCAATAAGTAAGGGTAATTTCAAAAATATGATACCTCTAGTAATAGGTTCTTACGATGTATTTCAAGATACTTTAGAAAATAATAATATATCTATCAAAGCAATCCCAATAAACAATATCTCAAATTTATCTCTAGATCCTTTAGAAAGAACAATACACGTATTGGATACTAGATCACCTATTAAAACAGATTTCCCTCTAGGAGAAGTGAATTCAAAATCTGGAGACTATTCACATTTTTGGATAAAAGAAGCAATAGAATTAACTCTAAAATCAAAATTAGATGCAATAGTAACTGCACCTATAAACAAACAATCATTTTATCTTGCTGGAAAAAAAGAAATTGGACATCAAGAAATATTAAAAGGCCTAACTAATTCATCAGATGTTTATACAATGCTAGTTTCAGGGAATTTATCATGTGTCCATCTCTCAACTCATAAATCCCTCAGTGATGCTTGTAAGTTCGTAACCAAAGTTAACATCATGAAAGTTATATCAAAAACTCATGAACAATTTGAAGAATGGGGAATCAAAAACCCTAAGATAGCTGTAGCTGCATTAAATCCTCATTCGGGAGACAACGGCCTGATTGGAAATGAAGAAAAAACAGAAATTATTCCAGCAATAGAAAAAGCTAAAAATTTAGGTATTAATGTTATAGGCCCTATAGCTGCTGATGTTATTTTTTACAAAGCAATTCAAAAAGAATTTGACGTTGTAATTGCTATGTACCATGATCAAGGACATATAGCTATAAAAGTACATGGGTTTGAAGAGAGTATAAGTGTTAATGTAGGTTTGCCAATAATTCGAACATCGGTAGATCATGGCACTGCTTTTGATATTGCAGGAAAAGGTATAGCTGATGAAACAAGTATGATAGAAGCCATGAAGTTAAGTATAAAATTAGTTAAAAAAACAAATAAAGTGGAAAAAGAATAATGGCAATAATTACTTTTTTGGGAGGTGGGAAAATGGCTAGAGCTTTAATAGAAGGTTTAAAATCAATTTCTCATGAAGGAGTAATACAAGTAATTGAACCTGAAAAAAAGATTAGAGAAAATCTGAAAATTGATTTTGATGTAACAATTTCGGAAGAAACCATAGAAAAACAGTATGAGCATCTGATTCCCACCTCGGATATTTTAATATTATCCATAAAACCTCAGACATTCAGAAAAATTTCCAGAGAATTCAAAAATCATATTTCAAATAAACAAACTATTATCTCAATTATGGCAGGGATTAGCATTCCTACAATAACTGATTATATTAACTCAAAAAAAATAATCAGAATTATGCCTAATACTCCAGTTCAAGTTAAATCAGGAATGTCAATGTGGACATCTTCAAAACATGTAGATAAAAGCTCATTAGAGTTTTGCAAAAATTTACTAAAATCTATAGGAAAAGAGATTTACACATCAAATGAAAATCATCTTGATATTGCTACAGCTATTAGTGGTAGCGGGCCTGCTTATGTATTTTTAATGATCGAGAGTCTTTCTGAAGCAGGAATACAACTAGGATTAAAAAAAGAAATCTCATTAGAACTAGCTATTCAAACTGTATTTGGATCAGGGAAATTAGCTCTTTCTTCAAAAACTTCTCCTCAAGAACTAAGAAAAAATGTCACATCACGAGGAGGCACAACTGAAGCAGGTATAAAATCAATGCTAGATAATGGAATAGATCAAAGTATAATAAAAGGTGTAAAAGCAGCATTTGAAAAATCTATAGAATTAGGAATAAGGAAAAATTAAATGGAATTATTAATAAGATTATTTGTTTTTATTCTTCATATTCTTTCTTGGGCTATTGTAATTAGAGCTTTAAGTTCATGGTTTCCAAATGCGAGAAATAATCCATTAATGCAAATTCTCTATTCAATTACTGAACCAATTCTAAAACCAATTCAGAAATATCTACCAAATTTTGGTGGGATGGATTTCAGTCCTTTAATAGCAGTATTAATCATGCAGATTCTTATCGGAGTCTTACGTTAGAAATTTATATTTCTTGAGAGTTTCAGTGGTAATTGGGATAAAAACCTTTTTACTTCTAGATCTATGACCTGAAATGATTTTTAAATCTTGTAATCTCACATTTAAATAAATTGAAAGGTTTTTTAATAATTGTTTGTTGGCTTCATTATTGGTTGGAATTTTAGTTAGCTTTACTCTAAAATTTTTATCACCATCAAAACTTATTTTATTAATACTGGAGCCAGGTATAACTTTTAGATTCATTATCAATCCTTTAGATCTAGAATTATTAGAAAGAAGATTTTTATTTTTCATTTACAATTGTTATCTCTTCGCTAGATAAAAAAGATTCTTTACCCGATGAGTTTCTAATCTTTAGTCGTCCAATGCTATCTATATCCTCTACTATAGCGTTCAAAACAATCTTATGGTTTGTCATAAAACTAAAATTTATAGTTTCTCCAATTAAGTTTAAAGAATCCTTCCATTCCTTAAAAACATCTTCATCATTCAATTGTTGTGCAAATATTTTATTAAGTTTATTCAAAAAGTTATAAAGAATTCTCCTCTTGTTATAAGTTTTTCCTGTTAAAGATTTCAAACTTGTTGCTTTTAATTTCTTTGATAGGAAAAAATCTTCATCAGAATTAACATTCAAACCTATTCCTACTATCACTAATGCTCTATCAGAAATTAATTCGGTCTTAGTTAAAATCCCTGCGATTTTTTCTTGATTACAATAAATATCATTAGGCCATTTTATAAAAACAGAATTGTCTACCATATCAGAAACTGTTCTTAATAAACTTATAGAATTTATAAACAACATAGTATGAAGTTGTTCTATTGGAATATTCAAAATATATGAAAATAACAGATCTTTTTCATCATCTGAATGCCATTCTCTATCAAATCTTCCTATTCCTTTCGTTTGCCTACATGAAACTACTACTCCTCCAGAAGTAGTTGAAAATTCTGATTTTACAACGTCCATTGTTGAAGAAACTTCTTCAAATTCGTATATTGGATTTCCAACAACAACTGTATCAATTTCGTTATAATTCCATTGTTCACGGAGTTGATTTAATGAATATTTTTTTAAGATTGTCATTTACTTTTATTATGTTAGAGTATTATTGAAATATACAATTAAAATTCGGTACAATTAGTAATGCAACGACTTGTTGAATTAGTCAATTTTCTTTTCTTTTCAAAAAGAACTCAAGAAAAATCTGCAATATGGACCTTAAGAGTTTTATCTAGTATTTCAATATTTACAACTATTAGTATATTAGTAACCTTAATATATCAATCTGCCATATTTTTTAATGAAGTACCAATATGGGATTTTCTTTTAGGAACAAAATGGACACCATTATTTAAACCTCAATCTTTTGGGGTATTACCCTTGGTTGCAGGAACCTTGATAGTAACTGTGATCGCAAGTTTTGTTGCTTTGATTTTTGGTTTAAGTAGTGCAATATTCCTTTCAGAATATGCACCAGAAAATGTCCGAAGAGTTATTAAACCTATTTTAGAAATTTTAGCTGGTATACCAACAGTAGTTTACGGATATTTTGCATTAACAGTAATCACTCCAGTAATAATGAACATCTTCCCAGATGTAATCATTTTCAATGCTCTTAGTGCTGGGCTAGTTATGGGCATAATGATTACGCCTATGGTTTCTACTATAAGCGAAGATGCACTTATTTCAGTACCACAATCATTAAGAGATGCAGCTTTTGCTCTTGGAGCTAGAAAATATCAAGTTTCTTTTAAAGTAGTATTCCCGGCAGCTTTATCAGGTATCACAGCATCAATCATCTTAGGATTATCAAGAGCTATAGGAGAAACTATGATTGTCACAATTGCTGCTGGAGCTACCCCACGGTTCACATTTAATCCATTAGAATCAGTACAAGCAATGACAGCTTACATTGTTCAACTGAGCTTAGGTGAAGCTCCTCATGGATCTCTAGAATACAATACAATTTTTTCGGTTGGATTACTTTTATTTTTCATGACTCTGTTAATGAATATTTTTGGCAGATGGATCGCTACAAAATTTACACAAAACTACACTATTTAAATATATGAAAAAACATATTGATAAAATAATTCTAGCAGGATTAATTACTGCAATAACCATAGTTCTAGTAGTTTTAGCAACTTTACTTATAAGAATAATTATGGATGCATGGGGATGGATAGATTGGCAATTTGTTACGAGTTACCCATCAAGAAAACCTGAACTTTCAGGAATTAAATCAGCATTACTAGGGTCTCTTTGGGTAATTGGATTTACTTCTCTTATCAGCATCCCTATTGGAATAGGAACTGCCATATACCTAGAAGAATTTGCAGAAGATAACAAATTCAATAGATTTATTAAATTAAATATTGCTAATCTAGCAGGTGTACCATCTATTATTTACGGGATTCTTGGATTAGCTCTTTTTGTAGAGCTTATGAAAATGGGAAGAGTAATTCTAGCAGGATCATTAACTATGAGTTTATTGATTCTACCAATCATAATAATTACTAGCCAAGAAGCTATAAAAACTGTACCTAAAGATTTAGTTAATGCTTCTTTAGCTCTAGGTTCAACCAAATGGCAGTCAGTTATTAAAGTGATACTACCGATTTCTGTACCAGGGATGGTAAGCGGCATTATATTAGCTATCTCTAGAGCAATAGGAGAATCTGCTCCTATGATAGCAATCAGTGCCTTAGTATACTTAACTTTTATACCCAAAAGTCCAATGGATAGGTTTACTGTTCTTCCAATACAAATATACAACTGGATATCACAACCTCAAGATGATTTTAGATCAATAGCTGCAGCTGGAATTGTAGTATTGATGATAGTATTATTATCAATGAATTCAATAGCTATATGGATTAGGATAAAATTTCAGAAACGTTTTTGAAAAGAAAATCACTATGGTAAATACTTACTGGTTAATATCCTTAACTGAGGATAATTATAATATTACAAAAAATCTTGGATTTAGTATCCAAGGATTTAATATATACGAAAAAAGAAAAGTCAGCAGAATGAAACCTGAAGATAGAATAGTATATTATTTAAATGACTTAAAGGAATTTGTTGCCACAGCCACAATAAACTCAGAACCATTTGAAGATAATACTAAGTATTGGAACCACTCAAATGAAGAAGAGAAATTCAAAGATCGTATTCACATAAAACCTGATTTCATTTTAGATTCTAAAAATTATATTGATGGAAAATTAATTGGCCCTAGTTTAGAATATATGAAAAGATGGAGACCAGAAAAATGGCATCTTTCTTTCTTTGGTATGCTACATATTATCCCTCAAAATGATTTCAGATATATAGAAAAATCAATTCAATCTAATACCCCTAAGTCATTTAAAAATAAAAAATCTAGAAAAATTAGAAGACTATCTAGATAATTTGAATAAATCTAAAGCATTTTTTGTGGTTTGATCTATGACTTCTTCTATAGGAATATCTTTTATAAAAGATAGTTTTTCTGCAACTAATAAAATATCTTTAGGTTCAGTCCACCGTTCTCTTTTTTTCTTAAAATACTGAGGGTATGAATCAGTTTCTAAGACTATATGATCTATTGGGATTTTCTTTGCTATTAATTGCAAACTTTGATCTCTCAAAAGAGGTTTAGCAAAAGAAACATACAATCCCATTCCTATTAATCTCTCAGCATCTTTCAGGCTACCTTGAAAGTAATGTGAAGCACCTCCAATAATTTTTTCTATATTGTCTTCCAATATATTCAAGGTATCTTCATTAGATTCTCTCATATGAAAAACTATTGGCAGATTATTCTGATAACTGAATTCTATTTGACTTAAAAAGCAGTATTTTTGAATATTAATATCTGGAGAATCAGATAGATAATCCAACCCTATCTCACTGATTGTAATTACTCGATCATTTATCAAATTAAATATCTTATTCATTTGGTTCTTGTAATCATCTGTTATCTCTGTTGGATGCAAACCTATCCCCGCATAAATATGTTTGTATTTTTTAGATAGTTCTATAGATTCAAAACAATCATTAGGATTTGTGCCTGCAGAAACAACAAATCCGACATTATTTGCCTGCCATCTTTCAATCATAAGATCTAATTCATCATGATTGAATTGAGAAATATGAGTATGTATATCGAATAACATATATAATTTATTAAAAACTAAATTATTCTAATGTTAAAACAAAGCTATCAATATGAAAAAATTAAAAACTTAATTCTTTTGATTCACAAAGATAGTATAAAGTTTAATATTATTCTAACTGGAGCAGGATTTTCATTTCTTAATTGGCTTTTAATGTGTGAAGGAGCTTCAAATACTATTCTCAAAGTTACAATTCCTTATAATAAAGATACTCTAATAAAACTTATTAGAAACAAGAGTATTATCGATAAAAATCC
Organism: uncultured Dehalococcoidales bacterium; assembly: GCA_964434385.1. GTDB lineage: Bacteria > Chloroflexota > Dehalococcoidia > Lucifugimonadales > Lucifugimonadaceae. The sequence continues at coordinate 10,062 of CAYSUW010000007.1, read as the reverse complement.
CTTGGTTAGTAAAACTATTTCATCACATCTTGCAAAATTAGCAAAAGAAGAAATTAAAGAAATAAAAACTAGCAACTCTTCTGATATTTTTGGTATTTCATGCAGCGGATCTATTTCTACAAATTATCAAAAAAAAGGTAATCATCATGCATGGATTTCAATATATGGAAGACATAAAAACTCACCTCAAAAAAATCAGATTCTCAATATGCATATTCAACTCGAGAAAGGTCTTAGAAATAGAGAAGAAGAAGATAAAATCATTTCATATGCGATGATAAAATTATTATTGATCTTTAATTTATCAAATTTTGAAATTCAAGATATTGATTATTCTAAGTTACTTGATATAAAGCTTTCAGAGAATGAAATGATAACTCTCTCAACAATTATAGAAAATGAGTAGAAATATGAAGGATTTTAGTGTTGAAGATATTTACTCTTTATTAATTAAAACAAAATCTGAATTACACTATTTAAATTCTGAAGGAAAATCGATTCCAATGAAAGAAAAATTGTTATCAGGATCAGAGACTAGAACAATCTTATCTGGATCTTTTAATCCTATACACTCTGCTCATATAGAATTAGTTCATATAGCATCTAAAATTGTTAAAAAACCAATATTGTTCGAACTATCTATAAAAAACCAAGAATCTACAAAAGGATTACTAGAAAAGGATGAATTAGCTAAAAGAATACTTCAATTTAAAAATATCGGAGATCTTGCTATCACTAATTTACCAACTTTTGAAGAAAAAAGTTTCTTTTTTAAAAATTCAGTTTTTGTGGTTGGATACGATACTGCAATGAGAATTTTAGATACGAATTATTATTCAGATAGATTAGAGAAATCTATAATAAAAATATTGTCTGCAATAAAGAAAAACAACTGTAGTTTTATAGTAGCTGGAAGATTACATTTAGACCAATTTAGGACATTAAAAGATTTAAAAATACCTAAAGGTTTTGAGTCAATGTTCAAAGAAATAGATCAAAAAAAATTTAGGAGTGATCAATCTTCTACTGAAATCAGGAAAGTGTTCTAAATGATTCATAAGCTGATTTGATCGTTTTATCAATATCATTTGTAGAATGAGCTGAAGACATATGCCATCTACCATTCTGAGAGAGTCTTATTCCATTCAAAAGCATTAATTTAGAAAATTCTTTATATTTTTCTTCATCAACGTTATTTGCATGTTCTCTGTAATTTTTTATACTTTTTAGATTAGTAAAACTCAAGTAAAAAACACTACCTAATCCTTGAATTAAAATATCTATATTATGTTTTTTAGCTGCATATTTGAGTCCTTCAATAAGAACATCTCCGTTTTCGTTTAATGATTTATAAAAATTTAAATTATTAAGTAAATAATTAAGAGTTGCATGTGATGCTGATACGGACATGACATTGGTATTAAAACTGCCTCCATGAACTACTTTACCGTTGGCCATATAATCCATAATCTCAGGTTTTCCAGCAAGCATTGCAATTGGAAACCCACCTGCCATTGATTTTGCATATGTAGATAAATCAGGCTCAACATTATATATTTCTTGAGCACCTCCTAAAGCAACTCTAAAACCTGTGCCTACTTCATCAAAAATTAGTAACACATTGTATTTATCACAAAGATTTCTTAATTCTTGTAGGTAACCTCGGTTAGGTAATATAACATTCGAATTCCATAATATTGGTTCGGTAATAATTGCTGAAATATCTTCACTTTGATCTCTTAAAGTAGTTTCAAGTGCCTCAACATCATTCCATGGGGCAATTACTACTTCATCTGCTGTACCTTTGGATATTCCACCTGACTCAGGGACTGGTTCATATATACTTTCCTCTGACGACACATTGGGATGAGAGTTATATAAAACAGAATCCATCCAACCATGATAATGTCCTTCAAATTTAAGAAATTTATTTTTATTAGTATATGACCTAGCAAGCCTGAGAGCGATTTGAACAATTTCTGTTCCAGAGCTAGCATATCTAAATTTACGTTTAAACGGTAGAGTTTTTGAAATAAATTCAGATAACTCATTTTCTTTTCTTGTTTGTCCGGTCAAGCAAAATCCGTCTTGCATATCTTTAAAAACAGAATTTGTTATAAATTCTGGAGAATGGCCAAAAATATTAGGCCCCATTCCCATGACATAATCAATATACTCGTTTCCATCTACGTCAAACATCTTACTTCCCTTTGCAGATTCAAAAAAAAGAGGAACTGGCCATTCTGTTTGCCTTATACTACTACTTACACCACCTGGCACCATTTTTTTAGCTTCTTCGTAAAGTTTTTTGCTATTTTCAAATCTCATTATTTACCTTAGCTAAAATTTATCATTAGAAGTTCCTATCATTTCTAATCTTTCCCTAGATATGGAACCTAAGCTATCAAAATTAAACTCAGTATAAGAATGTATCCAATGAATTCCGATTTTTCTAGCTTTTTGATAAAACTCTTCATTAGCATTAGGATGAAGTTTCATTATATCTTCAAACTCAGAATTAAAAATATTTCTTACCTGTTTGAAATCATGTATTGCTCCAGTATTTTCACAAACTGATCCATGAATTAATCTTTGAGAAACTTGTGAAACAGAAATACGTGCAGTTGCTAAATCTTCCATCAAAGCCGGGTGAACTCCCGGTTTTCCTTCTAAGCTATCAATTCCTTTTGCACCTTTATCATTTAACCATCCTTCTAAATATTCAATGATTGAGCGAATATTTCTCCTTGTACCTTCCATAGTTAAAGAGCCTTTCGGAACTTCTAAAAATATAGGAAAATTATCAGGATTTTGTTGATACTCATCAGGCTTTAATCCTGATTTATGTATTTCTTTAAAAGGAATAGCCGCAGTTTTCATATGATAAATATGAGATACCCAAGCCCTTAGAAAACCTTGTTGAGCTTCCCATTTTTTATCTTCAATTATAGAAATAGCAGCTAATTTATTAACTTCTGGATCTTTACTAGGGAGAGCAGTTGCCATACCACCTATTGGTACAGCTCCATGTTTGAGACATATAGCAACCAAACGTCTAAAAATATTACTCAAGAAAGGAGTTTTTTTAATATCAATATCAAATCTGTCAGGCCAAATAGATTTTTCATCTGATAAAACATACTCAAGCATACTTGCCTTTAAATCCCATCTAGCTGCATTTAAACCAGCTGCATATTGACCTAATCCATAAAGCATCTCTTCCATTTGAAAGACTGCTGGAAGAGATTCAATTAAAATAATTGCTTTTATAAATGATTTCTCTAAATAATTTAAATGGTTACATGAAAAATCAAAAAAATCTTTCCAAAAAACAGCTTCTTCAAAACCCTCTAATTTAGGTAAATAAAAATAAATTTTTTCTCGTTTCTCAACATGAGCCTTGCCAGCAAAAAACAAAGTTAAACATGTCCCTAAAATACTTGCAGAAACAGGGCAATCATCAATAAGAAAATCTACTTCATCTAACATTAAGCCTCTTTCTCTGTGCATTAAGAAAGGTAATTTGCCATCAGCAATTTTATATTGACGATTTCTAGATTCATCAAAATATTCCAATGATCTATTTACAGCTCCTTCACGATTTAATGTTGCTTTAAGAGTGTTTGAAAGAGTATGAGAAGCAGAATCTTCATCATCATCTAAGTCTCCATCAGCCCTATAACCTTCTTTATCTGGATTCAATCCATTTATAAACATTGGAGTATTTGAAGCTGGGCCAGATATTTCTATACCATATGTAGTTAGATCTTTGGGAATATTAGGGACCATCCATCCAGAATAATCAATTGAATTATTAGTTAAACTTGTTGGTTGTATTTTATTTTTTATTGCATCATTTAAAATGAGTTCACGATTCTTCCTGATTTTTTGTATTCGATTTGAAAAATTATCATGTACTTTTAGTAGATACTCTAAAAATTGATTTGAAAAAACCCTTTCATGACCTTCAACATTTTTATATTTAACTCTTCCATTAATAATTTGTTTCATGAATTATTAACGTTTAGGATTATTTATTGTAATTTCTGCAATATCTAATTTTCCTGAAAAAATCTCATTATCACCAAAAACTTTAAACAAAAGAGGAGCATCCACACTATTTGGTTTTAATGTAATTTCAATAGAATCTCCAGATGAGGATCCACCAATACCTCCATCAATTAATTCTACTTTGAACATAGCATGTTCTACTTCATCCATTTTAATATCATCAAAAATTTCAGAATTTACTTTGGTCTTAAAATTAAAATCTATTATTGCTATGCCATCGAATGATAATCGATAACCATTACTGTCATATTGAGAAACTTTAAAATTGCTAATAGACTTCGCATTTATTAAAAGATAATAAGAATCTTTTAGAATTTCCAAATTATCGATAACGTCAGTATTAAGAAAAAAATCTCCTTCATTTCCGGAAGATTCATATAGAAAATGATGCCTATCAAAAGAAAAGAAATCATTTAATTGAACAATTGAATCAGATTTTGATGAAGGGAAAGACCTAGTAATTTTGCCTCCTCCACTAGCAAAATTATGGTTTATTCTATCTAATCTGTCCTCCATCTCCAGAATAAACATTTTTTGATTGGTATTCTGAATTTTCATTTCTTCTACTTCTTTAGAAATGTTATTAATCCTGAATTGTTGAACTAGAAAAATAACTAAACAGATTAATACTAAAAAGACAAAATAAATAAACTTATTAAATTTTTTATTGATTATAAATTCCATGTTTAATAAATATTTTTATTATATATTACAAAAGTTAACACTAAAGACTGCAAATGATAAAGTATCAATATAAAATATTTTTGTCCAAAAAATTAAATTTAAGGGAGTAACAACAATGGTTAACAAGCCAAATTTCGAACCTGTTCCATACTGGTCTCAAATGCCTCACGGTATTTCTTTTGCAAACGATGCGACTTCTGTTGCAGTTGATTCACAAGATAATGTTTATGTATTCAATAGAGGGCCAGATCCAATAATAATTTTTGATAAGAATGGTAACTTTCAAGGCAAATGGGGCAAAGGAGAATTTGTTAGACCTCATGGAATTTATATAGATTTTGAAGACAACTTATACCTTGTTGATGATGATGGGCATTTTGTAGATAAAAGAACTAAAGAAGGAAAATTAATTTTTCGACTTGGGGAAATAAATAAACCTGCTCCATGGCAAAGTGGAGGAATGTTTAACAGACCTACTGATGCAGTAGTAAACTCAAAAACTGGAGATATTTTCATCTCAGATGGATATGGAAATTCGAGAGTTCATAAATTTGATAATAATGGCAAACACATACTTTCTTGGGGGGATCCTGGAAGTGATAATGGAAAATTTAGTCTTCCACATAACATTACTTTGATAAATAATGAAAAAATAGTAGTGGCAGACAGGGAAAATTTTAGATTACAAATATTCTCTTTAGAAGGAGAATATTTAGATCAATGGCATGTTCACCACCCTATGTCTGTAGGGATAGGACCTGATAATAATATATATGTAGGAGAAATGGGTCCTCCTCCGGTACAAGAAGGTGTGAAAAATTTGGGGAATTGTGTTTTAGTACTTTCAAATGAAGGAGAAAAAATTACAAGATTTGGAGATGAACTCCCAGGATCAGAGCCTCATCAATTCGTTGCTCCACATGGAATTGCAATAGATTCAGATAATTCTGTTTATGTAGCAGAAGTTGCATGGACCTATTGGTATTCTAGAAAAGAAAATCCTCCAAAAGGAGAAATTCCTAGCATAAGAAAATGGGTCAAAAAATAAAATAATATGGATCAAATCACAATATTGATCATCATAGCCATTATTGTTATTCCTATATCTGGAATTGTTACGGGATATATGATTTTTTACTTATTAAATCATAAGAAAGATACCAGTGATAATCCAGAAAACATTCTACTTGAAGAAAGACAAAGAAATATTAAAGAAGAATTAGATGGAATCAATACTAAATTAACACAATTTTCTACAACTTTCGATAATGCTATGGGGTACAACAATACAACTCTACAAAGCTTACAAAAAAGTTATTCAGATTTCACAGGATTAATGAAAAATAATCAACAAAGAGGAGGTTATGGAGAACAAATAGCTGTTGATATGTTATTGGAAACAGGAATGATGGAAGGTTTTTCATGGGAAAAACAAAAAGCTTTAGCTTGGACAGATGAAAATGATAAAAATCTAATTCCTGATTTCACTTTTAAGCTACTAGGTGAAGAAAAAATATTTAATATGGATTCTAAATTCCCTTTTTCAAATTTTGAAAAAATATGGCACCATGATGGGGATGTTGTGGAAGAAGAAAAAAATAAATTCATTAGTGCTGTTAGAAAACATATAACTACAGTCAGTAAATACATTAATACTTCAGAAAATACTGTAGATTTAGCAGCAATGTTTATACCTATTCCAAGAATTTTAGATGCAATCATAAATTTGGATAAAGATATAGTAAATTATGCCATTAGAAACAAAGTAGTCTTAGTATCACCTGCAAATTTTTATGCTCTAATTACCTTTATTAAACATTCAGAATTAATTTTTAATCTACACGAACAACAAGAAGAAATAATGAAAAGATTTAAAGATATTAGTTATCAATATCAAAAATATTCTGAGGGATTTGAAGATATAGAGAAAAAATTATCTTCACTTACTACATCTATAAATAAGATGAAAGAAACTAGAACAAAAATGCTAGGAAATAGTGTTAAGAAAATTAAAGAATTACTGGAAAAAACTAACTAGATATTAAATCTACAGTGCTTACATATCCACATAATTCACATTTTGGATTAGCCTCTGGAATTAAATCAGAATTTAAAACAGAAAAAATTTCTAAAACAGTTTTTTGAACCCAAGAATCATCTCCTTCATAAGGTATAATCTTAACTTTAAAATCTAATTTAGAATGAAAATTATCTTCATCTTGTAATGCATTACAATACACAAAATAGGATATATCAGAAACATTTAAATCATTATGACGAAGAATCCATTGATAAATTTCAGCCTGTGTTTTGTATCCTGGCCACATATTATAAACGTTAACTTCAGCTAAGCGACCATCTTTGGATTTTGAAGTTGCTTTGTAATCAACAACAAATACTTGATTATCAATATTGATCCATAAATCATCTATGGCTCCAGTGATTTCAAAATCAGTTCCAAAAACAGGTGTACGAACTCCTTTAAAATTTTGTCTCCAAGTTTCTAAAGAAGGATGTTGCATAGGAATTGCATTAATACCATATTCCAACATTAAAGGATGAGATTCTTTTTTTTCGCGAAAATAATCAAATTCTTTTTTTAATAATTTATCCACAGCATTATTCAAATTAAATGGAATAGTTGAAGGCTTAGACACTCCTAATCTTCTGTCTAAATAAAAACATTTTTTACATTTTAAAAAATCATCTATTTTACTACGACTGAGAGGATACAAACGTTTATTTTCACCTGGTTTATAAAGATTTCGAGTCCTAATCATATTTATCCGACATATTATTATCTAATAACGACATATTTTATATTTAATAAATTAAAATTTTATTATATTATGACATATATTATTAATTATACGCCATGATTAGAGATAAAAGATACAACCCTTTTAAAGATTCCATACAATTTGTTGCTCAAGCAATGTTAATAAATAATTTTAATACTTCAGCAACAAAAATCCATAACGATTTTATTTCTCATATGTTTTTTTTAAGTGAAATCAATCTAATAAGAAATTTAATTTCATCTAATCATAAAGAAATTAACGTCAGAACAGTACAAAGAATAGTAAAAGAAATTAAAAATCAATTTAGTTATAGCTATTACGAAAAATCACAATTCTTTATTTGGAATGAAAACTTAGAGGAAGATTACAACATTCAAAATCCAAATGCTGTTTTAAGGGCTAATTATATTTCTTCTATTTTATTTGGTAGAAATCTTTGGAACCACGAATCAAAATGGGTAGATAAATTAGCTCCCTTCACTAAAACACTGGATCCTATCCCTTCCCTAATACTTTCAAAAGAATATTCTCTAAGAGAAGAATATCATTTTCTAAAAACAGGAAATATAGAAATTAAAATCAATGAAACTTATGATTTAGACAAAATTATTTCTCTACAACCTTGGGAAAATAAAATTAAAAAAGATATATCAAATAACATTCTATTTTTTCCTACTTTAATTATGTCTCCATTCAATGATCAAAAATTTATAAAAATGAAAACATGGATATTACATAGTCTTAATCATCATCGAGAAGAAATAGAATTTAACACAAATTTTTGGAATGATGATGGTAAACCAATATCATGGCATACAATTTTGGATAATTAAATCAATGCCTTGCTCAATGTTGTGCAATAGATATCAATCTTGTGCATTCTGATATTACTACACATGTTACTTCACAGATTTAAGGGTTTTTATGATTCTAATCCCCTACTCTCCACATAAATATCTGTATTAGATAAAATGTAAGTATTATGAAGAAGATTTTATTTACAGCAATAGTCATTTTAATCCTATCTGCTTGTTCAACAAATGATCTAGAAAAAATACAAGAACCTGAAATAGATCCTTTTACATATAGCTTTACAGAAAAACCTGACGCTGAGTTTATTTTAGAAGATTTTATAAATTTAGGATGGAAGAAATCAAAATCTTTTCCAATTGATGCAGTAGATAAAAACGGAGAACCAATTACCCCGGATGCAACTGAAATTTGGTATGGGTTTTTTAATAGAAAAGATATAGAAATTAGATTCTATCCAACTCATGAATTAGCATTATCTTCAGGTGTCCAATCTGCCGAAAATGCAGTTGGAAGAGCAGTAAATTCAAATTCTAAAGGTGGAATTATTACTTCGAAAAACAACAGAGTGTCATATAAATCATATCTTGTATCTGGTAATACAGTCATTTTATGTCAAGACGTTCTGAGCTATTGCCGAGATCTTACGTCAAATTCAAAATCAAAAAAATAATTTTCAACACTTGCATAAGGTAAGATATAGATATGAATACAGTTAATGCTTTAAATATCTATTTAGGTAACAAGAGAAAATATCTTTTAATAACTCTTAATATAGTCTTAGTTATATTTATTAGTTTAGAGATTATGGTTTGGAATGAAGTGAATGGTCTAGTGTCTGCAGAAGAACGTGTAAAGCTACTTGAAAAATTTTGTAAAGAAAATCCTTCTTATGTAGGTTCCTGTAATAGAGGTGGGAATCTCCAAAAATATGATTAAATCTCAGCACTCGCACTACCACATATATATTTACAATAGTCCCCAATGCCTATCGGCGACCAACCAAAGATTAATTTTAAGTTTAAAAGAAGGGAAAACAAATGAGTGTTTCAAATATTAAGTTAAGCCAAGAAATTCCTTTTCTGATTATTGCTCGTGTAAAAGTAAAAGATGGCAAGCAAAAAGAATATATAAAGCTTGGAAAGGAAATAGACGATCTTATTAATGAGACTGAACCCGGAATGCTATTTCATGATTTGAATTGTGACCCTAAAGATTCTTGTTCATTTACTTGGACAGAAATTCTTAAAGATAGCTCTTCATTTGTCTTTCATTTAAATAATCCATTTGGAAAAGAACTTTCAAAAAAACAAGTGGATCTAATTGATGAATTGTCTATAGAAATTTACGGAAATGTTTCAAAGAAAGTTATTGAAAAGGTAGAAGATCTAGAAGTGCCTTACAATTACTTCAAAACCACAGGTGTAAATTACGTCAGAGATTTTTATAAAAAATAATTTTCAGCACTTACACACCCACATATATATTTACTATAGTCCCCCAATGCCTATCGGCGACCAACCAAAGATTATTAAAAATGTATAGTTTTTAGATCTAAGGTCTCCCAAAAGGTCTCAGTTTTGTAGAAATAACAAGTAATAATAGTCTATGAAAATTGATAATTTCAGTTTAAAATACTCTCAGATGGGGCTGTAGCTCAGTTGGGAGAGCACCTGCCTTGCACGCAGGGGGTCGC
>CAYSUW010000006.1:63593-77577 GCA_964434385.1 uncultured Dehalococcoidales bacterium | reverse complement strand
CTTTCTAATTGGAGCTGTACATCCTTCTAAATAACTCACATATGAATCTTTATCAGCAATTATTAGTGTTCTTTCAAATTGACCTGATCCTTCCATATTAATTCTAAAATATGTCATTAATTCAATAGGACACCTTACTCCCGGAGGCACATATACAAATGATCCATCACTAAAAACTGCAGAATTTAAAGTTGCAAAAAAATTATCAGAATAAGGAACAACTGAACCCAAATATTTTTTAATAAGATCAGGATGGTTTTTTACAGCTTTACTAAAAGAACAAAAAATAATACCTAGTTCTTTTAATTGTTTTTCATAAGTAGTAGCAATAGAAACGCTATCAAAAACAGCATCTACAGCTACACCTGCAAGTTTTGCTCTTTCTTGAAGAGGAATTCCAAGCTTCTCAAAAGCTTCTAACATTTCAGGATCTACATCATCGAGGGATTTAGGTTTCTCTTCTGTAACCGGAGCAGCATAATAATAAATATCTTGATAATCTATTTCAGGATAATTAATTTTAGGCCAAGTAGGTTCTCCAGTTGAAACTGATTTATTTTTCCAATGTGAAAATGCTTTCAATCTCCAATCTAGCATCCACGAAGGTTCATTTTTTTTTGAACTGATTAATCTAATTATATCTTCGTTAAGGCCTTTAGGTGCTAAATCCGTTTCGACATTGGTATTAAAACCCCACTTATATTCTTTATCAGAAAGGTTAGATGTCCTAGATATTGTATTTGATTTATCCATATAACTCCGAATATTAAATTAATTGTGATATAATTATACTGATTATTTTCCATTTGTTTATTAAATTCGCATGAATTCAAAAGATATTCTATATTCATAATCTATCTATTCAAAAATGTATACAATAGAATAATTACAAACAATAATTATTAATTTGAATTTGATTGGAGAAAAAATTGGAATATGACACTGTAATAGGTTTAGAAGTACATGTTCAATTAAATACAAAAAGCAAGATGTTCTGTAGTTGTCCAAATAACTATCAAAATCAAGAACCAAACACATTTGTATGCCCAGTATGTTTAGCATTACCCGGATCTTTACCAGTAGTAAACAGGGCTGCAATGGAATCCGCAATAAAGTTAGGTTTATCATTAAATTGTGAAATCGCACAAATTACAAAATTTGATAGGAAAAATTATTCCTATCCAGATCTTATGAAAGGGTATCAAATATCACAATACGATCAGCCTATTGCTTTTAATGGTCACATGAATATTGCTGATAAAAAAGAGATCAGAATTAATAGAGTTCACATGGAAGAAGATGTAGCGAAATTGATTCATCACGCCCTCCCAAACGAAGATTCTACATTAATGGATGTAAACAGAGCTGGAGTTCCTCTTCTTGAAATCGTCTCAGAACCTGACATGAGAACTACAGATGAAACTGAATCATATATCTCAAAACTCCAGTCAATTGTTCAATACTTAGAGATTGGATCAGCAAGTATGGAAGAAGGAAGTTTTAGATGTGATGCAAACATAAGCATAAAACCCAAAGGTTCTAATATATTAAATGAAAGAGTTGAAATTAAAAATATGAATCGTATAAAAGCTGTAACTAGAGCTATAGATTTTGAAACTAAAAGACAGATAGAAGTTACAAAATCTGGGAATAGAGTTATACAAGAAACTAGAGGGTGGGATGATGAAAAGGGAATCAGTATTTCACAAAGATCAAAAGAAGATGCTCATGATTATAGATATTTTCCAGAACCTGATATACCTACTTTTGAGTTGGAAATTGGATGGATTGAATCTATAAAAAATGATCTTCCAGAATTACCTGCTGAAAAAATTGAGAGGTTTTGTAATTTCTATGGCTTATCTGAATATGACTCTAAATTACTTGTATCCTCTTTAACGATTTCAAAATATTTTGAAATCGTAGTAGAAAGCTATACTAACTCTCCAAAAAACCAATTATATGAATTTTGTAAAGAGACTGCTAATTGGCTCAATGGAGAAATATTACGTTTAATGAACTCTAATCAAATAAATAATATCAATGATCTTCAGATTCCCCCTAATAATCTTAAGGAATTAATAGAAATGTTCCAAAAAAGAGAAATAAGTAATTCTATTGCTAAAGAAGTATTACTAGAAATGTTTACAACTAAAAAAAGTGCAAAAGAAATCGTTAATGAAAAAGGCCTCAAAAAAATACAAGATGTAGAAGGATTATCAAATATTGCTTCAGATGTAATTACAGATAATCCTGAAGCAGTTCAAGATTATCTATCAGGGAAAGAAACTGTGGTTAAATTTCTAGTTGGGCAAATGATGAAAATTTCTAGGGGAAAAGCAGATCCCAAAGTATCTGAATCTTTAATAAAAGATAAATTGAAGCATTTGCAACAATAATCAATGTCAACAAATAAAACAACTAAAAAACTTAAGATTATTGGAATTGGTGGCGGTACTGGTTTATCTACCCTATTAAGAGCTTTACGTACAAAACCTGTAGATTTAACTGCAGTAATTACAGTAGCAGATAATGGTGGAAGTTCAGGAAGACTTAGAGCAGAATATGGAATTTTGCCACCGGGAGATTTTAGAAATTGTCTAGTTGCTTTATCTGATGCAGAGCCTCTACTCAAAGAATTGTTTCAATATAGATTCGAAAGTAATTCTGACTTAAACGGTCATTCATTTGGAAATTTGTTCATAACGGCTATGGAAAAAATCACTGGAAGTTTCGAGGAAGCTATAAAAGAATCAAGTAAAGTACTTAATGTTACTGGAGACCTAATTCCTTCAACATTTGAACAAGTAAATTTAATTGCAAAATTAAAAGATGGAACAATTGTAGAAGGCGAAAGTGAAATAACTAACTCTAAATCAAGTATTATTGATATAAAATTAAATCCTAAAAATGTAAAAGCTTCTAATCAAGCTATTAAGGCTATTAAAAGTTCAGATGCAATAATAATAGGTCCAGGAAGTTTATACACAAGTATTATTCCTAATTTACTCGTACCAGAGATAATTGATGAAATTAATAAGACTAATAAACCAGTAATTTATATCTGTAACATAGCAACTCAATTAGGCGAAACAACTGGATATGACGCAGCATCTCATTTTAAAACAATTAAAAAATTTGCTCCGACGCTTAAAGTTTCATCAATATTAGTGAATTCTAGGATTGAAGATTTAGGAAAAACGTTTCCTACAAGTGAATGCGTAATAGAAGGAAATTTGAATTCTTCTAATATTCAAGTAAAATACTCTGATCTAATGAATATGAATTTTAAAGGTCATCATGATCCTGAAAAACTATCAAAAGCTATTTTTGAAATATTAAATAATTAGTAAAATAAATCCTAAGACAAAAGGGGAAAAAGTTGATATTTACCTATCTTACAATAATAGTTTCAGTATTATTAATTATAGTGATTCTACTTCAGGTTAGAGGCACAGGCACAGCTCTTTTCGGACAAGGAGAAAATTCATTTAGAGTTCGAAGAGGTTTTGAAAGAACACTCTTCAGATCTACAATAATTCTAGGGGTAATCTTCGTAATAGTAGCAGTGCTAAATGTTAGATTTAACTGATCTTTTTCCAAACAGTTCCATCTTTTGAATCACTAATTTCTATTCCTAATCTATTAAGTTCATCTCTAGTAGAATCAGCTTCTTTAAACATTTTTTTCTCTCTAAAATCATTTCTTTTTTGAATTAATTCCTCTATAAAAACTTTATCAATTTCTATTTCATTCTCAATTTTTTGTTCATTCTCAAGATCTATACCTAAAATTGAAGTTAATTCTTTCAACAAATTTTGACCAGATTTAATATCTTTTCCTTCTGATTTTGCTTTATTAATTTCTTTAGATAAATCAAACAGAATACTTATTGCTTTTGGGGTATTTAAATCATCATCCATATGTTTTTCAAATAGTTTTCTGAAACCATTAAAATCTGAAGGATTCCCACATTTCTTTTCTGTAGATGTATTAAAAGTTGAATCTCTTAATTTTCTAAGAGCTTTTGATTGAGAATTAATTATATCTTCATCATAAACTATGGGATTTCTATAATGAGAACTCAACATCCAAAACCTAAGAGCATTAGGAGTATGTATTTTTAAAGCATCGCGTAGCCTAATGAGGTTCCCTGTGGATTTACTCATTTTATCTCCAGATAATTTTAGTAATCCATTATGCATCCAAAATTTTGCAAACCTTTTGTCAGTTATAGATTCCGATTGAGCTATCTCATTCTCATGGTGAGGAAATAAGAGGTCTAAACCTCCTCCATGAATATCAACTGAATCACCAAAATTAGACATTACCATAGAACTACATTCTATATGCCATCCTGGCCTACCTTTACCCCATGGAGAATTCCAGGAAGGTTCATTTTCTTTTGATTTTTTCCATAAAGCAAAATCTCCAGGATGTTGTTTTTCTTCATTTACATTTACTCTAGTCCCTTGAACAATATTATCAAGATCTCGCCTACTCAATTTTCCATAATTTTCTTTTGCTTTTACTTTAAAATATACGCTTCCTTCTAAAATATAAGTAAATCCCTTGAGTTCTAATTTTTTGATAAATTCAATGATATTTGGAATTTCATCTGTTGCTTTTGGATAAAAATTTGCTCTTTGAATTCCTAATTTGTCCATATCTTCCATGAATGCATTCATATATTTTTCTGAAACTTCAGTCATACTTGATTTTTCTTTAATAGCCTTATTGATGATCTTGTCATCAACATCTGTAAAATTTTGAATTCTAGTAACTTTAAATTTTCTGTATTTCATATATTTTTGAAGTACCTCAAAAACCATAGAAGAGAATGCATGCCCCAAATGTGAATAATCTGAAGTAGTAACTCCACAAACATAAATTGTTAGATCTTTTTTAACAGGATCGAAATTTTTCTTTCTCTTATCTAAACTGTCATAAAATCTCAAAATTTTTCCTATTTCTCTAAACTATTTAAAGTAACGATTGACTGTGCTGCGATTCCTTCAGACTTTCCTATTAAACCTAAAAAATCAGTACTAGTCGCTTTTATGTTTACTGAAAATTCATCAATACATAATAACTCAGCTAAATTTTTCTCTATTTCTTGTCTATAGTCTGAAATCTTAGGTTCTTGTAGAATGATAGTAGAGTCCAAATGTTTAAGTTGAAATTTTTTTTCTTTCATTTCTTTTAATATTTTAATTAACATCTCTTTACTATCAATACCTTTTAGATTTTGATCCTTTGAAGGGAAATGATACCCCAAATCCATTAATCCTAATGCTCCTAAAATAGCATCACATACTGAATGCAAGAGAACATCTCCATCACTATGTCCATCCAAACCCTTAGGATATTTTATATCTACTCCTCCCAATTTTAGCTTTACTCCAAATTTTAATTTGTGACTATCAATACCTAAACCATAGATTGAATTTTTATTTTCAAAATTAATTACATTTAAATTTCTCAAATCTTCCAATGTTGTTATTTTTGAATTTTTATATTCGCCATTATAAATTTTCACTTTATTTCCAGATAACTCGACCATTGAAGCATCATCAGTAAAGTCTTTTTTATTATTTAAATGAGCTTTAAGAAGAACTTCAAAATTAAATATCTGAGGTGTTTGGACTAAAAAAACTGCTTCCCTATTCAATGTTTCTTTAACAAATTCATTCTCATCTATTAACTTCACAGTATCATTAACAGAAATTACTGGAATTACTGATTCAAATTCTTGTGCCAATGAGAAACCTTCATTCAACAATTCATGACTAAAAAATGGTCTAGCAGCATCATGTACCGCCACTAATTTTATATCTTTAAATATTTTATTTTTCCTGATTTCCTGAAGTGCTTTAAATACAGAATCTTGTCTTCTTTTTCCACCAGAAATAACAGTAATATTTTTAAAATTCCACAGGTCAATATTTTTTTTTACCAAATTATTTTTCTTTTCAGGCACTACAACTATAGTGTGATCAATTGAAGAATTTTTATTAAATTTCATTATGCTATAAAAGATAATAGGAATACCTTGAATTTTATAAAATATTTTATCTATTTGGCCTGTTCTAGTACTACTACCACCACCTAAAATAATTCCTACTGATTGAATAGATTTATTAGGCTTAGACAATATAATCACCAGAATGAGAAAGTTTAGTTTTATTATTTCTTATTTTCACTTTTTAAAGAAAATTCCAATTTATCTTTTTTAATATGAACCTTTATAAAATCACCTTTTTTAAACTCTGCGCTCAATATCCTTTTAGCTAATTGATTTTCCAAATTTCTTTGAACAGCTCTTCTAAGAGGTCGAGCTCCAAAAATTTTATCAAAACCTTTATCAACTAACCATTTAAGCGTTTTTTTAGAAACATCTATCTTTACTCCTAAATCTTCCATACGAAGCTTCACTTTAGAAACAACTATATCAACTATTTGAAGAAGATCCTCTTCATCCAAAGAATCAAATATTATAGTCTCATCAATTCTATTTAAAAATTCTGGACTAAAATGATTAGCCAACAATTCTTCTACTTTAGATTTTTTATCATTCCATTCTTCATCCGTAGACTGAATTTTAAATCCTACAGATTCTTTAGAAATATGTTTAGAGCCTAAATTACTAGTCATTATTATCACAGTATTTCTAAAGTTTATTACTCTGCCATGGCTGTCAGTTAGGCGACCATCATCTAAAACTTGTAGCAACAAATTACTAACATCAGGGTGAGCTTTCTCAATTTCATCAAAAAGAACTACCCTGAAAGGTCTCCTTCGAACAGCTTCAGTTAATTGGCCTGAATCATCATATCCTATATATCCAGGAGGAGAACCAATCAACCTAGAAACAGTATGTTTTTCTTGATATTCAGACATATCAATTCTTACTAAATTATTTTCATCATCAAATAAGCTTTCTGCTAATGCTCTAGCCAATTCAGTTTTACCAACTCCAGTAGGTCCAAGAAATATAAATGTTCCTATTGGACGATTAGGATCGCTAACACCTGATCTTTGTCTCCTGATAGCATCAGATAAAGCTTCTACTGCTCTGTCTTGACCTACAACTCTTTCATGTAATCTTTCTTCCAGTTTCAATAACCTAGACTTATCTTTTTCTATAAGTCTTGCAACTGGAATAGAAGTTCTTTCCGAAATTAATTCAGCAATATTTTCTGGTTTTAGTATTCCAAATTGTTGTTGAGGATCTTGAGTTTTGTTTGCCTCAATTTCAATTCTTAATTTAGCAGCACTTTCATCTATTAAATCAATAGCTTTATCAGGCAGGAATCTATCAGTAATATATCTTGCGCTAAGATTTACTGATGATTCAATAGAATCATTAGAAATTTTTATTTCATGATGATCTTCATACCTTTGAGAAAGGATTTTTAGCATTTCTACCGCTATTTCAGGAGATGGTTCATCAATATTAACTGGAGTAAACCTTCTTTCTAATGCTTTATCAGATTCTATATGTTTTCTGTATTCTTCTGGAGTAGTTGCTCCAACTACCTGAAGCTCTCCTCTTGCTAATGCAGGTTTCATCATATTAGAAGCATCTATAGCACCTTCAGCACCTCCAGCACCTACAACAGTATGAAGTTCATCTATAAACAAAACTATTTCTCCAGAAGCTGCTCGAATTTCATCCATTACTGCTTTTAATCTTTCCTCAAATTCTCCTCTAAATTTACTACCAGCTAATAATGAAGACATCTCTAATTTAATTACTCTTCTATCTTTTAGAGATGATGGCACTTCATCTTCTATAATTAATTGAGCTAAACCTTCAACTATAGCCGTTTTTCCTACTCCAGCATCACCAATTAAAACTGGATTATTTTTTGTTCTTCTAGATAATGTTTGAATAACTCTTTTAATCTCTAAATCTCTACCTAATACTGGATCCAACTTAGAATTTTTTGCTAATTTTGTTAAATCAACACTGTATTTTTCCAAAGCTTGATATTTACTTTCTGCACTTGGATCTGTGACTCTATGACTTCCTCTAATATCTTTTAATGCATGATAAATTCTTTCTTGAGAAACTCCATATTTTGCAAAAATATTCGATATTTCTCCATCCTCTAATGATGCTAATCCATGTAATAAATGCTCTACAGCAATATACTCATCTTTCAATCTTTTTTTCTCTTGTAATGCATGGTCAAGAACTTTAACTAATCTAGGAGTAGCATATAATTGCCCAGTCTGAGTATTTGGTAGACCTAATTTGGGGAAATTTCTTATAGTATTCTCTAAATCAATTCTCAAATCTTCTATTTTTACATCCAAGGCAGATAAAATTTTTTCAGTCATCCCATTATCTATAGAAATAAACCCAATTAATAAATGCTCAGCATCCATCTGAGAATTTCTCATATCAAATACCCATGCTTGAGCTCTACTTAAAGCTTCTTTAGCTTCATCTGTATATTCTTCTTGTCTAGGAAAAACCATTAGTAACCTCTTTAACTATAAATTTTTCATCTTCCTGAATTCAAACTTTTATTACTTTTATTTCTTAAAATTATCAACTCTTTAATTAGTTCTTGTACTTGAGATTCTAATTCAAATACTCTTTCGTTAAGACGTTCGATCACTTCAACTCCAGCGAGGTTAACTCCTAAATCTTCTATCCACTGCTTAATCTGAATCAACCTATCAATATCTCGTCTAGAATATAGTCTTGTGTTACCAGTAGATCTTTGGGGCCTTACTAAACCAGCTCTCTCGTAATACCTTAATGTCTGAACATGTACTCCTATAAATCTAGCTGTCACACTTATTGCGTAACAAGGATCATCATAATCAATTTGCATTATTGCTACCTCTATTTAAAACCCTTAAATCTTCTAAAATAGATTTCTCTTCATTAGAAACTTTTGAGGGAATAATAATATTAACTTCTACGATTAAAGAACCAAATTTATCAGAGTTTATAATAGGCATTCCCTTGTCTTGAATTTTAAAAAGAGAAGAATTCTTAGTTCCTGGAGGAATTTTTAAACTTATTGGTTTATTTAATGTTTTCAAAATAACTTCTCCACCTAAAATAGCATCTAAATAATTCAGCTCAACTTTTGTATACAAATCATTTCCTTTTCTAATGAAATTTTCTTCTAGAACTTGTTTAACATAAAAATTAATAATCGTTGAATCTGGTCTTTTAACTTTAATCAAACCTCCATCTTTCAATCCTTTAGGAATATTTAATTCAATTTTTTTTGATTCTAATATTTTTCCTTTTCCATTACATACATTACATTTTGAAGAATTTGATTTTTCAAAATTATCACATTGAATACAATTGGTTTTATCTTTTAAAAGAATTATTCTTTTAGTTCCTAAATACAATTCTTTTAAAGAAACCGAAATTTCCATTTTATGAACTTGTTTTTCTTCAAAATTAGATCTAGAAGAGGAGTTAAAATTAAAAAAATTATTGAATTTAAAGTTGTTATTAATTTGATTTGATCTAATTTGGTCTGCATAACGCCATTGTTCTCCAAAGTTATCATAATCTTTTCTAGATTTTTCATCTGATAAAACCTGGTAAGCTTCATTGATTTCTTTGAATTTTTTTTCGTTATACGAATTCTTTGAATTGACATCTGGATGATATTTTCTAGCTAATCTCCTAAAAGCTGAAATAATTTCCTTTTTA
Source organism: uncultured Dehalococcoidales bacterium (assembly GCA_964434385.1). Lineage (GTDB taxonomy): Bacteria > Chloroflexota > Dehalococcoidia > Lucifugimonadales > Lucifugimonadaceae. The sequence goes on along the minus strand of CAYSUW010000006.1, from coordinate 67,883 downwards.
TTGGATATTTTTTTGATCCCTAAGATGTCATAATAGCTGTTAATCATTTAATCTTATAATAATATTATAATATATTTGATAATCCCATTATCATATTTACTGATTAAACCTTATCATCCATATCTTCTTTTGTAAAAGATTCTTATATATTTAAAATATTCATATCTATAAAAAATAAAATACATAAAATGCAATTAAATAAATATCCTTCTTTTTTCGATAGATACCAAAAAACATTATTAGAAAATATGCAAAATGCATTCAATGATCACGAATCAACTATCTATGATCATCTAAAATATTTTCTAGGCTGGATAGATGTTGATGGCAAAGAAGTAAAAAAATATTCAGGAAAAATACTCAGACCCTCATTGTGTTTATTAACTACAGACTCGTTGGATGGTGATTTTCAAGCAAGTATCAAAGCAGCAGTTGCATTAGAATTTATTCATAATTTTTCTCTTATCCATGATGACATAGAGGATCAAGATAGATTCCGAAGGCACAGATTAAGTTTATGGGCAATTTGGGGAATACCTAAAGCTATAGTCTCAGGTAACGCATTATTAACTTTGGGAAATTTAGAGATAGGAAAATTAGAAAAAGAATATTTATCACCTGAAATTATTAGAAATATCCAAAAGCTATTGACTATCTCATACCTTAAAATGATGGAAGGTCAGTTTCTCGATATAAAATATGAAAGACAAGAAAATATTTCAATAAATGAATACTTAAAAATGATAGAGTTAAAAACATCAACACTTTTAGAATGTTCATTGATGTTAGGTGTTTTAACATCAAGAAACAATAATCATTATTTAGAACACAATTTTTCTTCCCTAGGAAAAATCCTAGGAGCTATTTTTCAAATAAGAGATGATGTATTAGGTATTTGGGGCACTGACGAAACAGGGAAACCAATAGGCGCTGATATTATAAAGAAGAAGAAAAGTTTGCCAATCGTTCATGTCTTATCTCAGGAAAATTCAAAAATTTCTAAAAAAGTAAAAAAAATGCTTTCACAAAAAACTATCTCAAAAAGTGAAATGAGATTAATTATAGAAATGTTAGAAAAGGCAGGCAGTGAACAATATTGTCAAAATCTAATTAATAAATATTGGAGTGAAGGAGAGAAAATTATAAAAAAATTAAATATCCCCAATTCTTTTAAAAATGATTTCCAAGAATTAGGAACATATTTATCAGGAAGAGCTTCATGATCGTATTTGTGTCTACTAGTATTCATGAAGCCTTTATTGAAATAGATAAATCTTCTTTTAGAAAAATCAAAACTCCAGGAGAAATATTATGTTTTCAAGGTAAAATTCCAGAATTTCAAAATACCGAAATAACATTCTTGATAACTGGTTCTGGAGAATCTAGATCATTAGTAGCTTTAGATTGGCTAGAAAAAAACATCAAACCTACTTACTTAATTCAGATTGGATTTTCAGATTCTACTTCAGAAAACGCTACTATAGGTCATATTATTATCTCTTCAGCCATTGGAAATTTATTCGGATATCCAATTGATTGGGATTTGAATAATATGACATTTAAAGAAAATCCTGATGAAAAACTATCTAAAATTTCTAAAATATCCTGTTTAAACGGAAATATAGACTTTCATAGAGGAAAAACAATTTCTGTATCTAATAAATTTCGAACAGATAGAATGAGAAAATGGGTGAATACTAGAAAAGATATTCTAGCTGTAGACAACACAGGTTTTTTTTCAAGGATTTATGCAGAAAAACACAATATACCTTTCCTCTCAATTACTTCAATTATAAATTACCTAGAAGAAGAGGATTCCAATTTAATGAAAAATTTAGATTATTCTCCTACAGAAGATTTTCTTAATAATTTAAAATTTTTTAATAAGATTATTTCTAAATTGAATTTTAAAAAAAGAACAGAAATATCACGTTCAAATTTAATAAAATTTATCCAATTGTTTGGAGAACAAATCTCTATTCAAAATAATGAATAAAATGAATAAATTATCATTGAATAACAAAGAAAAGGAGTCATTTAAGCTATGTGCAGACTTGGCAAAAAATCATTATGAGAATTTTACAGTATGGAGTAATTTCACAAGAAGGGATTTAATGCCATTCTTTTCCTCAATTTATGCTTTCTGCAGAACTACAGATGATATTGGAGATGAATCTGATAATAAAGAAAATGCTTTAAAAAACCTTGATAGATGGGAAAAATTACTTCTTAATTGTTATGATAATAAAGTAAATCATCCCTATTTTCTTGCATTATCCAAAACTATAAAACATTTCAAGATTCCTCCTAATGATTTTATAAAAATTATAGATGCTAACAGACAAGATCAAATCATTAAAAGTTATAAAAATTTTCAACTACTAGATGAATACTGCAAATTATCTGCAAACCCTGTTGGAAGATTAGTTCTAAAAATTATGGGCTACGAGAATAAAGAGATAATAAAAATATCAGATAAGATATGCACTGGACTACAACTACTAAACTTTTGGCAAGACATTGTTGAAGATTTGGAAAGAGGAAGAATTTATATTCCTGAAGAAGACATGGCTCTTTATAAAGTTGAAAAATCAGATTTAAAAAAAATGCTCATCACAACAGAAATCAGAAATTTGATAAAATTTGAAATTTCAAGAACAGAAAAATATTTTCATGAAGGTGCCAATATTTTTAAGTATATGAAACGCAAAGATCAATTCCCTATTTCTTTGTTTTTGGAAGGAGGAAATACAATTTTAAAAGAAATTAAAAAGAGAAATTATGACACTATAAGTTCAAAAATTAAAATTTCAAAGTTTTCAAAATTTAGGATTCTAATTTTTTCATTTCTTACGCTTCATTTAGGTAAAAACAAGAATAATCTTCAAAAAATCACACCTGATCACATATAAGGAATTTTATTTTGAAAAAAAATGAACCAATTATCGTGATTGGTGCTGGAATAGCAGGTATAGCAGCCACTATTACATTAATAAAAAAAGGATTAAATGTAATATTAATTGAAAAAAAGATGAATATTGGAGGAAGAGCCTTTTCGTTCAAACATCTAAAATCTTCAGAAAATATAGATAATGGACAACATATTTTTACTCAAAACTGTAATAAATATATTAGCTTGTTAAAAGATTTAAATGTTTTAGATAAAGTAATTCTTGAAAAATGTATAAATGTTCCAGTATATAAAAATAATAAAAGATCAAATTTAAAATTCTCTAATAAACTTATCCCTATTTCTCTGTTTCTAGGATTATTGAAATACAAGCATATTTCATTTTTTGGAAAATTCAGAATAATTTATGCACTTTTAATTATCAAGTTTAAAAATTATTCTCAAGATTTAGACAATCAAGATTTTAAGACTTGGTTAAATAATCATCATCAAAATCATGAAACTCAAAAATATTTTTGGGAATTATTCCTCAAACCTGCTCTTAATGATAATCTTTCATCAATTAGTTCCTATATAGCAATAATGACTATTAAAAATTCTGTCTTAAAACCAAGAAAAACAGCTTTCGGTTTACCAAAAGTAGACCTCACATCTTTAGTAGAATATAACTTCAAAAAGATTCTTCAAAAAACAAACTCACAATTAATACTAGGCACGAGTGTTAAAAAATTCATTGAAGAAAAAAACAAAATTAAAAAAATTGAATTATCAGATAAAAAGGAAATGAAAGTAAATTCTATCATAAGCACAATTCCATTTTATGAATTAAAACATTTTGAAAAAACTCCTCAAAAAATGGTCTCCATTTTTAATAAGATCTCTCAATTAGAATCTGCGCCCATAGTTTGTGTACATTTTTGGTTTTCAAAAAAAGTCACAGATGATTTGTATTTTTCAGTTTTGGACAGCCCTATACAATGGGTTTTCAATGTATCAAAAATTAGAGGTAGTAAAACTCAAAAAAATCAACATTTAGTAATATCTTTAAGTTCTGCATGGGAATGGATCAAACATGATAGAGAAGAAATGATTTCCCTCTTTTCAAAAGAAATTTTCAAATTACTCAAAATTGATTCTAATATTAAAATCAATCAAACTCTAATAGTTAATCAACCTAATGCTACATTTAGATCTTTACCAGGATCATTAAATTTACGATCAAAAAATATCACCTCTTTCAGTAATTTCTTTTTAGCTGGAGATTGGACTAATACAGGATGGCCTTCTACAATGGAAAGTGCTGCAATAAGTGGAATAAAAAGTGCAGAAAAGTTATTAAAATATCTGAAATTACAATAAACTGCTAAACTCAATATAAG
>CAYSUW010000006.1:43492-63493 GCA_964434385.1 uncultured Dehalococcoidales bacterium | reverse complement strand
TATGGACTCAGGGATTAGCTGAATTTTTTGGAACTTTTTTGTTTGTTTTTATCGGACTAGGTAGTATAGCAACAGTAATTTCAATAGGAAAAGGAAGCATTGATACTGGCTCTGTTATTTCTATAGCATTAGCTCATGGAATCGGAATAACTATAGCTATTATTGCTATAGGGAGAATTTCAGGTGGACATGTAAATCCAGCAGTAACTTTTGCGTTATCAATTACCGGAAATATTCATTGGATAAAAGCATTAATATATATATTCTTTCAAATACTAGGAGCTTTTACTGCAAGCTTAATATGGACACAAGCTTTATCAACCCCTGCTTTAGGAGTTCACAATCCTGCATGGAGTATTCCAAGAACTCTAATTATTGAAGGAGTTCTTACTGGGTTACTAGTTTTTACTGTTTTTGCTACTGCTGTAGATAAGAGAGGAATGACTAAAATAGCACCTTTTGCAATTGGTTTTATGATTATTTTGGGACATTTAGTAGCTATACCATTTACTGGTGCAAGCATGAATCCAGCTAGAAGTTTAGGCCCAGCTCTTACTACAAAGTTCTTCCCACCACCTGGACTACCACCTGAAGCTCTATGGTGGAACTTTCATTGGGTTTATTGGGTAGGACCTATAGTTGGAGCTATTGTAGCTGCATATATTTACGTGATAATTTTTGGAGACAAAGATTCTCAGGACAAGTTATCCAAACCTGGGCTAGAAGAATAAATTAAATAATTTTTACTACCTTACCTAGAATATCATTAAAAGAAATTGCTCCCATTTTTCTGCTATCAAACATAGAAGAAATATTTCTGTTATCTGCTAAAACAAAGTATTGTCCATCTAACAAATATAATGATTTCAATTCATAATTTACTGAAGTAGGATGTTGAAAAAAATCTTTCTCATTAATTTCAACTCCTTCATATGTAATGATTATTTTATCATTAGGAACTCCAACCACACGTTTTATAAAATTTATTTTTCTTCCTAAAACTTTAAAAACAATCACATCTCCATGTTTAATATTCCTTTTAATATATTTTGAAGTATTCACGATCACTATTTGGTTCTCTCTAAGAAAAGGATACATACTCTGATCTTTAATTCGAAAAAAACGAAGTTGGAAAATAGTTAATAATGATAATAATTTAAAACCAATTTTCTTTTGCATACTTAAAGATATGTTGATACATTTGATTTATTGATAAGTCTAACTCGAAATAATAGAAGTTTTTTATGATAGTCTCAACCTATTTAACTAAATTAATCAACAAATTGTCTATTGTAGATACTGCTTATGCGCATTGTGATATACCTTGTGGAATCTATGATCCCAATGATGCAATTCAAGCCGCTCAGACATGTATCAGAATGACTGAGCTCATTTTGGAAAAACAAAATGATGATAGTCTCTCTGGAAAAAATTCTCTTTCCAGATACATCACTGTAAAGGAGACTCATGCAAAAAAAGCTAAAGATGACATTTTAATTATTTGGACTGATTATTTTAAAGATAATCATTTGGAGAAATATCCTGATCTTCACGAGAAAGTATGGAGAGCGTGTCAGTTAGGTTCACAAGTCAAACAAAATGTTGACATGGAAAAAGCTGAACAATTTAAAGCATCTCTAGAAGAAATAGGTGAAATATTCTGGGAAACCAAAAAATAATCAGTTAAAATTTATATTCTTCTCTTGGAGGAGAAAATATATCTAATGCTAACGAAGGTGTTTCAATACCTTTTGCACTGTGCATAACACCACTTGGAATAACATAATGGTCTCCTTCATGAAGAAGATGATCTTTCCCATCTATTGTTAACCAAAAAGATCCAGATAAAACTCTCCCTGCTTGCTCATGAGGGTGAGAATGTAGAGGAACCTCTGCGTTGGGAGCAATGTCTACCAACATCATCATAATTTTTTCTCCCCATACAGGTCTAACAATTATACCTGGAAATAATTCTTTTCCATTTATTTTAGTTTGCTTGTAAATTGCCATAATGCTCCTTAACTATGTGATCCGAATTTTCTACTAATAGCAGCTTCGGCGACAGGGCTAGTAACCTTATCTACCACTATATTCAATAAAGAAACTCCTTCAAAATTTAAAGCTTCTGTTAATGATGATTTCAATTCAGAAAAACTTAATACATTCTTGGAATTTGCTCCCATACCAGAAGAAATAAGATCGTATCTTGTCTGTTCTAATTCTGTCCAAATTGTTCTACCATATAAACCTTTTTGAATTTGATAATCTATACCCCATAAACTATTATTTCCTACTAAGATTTTAATTGGCAAATTGTGTCTCACAGCTGTATCAATGTCCATGGCATGGAAGCCTAAAGAACCATCTCCAACAATACATATGACTTTTTTATCTGGAAAAGCTACTTGAGCTCCAATTGCATAAGGAAGCGCAGCCCCTATCATTCCAAAACTACTAACATATAACCATAAATTAGAATGATTAGCCTCTAAGTAAGCTCGAAAATAATGGCAATAATCTCCTCCATCAATTATCACAATCGTATCATCATCAATTAAATCAGATAATGTTTTGCTAACTAACATTGGATGCATAGGATTATTGTTTTTCGCCAACTTAGCCAGTTCTTCTTTATGTTTTGCTAAAGAAATTTTTAATGATTCAGCCCAATCAATATTATTCCATTTATATTGTTTTGATTGATTTGATAACTCTTCTACTGCAGGTCCTACATCAGACCAGATTACCAATTCAAATTTCCTCGCTCGATTATTTAAATTAGGATCTGAATCAATGATTATTTGTTTCACATTGTCATTAAATGGAGGATTACCTCCATATCCCCATCTATAATCTAATCTTTCTCCTAACAATAAAACCACATCTGATTCATTTATTCGCTGTAAAGCTTTATTTAGAGGTAGATAACCTAAACCACAAGAGAATTTATTTTTATCTGGAACAAGACCTCTTCCATGATCTACAGTAAAAATAGGTATTTGAGTAAAATTTACAAAGTCTTCAAGGATTTCAGGATTTACTGTTGCACCTGCACCTGCGCCTGCTATTATCACAGGTTTTTCAGCATTTCTTAATATTTCTAAAGCTTTGGTGATTAAATTTTTATCACAATTAATAGTATATTCCTGTTTACTATCAAAACTACTGTAATATCTATCAAATTCTTTCTCATCAACCATTCCAGTCTGGATGTCTTCAGGAATAGTAATATGTACTGGACCTCGTCTACCACTCATAGCAGTTCTAAACGCAAGTGAAATTATTTCAGGTATTCTATCAACTGAAGAAATTTCCCAAGCTCCTTTAGTAACAGGTCTTGCTGTACCTACTTGATCAAATTCTTGCATAGCACCTCTACCAATATTAGCTGAACTAGCAGAACCAGCAATGTTGATTACAGCTGCTTCAGAATGAAGAGCATTAGCTAATCCTGCAATTGCATTAGCATGTCCTGGAGTTGTAGACATTACTACTCCAGGTCTCCTTAATAATCTAGAGTAAGCATTTGCCATATGAACTGAAGCTGCTTCATGTCTACCATCAATCATGTTAAATTTATGATCTATCATCTCGTCTAACAAATGTAAAAAATGATCACCTGCAATTCCAAAAACAGTTTCTACTCCTTCTGCTTCCAAACATTTAATGATCAATTTACTTCCAGAAATTTTTGCCACTTTTACCTCCAATTAAATTAACTGTCTCAATAACATTACTAAAGTCATCACAAATAATGTTACATATAATAATTTTAATAGAAAAATTTCTGAGAATTTTCCAATTGATTTGGCTCCCCAAAAACTTGTTAAAGATACAACAATAGCTAGTGGAATGAAAATTTTATAATCAAAATGACTATTCCCACTTATTCTACTAATTAAACCATGTCCCGATAAACCAAATATAGCAGCAAATAAATTAATCATGGAATTAGTACCCGCAGTCTTTTTAACTGATATTTTTAAATAGTTAACTAATATTGGATACCTTAAAGCTCCCAAAACTAAACCTGTAGCACCACCCAATATCCCGATCAACATCCCTAATAGATTCGAAAAAACATTTTTACTAAAATTATTATCGGAAAATTTTGTCTTCATTTTTTTTTGAATATCTTGTTTTTTAAAGTGAACATTTTTTACTATCAAAAGAGCTGAAATAAATAAGAAGAAAACAATCAACCAAATTAATATCTCCAAAGGAGCATTTTCACTCATCAACCCGCCTATAAATGAGCCCAACAAAGAAAAGCCTCCAAAATATAATGCTATCTTATAGTCTATATTTGAATTTTTTACATGAGGCCATATGACACTTATCACAGATATAAAACTGACAGCAAGATTAGTTCCAATTGCAACTAGAGGAGGAATTCCCAATATTAAAAAAAAGAACAACCTCACTGGTCCTAGAGGCATACCTACTAAACCACCAATATAACCAACAATTCCAGTAACAATCACTAGAAAAATGATTTGAACTAGATTGATGTCCATTAATTATTTTCAAATAGTCTGTCTATTTGCAAAAATTGATCAACATCTGGTTTCAAAGAAGGAGATCTAGGAAAACTACTCTTAATGACTCCTTTCTTTACTAAAATATACTTATTCAACCAATTAGCTATACCTAAACTTTGCATAGATAATCTTAGTAAATTTGCATTTTCACTGAATTTCTTCTCTGCGTTAATTTGATCTCCCTTCTCCCACAAATTCCAAATTTCAACAAGCACATCTGACATAGAACCATTTGGCATAGTCCCTACTGAGCCAACTTTTATTTCTTCTAACATAAACATTCCACCAGCACCACCAAACACTACTAATTGTGAGTTAGAGGGTAATAAATCAATAGTTTCTTTTACTCTAGGCACAGTTGGTGGAGTTTCACATTTCACATAACACAAATTTTCATGCTCTTGTGATAAAGAGATAGCCATTTGTGGTGAAATCTGAGCATCAGGTTGATCTTGCATAAAGATAGGTATATTTACTTTTTCAGCAACTTGAATGAAAAAATTTTTTACTTCTAAAGGATGAACACCCATTAAAACAGGTGGCCTAATCATTAAAGCATTCGCACCTAAATTTTCAGCTTTTTTAGAATATTGAATTGATAAGAAAGTTCCTTCTGCTCCAGTATTCATTACTACTGGAATTCTTTCCTTCACATCTTTTACTACAGTACTCAAAACTTGATCACGTTCATGTTCTGACAATTTGAAAATTTCACTAGCCATAGCTATCCCAATACCATGGACTCCCATCTCTAAATTCCAGTCTACTTGCCTAGTCAAATCTTGAAAATTTATATTACCTTGATCATCAAAAGGAGTACTAAGAATTGGGAATACTCCATTAAAAATATTTTTTGAATTTTTCATTTGATTCCTTTTAACTAATTTTAACCACCAACAATCTTAGGAACTACACTTAACAGTACTCCAGCAACTGTTGCTGTACCTATCACTCCAGCAACATTAGGCCCCATAGCATGCATCAGGATAAAATTTCCCGGTCTTTCTTTTTCTGCCATTTCCTGTACAACTCTTGCTGCCATAGGTACAGCTGAAACTCCAGCTGCTCCAATCATTGGATTAATTTTGTCTTTAAAAAATAAATTCATTATTTTTGCAAGTATTATGCCAGTTACTGTAGCTGCTGCAAAAGCTACTAATCCAAGAATAAATATCGCAATAGTTTCTAACTTTAGAAATACAGAACCAGGCATTGTTCCACCTACAGCTAAACCTAAAATAATTATGACAATATTCATTAATTCGTTCTGGGCTGTATTTGAAAGCCTTGGAACAACTCCTGATTCCTTTAACAAATTACCAAACATCATTATTCCTACTAAAGAAGATGCTTTGGGGACTAAAACACTTATTATTACTGTACAAATTATTGGAAAAAGAATTTTTGCTCTCTTAGAAACTTCCGTAGAAGAGTATTCCATCTTTATTCTACGTTCAGACTTTGTTGTCAATAATTTAATTATAGGAGGCTGAATTATTGGTACTAAAGCCATATAAGAATAAGCGGCTACGGCAGTAGCACCAACTATATCTCTAACATCTACATTAGGTAGACTATGACCAATTTCTCTCATTCTAGTAGATATAAATATTGTTGTAGGACCATCTGCTCCTCCAATAATTCCTATAGAGGAAGCTTCAAGAAGACCAAAATTAAAAAAAGGCGTTAAGCCTAATAAAAGAGCTCCAATCATTGCAATGAAAACACCAGCTTGAGCACCAGCACCTAAAATCAGTGTTTTAGGATTAGAGATAGCTGGACTAAAATCTGTTAATGCACCTAATCCTAAAAATACCAATAAAGGTAGAAGATCAGTTTCCAAACCATATTTCTGAAAAAAAAGTAAAATTCCTGGAGATTCTCCCTGAGAGCCTTCCTTAATTAATTCTCCTAGAGGTAAATTTGCTAATAAAATACCAAATGAAATAGGTATTAAAAGAAGAGGTTCCTTTTTTTTCGCTATACCAAAATATAATAATATGAAAGATATTATCCACATTATGATCATTTTGGGGTCAATCCATAATGTTTCGATTCCTTCTAATAAACTTTCCAAAAAAAACAAAATTACCTCTGTTAACCTACTTTAATTAAGACAGCATTATGTTCTACTGTATCACCTGATTTAACATTGACTTCCAATACTTCTCCATCTACTGCAGACAAAATATTTTGCTCCATCTTCATTGATTCCATCACACATACTAGCTCTCCTTGTTTTACCTGAGCACCTACTGAGACTTTTACGCTTACAATCTTTCCTGGCATCATTGCTTTTATGGTGCCATCTGAATCTGTGGATTCAGGGTGACTAGAAGGAACAAATGATTCTTCCTTAATTTTATCTTCAACAATATCTCTATTAATTGATTCATCTGATATTTCTACATCTTCATTAGCTTCTAATATATCTGCATTGATTTCCGCACCATCTACCATCACTTTAGCTTTTCCAGAATCAATATCTAGGATTTCCACTTCAAAAGATTTTCCATTGATTACAACAGTATATATTTTCATCTTTTTGTTCCCATTCTAGAAAAAAATTGGCGAGTTCTTCCATAAGAACTCCATGATGATGTTTTCATATTTTTAGAATTAATCACATTTGATGTTTTCATTCTTCTTTCATCTAAAGCTAACGCTAATCCAACAGCGGCTGCCATATTAATTTCTTTACTAAAATCTGATTTCTTATTTTTAATTTCATTATTCTTGTCTTCTTTTAGATTTTTTGCTCTTCTATTCTTAATAAGTTCTTCAATTCTACTCATAAAAAATACTGAAAATGTCAATATGAATAAAACTAGAAAAACAAATCCTAATCCAATAGCAGAAACTCGTAAACCATCTTCTATAATTTTTAAATCCATAATTTACCTAAGATATTTCAGAAACGTCAGATTGAATGTTTTCCTTTACTTCAACATTTTCTCCATTAACAGTTACTGAAATATCATCCAAAACTCTTTTACCTTGAGGGTCCTTATATAATTTCACATCATACTTGGAATTAATAATACCAATTGAATATTCTTTTATCACTATTTCAGAAAAATTATTCTTTGAAAATTCCTCATCCCTAATTTTATACAAACGTTCAGCTTCTTCTAAAGTTATTTTTTCAAAATTTATTGAATCGGAAGTTCCTATTTGGCCTAGTTTAGGCAAATCAACACTAGCAACAACACCTATCTTAGGATAGCCTCCAGTTGTTTGACAGTCAGAAAGAAGAATTATTGGTTTTCCATTACCAGGAACTTGTATGGAGCCCTCAGGAGTAACATCTGAAATTAGATCATGATTACCTGTTAAAGTAGGTATATCAGGCCCATCTAAAGCTACACCTATTCTATCTATTTTTTCTGTAGACTTGAAAGGATTAGAATAAAATCTTTCCAAAATTTCTGGAGAAAAATGATCTTCTTGTGGACCAGGAATTACTCTTAAATTAATCTTTTTTGAACCCTCATTTTTATTCCCTAAATATAATAATAATTTATCTTCATTTAATGGAGTGTAAGATGATATAAGATCACCTTTTTGTAAACCTTTTCCAGAAATTCCTCCAAGTTTAGAAGCTAAATGAGTAGAACCAGAACCTAAAACTAATGGAACATTTATTCCTCCTGCAATCCCTATATAACTCCTAAAACCTATCTTGGCAGTTCCAAAAGAAAGAATATCATTCTTTTCTAATTTTAAAGTTCTCCACATAGGAACCTTATAGTTATTTACCATTGGATTTAGATTTGAACCTGTTATGGATACATGAATTGGTTTAAGCACTAAAAATTTTGCCAAACCATATGAAATCTCTAATGTAAGAGAATTTTCATTGTTTTGTAATAAAAAGTTAGCAATTTTAAAAGAATATATATCTGAAGCTCCTGACTTGGAGACACCTCTTGATGCATAACCAAACCTTCCAATGTCTTGAATAGTAGTTAAAAACCCTCCTTCTAATACTTCAAAACAATTATCTTTCATATTCTTCTCCAATATCAAAAAAATTTGCTCCATCTAAAATTCTTTTTTGAATGTCTTCATAATTTTTTAAATCCACATTAAAAAATTTTATTCGCATCCCTGGAGATATGTAGAACGGATCTTTTTTTTCTAAATCAAATAATTTAATTGGAGTCCTTCCAATTATTCTCCATCCACCAGGAGAATCTATAGAATAGATCCCTGTTTGACTTCCAGCTAAGCCAACTGATCCTGAATCTACTTTAATTCTTGGATTATCTAATCTTGGACAATGAATTCTTGAATCTAGTTCACCTAAGTACGGAAATCCCGGCGAAAATCCTGTCATATATACAAGGTATATTTCAGAAGTATGGATTTTTATAATTTCTTCTGATGACAACTTACAAAAATCAGCAACATATTCAAGATCTGGTCCTTCATTCCCTCCATATTTCACAGGAATCTTAATAATGTTAGAAGTCGTATTATTTTTTGTCAGAATTTTATTTGAAAGGATCATTTTAGAAAGATAATTTTTTACCTCTTTTGACTGAATTAAATTCAAATCATAAATAACATTCAATGAATTATATGCTGGAACAACATCAATCAACCATGACTCTTTATCATCATTAATTTTTTGGGAAATTTTATGGACTCTCAAATTAATATCAGGAGAAATTTTGTTATCAAAGTATATTGTGACAGATTGGTCTCCAACATTTTTTATTAAAAAAGAATTCATTGAAATAAATATACTTTTTATTTTACAAAAGTATGCATGGGTTTTAATTCAATCCCAGCATTTTCTAATTCTTTACGAATAATCGATGCTAATTTAACAGAATTTTCATTATCCCCATGTAGACATAAAGAATCAGCTGAAATTTTTACCGGAGTTCCATCAATCGAATTCATTATTCCTGTCTCCGCTAATTTAATCACTCTTTCAATAATTACTCCTTCTTCAGAAATTACTGATCCTTCTACATTTCTTGAAACTAATTTCCCATCCGAAGTAATAGCTCTATCAGCAAAACATTCTCTTGCCACTCTAACTCCAGATTTTTTTGCAATATCCTCCCAAATTGAACCTGAAAGGACAACATGTATAATTTCGGGATCAATCTCTTTTATTGCATTTACTACAGCATTAGCTTGGTAGGGATCTGAAGAAGCTTTGTTGTATAGTGCTCCATGTGGTTTAACATGTTGAATTTTTTTGTTTTTGACAAATTGTAGCAAGGCACCTACTTGATATTTTATCAAATTCACAATTTCCCAATCTTCAAAACTCATATCTCTTCTACCAAAACCCATAATGTCAGGATATGAAGGATGAGCACCTACAGAGATTCCAAACCTCTCTGCTAATTTTACAGTTTTATCTATCCAATTAGGATCACCAGAATGAAATCCTGTAGCTATGTTGACAGAAGTAACAAATGGAATAATTTCTTCATCAAGTCCTGAGGTCATATTACCAAAGGATTCTCCTACATCTGCATTTAAATCTATAACACCCAACATAATCTTATTAACGTAGTGGAAGTTTAATTTCCGATGCAGATTCCCAACTTTTTCTTACAGCATCTGTGAATTCCATGTATTTCACTCCATCTTTGAATGAGGTATGAGAAATATGTTCTTTTCCTCTAATAGCATTTACAAATTCTTCTTCTACTCTCCAACTACCAATATTTTCAGACTTTATATTGAGCTTTTCCCACTTTATATTAGAATCAGGTTTTGTGATTTCCAATGCCATAGAAAAACTATTATCAGAAGAAACTTCTGATGAAGTTTGATTATCATAAAGGTGCAATGTCCCTTTAGTACCATAAATCCAAACATCTGCTATTGGTCCTCCTCCTAGAACATTACTATGAGTAAAATGGTATTTTCCTCCTACTGACATAGATCCCATAACTTCAAGGTGATCAGGGATAGTCACTTCTCTAAAAATTTTTCCTGTTTTCATTCTCTTAACAACTGTTTGGGCCGAAGCATTAACTGAAGAAGCAGTTCCTAACCATCTCATTGCAGCTTCATACCAAATACCCATATGCATAATGTTATTCCCAGACAAATCCCTATTATTTCTCCAGTGCATTTCAGACTTTAAATTAGGAAATTCTCCAGTGGTGATTCTCATATCCAAAAATAGCAAATCCCCCATTTCTTGATTGATCCAATCTATGATTGTTAAGTCGTAAGGTAATGTATGAGGTGCTGGAACAACTTGAGTAATTAATTGAGGATTTTTCTTGGAAATGTTTTCCATCTCGAATGCCTCTTCAGAATTCATAGCCATTCGAGCTTCTACTAGAACATGTTTACCTGAATTTAGAGCTTCAATCGTCAATGGAGCATGCATGTAAGGCCAAGTTCCTATACACACAGCATCTATTTCAGTATCTTTTAGTAATTCTTTCCAGTTTGAATATACTTTTTTGATTCCAAATTTTTCAGCAACTCGTTTTGATGATTCTATAGATCTATTCGCTACACCAAAAGCCTCTACTCCTTCTTGAACTTGAATTTTTGGGATATGATGTTTCTCAGTATTAGCACCGGCACCGATATAACCTACCTTAAGTGACTTTTTCATAATATCCCCCATTAGAGTCTCTAAATCACAATACTAGAGATCCAAAAGTTTTTTAGTTGCTACTATTACTTCATTAGCATCAGGCATAAAAGCAGTTTCTAAAGCTTTGTTGTAAGGAACAGGAGTATGAGGTCCAGTAACTCTTTTAATAGGAGCATCTAAATAATCAAAAGCCTGATCAGCAACAACTGCTGCAACTTCTGATGCCATACTACACCTAGGAGTATCTTCATCAACTACAATAAGCCTATTCGTCTTGGAAACAGATTCTAATAATATACTCTCATCTAAAGGAGAAAGACTTAAAAGATCTACTACTTCACAATCAATACCTTCTTCAGAAAGTTTGTCAGCTGCTTCCTTACAAACAACTGAAGTATAAGACATTCCAACTAGCGTAACATCAGAACCTTTTCTTAAATATCTTCCTTTTCCTAGTTCTATAGCAAAATTTTCATCAGGGACAAATCCAGATAAATTAATTAGTTTTTTATCACTAACAACAAATACAGGATCATCATCTCTGATAGCTGCTGCTAACAATCCTCTTACACTATAAGCATCAGAAGGAACTACAACTTTTAGGCCAGGAATATGAGCTAGCATAGAATAAAATGATTCTGAATGCTGAGCAGCATGTCCTGTACCACCACCAGACCGGGCAAACATAGTAAGAGGAACTTTGGTTTGACCTGCAAACATATATCTACTTTTAGCCGCATTTGATAACAATTGATCATATGCAACTGTAACAAAATCAAAATACATCAGATCTACTACAGGCCTTAAACCAGTAAGAGCAGAACCAATAGCAGCACCTAAAAATCCTGCTTCTGATATGGGAGTGTCTTTAATCCTGTCAGGCCCAAAATCTTGAATTAATCCTTTTGTAGCTGCGAATGGACCACCCCAAGCATCTAAAGGTTTACCTTCTTCGTCAAATCTACCTGCACCACCTGCAATATCTTCACCCATCAAAAAAACATCGGGATCTCTATTCAATTCATCTCTTAATGTTTTGTTAAATGAATCTCTATATCTCATTTCAGTTCCAGCAACATCATAACCTGGGCCTAGTGGATTTATAGATTTTTTTTGTACTGTCATATTAATTTTTCCTTATTTTCACTTATGTTATGATTCTTAAATTATCTTCTCTGTGGAGCTAAAACCGAATTTGAATAATTAACATACACATCTTTGTATAATTCATCCATATCAGGCATTGGACTATTAAGAGCAAAATCAACTGCTTCAATCATTTCATTGTCTATTTTATCTCTTATCTCTTTCAATTCTTCATCTGAAAACTGATTAGCTTTTATTACTCTATTTTGAAAAGTTTCAATAGAATCCCTATCTCTCCAACTAGATTCTTCTTCTTTTGTCCTATAATTTTCAGGAACATCAGCATGAAAATGACCATGATATCGATAAGTTTTCAACTCAAGTAAAGTTGGCCCTTCTCCATTCCTGGCTCTTTTAACAGCCTCTCCAGCAGCATCATATACAGCAAAAACATCCATGCCATCTACTACAACTCCTGGCATTGAATAAGATGAAGCTCTATCAGCAATATCTGGTATAGAAACAGCATATTCAACAGGAGTAGCTTCAGCATAATGATTATTCTCACAAACAAATAATACTGGTAATTTCCATACAGTAGCCAAATTCATACTTTCATGAAGTATTCCTTGACTAGTAGCTCCATCTCCAAAAAATGCTACTCCAATAGATTCATTTTCTAAGCCTTTATATTTTGCTGTTAATGCAGCTCCTACCGCAAGAGGAATACTCGCTCCAACTATCGCATTAGCGCCTAACATTCCTTTAGAGAAATCAGCAATATGCATAGATCCCCCTTTTCCTTTGCAATGACCCGTTGCTCTCCCCATAATTTCTGCCATCATTTTCTTGGTATCTAATTCTTTAGCTATGCAGTGCCCATGTCCCCTATGAGTAGAACCTATCCAATCTTTTTCTGTTAAATGTGCACAAACTCCTGTAGGACCAGCTTCTTGACCATCAGAACTATGAGTTACTCCCATAGCATTTCCTTTAAAAGTTTGTTCTAACATTGTTTCCTCAAAACGACGAATACGGTACATTGTTTCATATAACCAAATTAATTTTTCTTTAGAAATATCCATTTTTCTATCCCCTTAAAATTGAATTGATGTTAGTGTTTGGAGTCTCTAGGAACAAACATAGAATCTTCATGTCTTTTCCCATTGAACTTAGAAAATAATTTAAAAGGTTTCAAAGCAGAAAATATAGTCAAAAACCCAGCGATCCCTAAAAATCCAGTTTTTAAAAATTTTCTCCTATCAAATTCATTCATTTTGTCTCCTATTCGTAGAATTTTTATAGTTGATTCTAGAACACAATAATTATACCCCACTAATACCCCAAAATTATCCACAATTAGTATTGTAAATTTTCTTAATTATTTAGGTTGATTCTATAAACAAACATAATGGAACACAAGGTTAAAAAATTAAAATTATCCACAATTCAAAAAATATCTATTTTTCTATATTAAAATTATTGACAGGTAAGTGAGCACATAATATTCTCCTATTTGTATTAATTAAGTGATGAATTAAACTAAAAGAAAAATCTATTTATATGGATCCAGGATCATTAAATATTGCAGATTCGTTAATGCGTTTAAATGCACTAAGGATTTTATGGCTTTGTTTATTGATGGCCCCTGCAGCTGCAGTCTCACTATTAACTGCACATGCAATAATCCCTTCATTAGTAGATTCTCACGCAATAAGTAGAAATTGGAGTTTGATAAGATTTCCCTTGTATTTATTTGGTTTAGGAACACTTTTTATAGTAATCATTTTATTCATAATTGCCTTTGCAAATATGGCCTTCTTGAATGATTTTTATCCAAGATTTTGGCAATAAGGAGAAAATTGTTTAGAAAATTTATAGCATTTTTAAAAGAAAAAGATAGAAATACTCCGACATGGCTAAAAATACTAATACCTATGTTAGCTTTTGGTGGTCTTGCATTTCACGCAATAATGGCTTTTGTCACAGCTTTCCTTATAACTGCTTGGTTCGGAAATCCTTTACCAGTTTTTGGTTTTGATCAAAGCCCAGATCAACCAATCGCTTTTCCTCATACAATTCATGCTGGAGTAGGACAGTTAATCAATGATAAAACTGGAAAGCCTTACAAAGATATTTATGGTAATGAAAGAATCGATGATTCAGGAGAACCTAAAGTAGGACTGGGAATGGATTGCACATATTGTCATAAAACTGTTACTAAAGAAGCTTGGGCTGGAATCCCTCCTGTGGAGTTATGTGTTTCTTGTCACAGAGTAATTGGAAGTAACGAAAGTAAGGAATTAACAAAACTAAGAGAGTTCGGATTATTTGAAGAAACAAAAAGCCCAATTAAATGGCAAAGAGTTCATAGAATGCCTGATCATGTGAGATTTGTTCATGAACCTCATATTAGATATTTGACATCAAATCCTAACGCTATACAAAATAAATCTGCAGATTTTAAAACCTTAGATAATGGCACTGTAGAAGCATCTAAAGTTTGTTCTACTTGTCATGGACAAATTGCTACAATGGAAAAAGTATCTCAAAAAGAACCATTAAAAATGGGACAGTGTGTGGCTTGTCACCGAGCCAATGAAGCTTCAGTAGGATGTGAAACATGCCATCATTAGGAGAACACAAAATAAATGAATAAAAGTAACCTTTCTAGAAGAAAATTTTTAGGACTACTTGGTGCTACAGCTACAGGAGCTGTAATTTTTGAAGCATGCGGAGTACCTGAAGATGAACTTATAGTAGAAAGTCCTTTAGATATGCCTGAAGATTTAGTTAGAGGTGAGGACCAATGGTATGCAACATCTTGTGGAATTTCTAGTTTTGGAGAAAGTGTAATTGTGAGAGTAATGGAAGGAAGGGCAAAAAAGATTGCTGGAAATCCTGACTTCCCCAACAACTTAGGTAAACAAAGTGTAGTATCTGAAACTAATCTTCAAATGCTTTACCATCCTGATAGAATTACTACTCCTTTATTCAAGAGAACTAAGAATGGGACTCATAAACCAATAACTTGGAAATCTGCCCTTTCAATATTAGAAAAAGGTATAAATGACTCAAAAGGAAAATCTACTATTGTTACAAGCCCTTTACGGGGGTTAAATGGTTCTATAGTTGAGTCTTTTGCAAACTATAATTCAGTAAAACATTTGAAATTCGACTCAATTAATCAAGGCTTATTGAACAAAACCATGAAACTTGTTTTTGATCAAGATAGATTACCTTATTTCGACATTGAAAATTCAAACTTAATAATATCTTTTGGCTTAGACTTTTTAGGAACTTGGGGGCCGATTCAATACAAAACAAAATTTGGTAAATTAAAAAATAATCACGGAAAATTAATATCTGTAGAGCCTAGAATGTCACTTACATCAGCAAATGCAGATAAATGGATTTGCCCTATCCCAGGAACAGAAAATATCTTTGCTTTAACTATCGCTAACAAAATAATATCTCAAGGATTAGTTACATCTAATGCAATTAATAAATTTAAAAGTTTAATTGGTGACATTGACCTAAGTTTTTATACAGAAGAGTATCTTAATCAGACAACCGGATTATCAGAGCATGACATTGAATACGTCCTAAAAAAGATACAAGAATATAATGGAGATAAAGTTTTGTTTGTTGGTGGAGGAACATTAGAGGGTTATAAAGATAGTGCGGACACAATGTCAATAGTATACGCATTAAATTATTTAACAAATTCAGTTGAAACAAAAGGGGGAATTTTGTTTAACCCCGAACCTCCTATCAAAGAATTTAAGGTTTCTGACGAAAACTCAACTTTGAATATTATAGACTCATCTTACGCTAATGACTCAAAAGAATGGAAAGAAGAAATTCTTAGTTGGGAATCAGGAGAAAAAGATTTATTGATTTTAAGGGGTTCCAATATAATTCATGGAAGTTCTTATGATTTTTCAAAAGCTCTAGATTCTATAAAACTTAAAGTATGTTTTTCTACAATCTTTGATGATACTGCTGCAGCTTCTGATTTGATTCTACCGGAAAACAATTCAATGGAAGATTGGGGCATGGACATACCAGAGCCCTTAATGGGATATCAAACATTATTATTTCAACAACCAGTAGTAAAGTCTCCGACTCCTAAAGATGATATTAATGTATATGATTCTAAAAGTTTTTACGATATTTTAATATCTTTTTCTGATCCAATGATTGGAGTAAAAAACTATAAAGATCTTATAGAAAAATTCACCAGTGAACTTTTTTCAAAAACTAATTTGAAAAAAGAAGGATCAGTTGTAGCTTCTAATGAAAATCAGTTCCTCGAAGGTATCCTTTCTAGAGGGGGATGGTGGAACGTAAACTTTAAATTAAATAATTCTGGGAATACACCGAAAAATAATGTGGTGAATATCATTAATAATAATTCTATTACTAATTTAGGAGATAAAGAATTCTATTTAATACCATTCTTATCAAATTCACTCTTAGATGGAAGGACAGCTGCTAGCCCTTGGGCACAGGGAGTTCCAGATCCCATAACGACAATAGCTTGGGACACCTGGGCTGAAATGAACCCCAATACAGCAAAAATTCTTGATTTAGAACTAGGAGATTTGATTGAATTAACTACATCAAACGGAAAAATTACTCTACCAGTTTTTCCTCATCCTGCAGTCCATCCTAAAGTTATTGGGGTACCAATAGGACTAGGTCATAAATTTTCTGGTAGATATGCTGAAGGAAGAGGCGTGAATGTGTTGAAAATATGTGATCCTGATCTAGACAAAAACACTTTTTCCTGGGCTCAAAATATTGCTACCATTAGAAAAACAGATGATTCAAAAACAATTGCTAAATTTGAAGGTACTCTACCTGGTGGAGCAGTTGCGGTAGAACCAGGTGTGCCAATTTTAACAGTGGGACCAAATCAATCAGCGGATGATGCTCTCCATGAAGCACATGAAGAACATCTGGAAGAAACATTTAAGGATAAATTTAAGGATAAAAAATAATAGAAGATGAATAAATGGTAACCGAGAATAAAGAAAGTAAATTTAAATGGGGAATGGCTGTAGACATCGATAAATGTACTGGCTGTCAAGCATGTGTATTAGCTTGTCAATCTGAAAATAATATTCCAATTAATACTGAGAAAAATTTCAAAAATGCTAGGGCTATTGAATGGATAAGAGTAGAAAGATATTGGGAAGGAGAATTTCCAGATGTGAAAGCAAAATTCATTCCCATACTCTGTCAGCATTGTGATAATGCTCCTTGTGAACCAGTATGTCCTGTCTATGCTACTTATCACACAACTGAAGGTTTAAACGTTCAAGTTTACAATAGATGTGTAGGTACTAGATATTGCGCTAACGGTTGTCCTTACTTAGTAAGATTTTTTAATTATTGGGAACCAGAATGGCCAGAAAGTTTAAAAAACCATCTTAATCCTGATGTTACTGTAAGATCTAGAGGGATTATGGAAAAATGCACT
This sequence comes from uncultured Dehalococcoidales bacterium, assembly GCA_964434385.1. Lineage (GTDB taxonomy): Bacteria > Chloroflexota > Dehalococcoidia > Lucifugimonadales > Lucifugimonadaceae. The sequence goes on along the minus strand of CAYSUW010000006.1, from coordinate 45,792 downwards.
ATGTGTATTCAAAGAATCAGAAGATCTACAAGAAATGCCAAGAAAAATGGAGAAGAATTAAAAGATGGTGACATTTCTTCAGCTTGTGTAGATGCCTGTCCTACTGATGCCCTTGTTTTTGGAAATCAAAAAGATGAGAACAGTAGAGTTTCTAAAATGAAAAATGACAAAAGATCTTACACATTACTTGATAATCTACAAACTTCTCCAAATATATTTTATTTGGCTAAGATAGATCATGATAAAGAAGAAGGAACACATCACTAGAAATGGTTACTGAAACAAATAACACCAAATATTCAAAATCTACAAGGGAGTTAATTACTACTACTACTATAGCTCCTAAGAAAGTCACTTTAATTGTAATGATACTATCAGTATTAAGCATTTTGGGGATTATAGGTATAGTACTGAAAATCCTTAATGGTTTTGAAGATAAATCAGCCTGGGGTTATTATGCTGCTACAATCTCCTTTCTCCTTACTACTGCTGGTGCAGCTCCAATGGTAGCAATAGCACCTACAATAGCAAAAGCAGATTGGGTGAGACCAATAACAAGAATCGCAAGTCTTTTTTCAGTTGTAGGAATTGTCACAGCTATAGCATCCATTCCACTCATATTCGCACTCCCTCCTTTAATTGTTGATGAAACTAGAAGAAGATCAATATGGTTTGAAGCTACTAACTATTCACCTCACGTATGGTTTGCATTATCAATTTTTGGATTAACATTATGTGGACTAGGATTGTTATATTCGTCAAGTATCCCTGATTTAGCAGCAATGAGAGATCATGGAACTGGCTGGAGAAAAAGACTGGGTAAATCACTGTCACGAGGATTTATAGGTACTGACAGACAATGGAAATCTTTAAAAATGCGAATAGGAATGATGGGCACTTTTTATTTCTTATTATTAATGTTTGTAAATTTCTTGTTTAGTGTGGATTTTGCTTTAAGTTTAGTTGCAGGATGGAAAGATGCAATATTTCCTATGTATCACGCAATGACTTCTCTACAATCAGGAATAGCTATTTGTATTCTTACTATGTTTTTTGCTAGAAAATACTGGGGAATGGAAAACTATATTAAAATACCTCAATTTTGGGCTCTTTCAAAACTACAACTAGCCACAACCGTACTTTGGTTTTATTTCTTTTACTCAGCATTCATTGTTTTTTGGTATGGAAGATCTGCAAGCGATCAAATGGTAATCAATTTATTGATTATAGGCCCTTATCTACCCGTTTTTCTTGGAGCATTTTTCTTGGAATTCTTTGTGCCTTGGTGGATATTAGTTTGGAATCCTGTAAGAAAAAGTATACCAGCCTTAGCAATAGTAGCTTGTCTCGTTTTAATAGGTGTCCTTTTAGATAGAATACGAATATTTGTGATTTCTTGGTCTACATATTCTAACGAGGTAATTCACAAAAAATTTGTTCCTGAAGAAAATTTCCCTCAATTTATGGCTCCTTCTGTGGCAGATATTATAGTTTTTATAGGATTAGTATCTTTGAGTGCATTGATCTTTATACTTTCAACAAGAATACTCCCACTTGTTTCAGTTTGGGAGACACATCAATCACTCTTATTAACTAAAGTAGTTAAATATGTGAGAACACATGTTACTGCAATTGGAAAACCAGATTAAGGATTAGATTAGAATGCAACAAAGAAGAAAATTAGATCAAAAGCAAATAAATCAGGAATTATTATCAGGTAACCTTAAAACACCTAAATGGTACATACCTACAATGATATTCTTAGGATTTTTTGTAGTTACTGGTTTTGCAACAATCCTATATATGTTTAATACAGGGTTAGGAGTTACTGGTTTAGGAAGACCTGTATATTGGGGTTTATTTATCACAACTTTTGTTTTTTGGGTAGGAATTAGTCATGCAGGCATAATGATTTCTGCAATTCTTAGATTGACTCAAGCAGAATGGAGAAGACCAGTAACAAGAGCTGCTGAATTACTTACTGTATTTTCGTTATTAACAGCATTATTCTTTCCTTTAATGCATGCTGGAAGACCTTGGAGAATTGCATATTGGCTACTTCCCTACGATTTTTCTAGAGGTATTTGGCCAAATATTAGATCTCCTTTGTTTTGGGATCCCATTGCTATCGGAACCTATTTAACAGGTAGCACATTATTCTTATACGTTGCCCTAATCCCTGATTTAGCCGTCTTAAGAGACAGAACAACAGGATGGCAAAAAGTTATGTATACTGTCTTAGCTCTAGGATGGAGAGGAAATCCTAGACAGTGGTTATTGCAAACTGTTGCAGGAATTTT
>CAYSUW010000006.1:927-43482 GCA_964434385.1 uncultured Dehalococcoidales bacterium | reverse complement strand
ATCTGCTCTTATGCTTCCAATATTTGTTTCTGTTCATTCAATAGTTTCTTGGGACTTCGCAATCACTCCATCAGTTGAAGGATGGCACTCAACAATATTTGCTCCATACTTTGTTATAGGGGCTGTTCATTCAGGAGTATCAGCTGTAGTAACTATGATGGCATTAATGAGATGGTTATGGAAATGGAACAATCATATACGCCCAGAGCATTTTGATGCGTTAGCAAGACTTTTAATAGTAGTCGCAACAGCTTGGTTAGGATGTACTTTCCTAGAATTAATTTTCTCTGTTTATGGTCGTGAAGCACCAGAAATAGCATTAAGAGAAATGCAAATATTTACTTGGCCGTGGAACTTATTATTTATAATATTTCTTTTTACTGGATATATTATACCTGTAGGATTTTGGATATTTAAAAAAGCTCGAAATAATATAGTTATAATGTTCTGGACCTCAATCTTAGTTAACGTAGGAATGTGGTTAGAAAGATTCTTAATTGTCGTTCCAGGGCTAGCTAGAAAACAACCTTTTACATTTACATGGGAAGCCTATACGCCTTCTTTAGTAGAATGGTACATTATGATATGGTCATTTGCTTGGGTTTCATTCTTAATGTTACTTTTCGCTAGATTTTTTCCACTTATTCCTCTCTTTGAAACTAAAGAGAGTCAAGTGTTTACATCTGAAACTAAAATAGGAAGAGCTACTGTCCCAGTAATATATAGAGAAGATGACTAAAATCAAGGAGTTATAATGTCTAAAAAAAGCATATTAGGTTTATTCGATACACCAGACCAAGGAGCTGATGCTTTAGATGGTCTTCATAATGCTGGATTTGAATCACATGAATGTGATGTATTAACTGGAACTCCATATCCTGAAGGAACTTTTGGGGAACATGTACCTCAACATAGATTATTTAGATTCCCATTGTTTGGAGCAATAGTAGGATTAACTCTATCTATATTCCTCACTACAGCTACACAAATAGCTTATCCATTAGTAACTGGGGGGAAACCGATATTATCAATATTTGCTATGCTGATAATTATGTATGAAATGACAATGTTGTCCGCAGTAGTTACTACAGTAGTGGGAATCATTTTTGAGTCTAGGCTTCCAAAATTTAATATTGGGGCATACGACACTAGAATTACAGAAGGATTGATAGGAGTAGTCGTAAACTGTAAAGAAGAAGAAGATCTGTCAAAAGCTAAAAAAGTATTTTCAGATTGTGGAGCTTTAGAAACAAAAGAAGCATAAATTATTGTAAATGAAAAAAAATTCTATCAAAATCAATATTTTAATAATTTTATTAACAGGGTTATTTACTCTAGCTCCCACATGTCAAAGTGGGATAACTCAAAGCACTACATACCCGATAGAGTTGTTTTCTGAAATGCATTACAGCCCAGCACATAAATCACAGGAAACGCCTAGATTAAAACCTGCTCCGGGAGCTGTAGTTTTTTCTGAAAAAGGAACTGAAAATCAATATGATATGACTATTAACACATTCGAATATAAATATGAACTTGGCTCTGATTTATATAGAGTTAATTGTTCTTTTTGTCATGGCAATGAGGGGTTAGGAGATGGTCCAGCAAAAGATTATATCATTAGTCAAAAAAGTTATTATTCTACCAATAAAGTAGAAGGTCTACCCGGTTCTGGCTCTGGCACTCCTTATATTAGCCCTCCTCAATTAAACGATCTTGAAGAAAGGTACGGAAACTCAGATAGTGCTTACAACAGAATTTCTCAAATGCTTTCTTCTGAGATAGGTTTCGGTCCTATGCCAGGATTTTCACGTGTATTATCAAAGGAAGAAAGAAAACAAATCACTGAGTTCATCCTTGATAAAGAAAATGGTTTAAATAAATAATTTTTACACGAATTTAAATCTTTTTCTCCCATTTGAATTATTATTAAGATAATTGAAATTAAAATTTAAAACTATGTCTCATCTAAAAATAACATCTTTGTCTTTTATGATGTTTTTTACAATTTTTTGTAATAACCAATTAAATGATAATGAAAGTAGAGCTCAATATTTATTCGATAACTTGATGTGTCCAGTGTGTGATGGACAAACAATCTCTGAATCTCAATCTCAATTATCTAAAAACATGAGAGATATAGTCCGTATAAAATTAGATGAAGGCTTGACTAATGAAGAAATCCTTCAATACTTCCAATCTAAATATGGAACATCTATACTCTCTAATCCTCCTAAGTCAGGTTTTTATTTTACTGTTTGGTTAGTTCCAATAATCGTATTACCAATAATATTTTTAGGATTATTATTTTTGATCAAAACTTTCACAAATACGCAAAAAGATTATTAATATGGCTCTTTTAGGAACATTATGTATTACGATTAGTTTCATTTTATCTCTTTATTCTATTTTGGGTTCTCTAATAAGTATTAACTTGAAAACTGAAGGTCTAAAAATTAGTGCTAGATGGAGTTCATATTTAACTTTTCCAGTAATTTCCATAGGTATTTTTCTACTTGTTTACTCTTTTGTAACTCATGATTTCAGCATTAAATATGTATATAATCATAGCAACCTTTTAATGGAACCGATTTATACTTGGGTAGCAATATATGCAGGAAATGAAGGTTCTCTACTTTATATCTCAACAGTAATATCTTTGGGTTCATTATTGTCCATAAAATCCCTTCAAAAGAAAATACCTGAATCGGTACCCCATATAACAATCATTATGATGGGAATTCTTTCATTCTTTCTTGGGGTAATGTTATTTTTAGCAGATCCTTTTTCTTTACTTGAATTCCAAGTTCAAGATGGAAGAGGTATTAATCCTCTTTTAAAACATCCAGGAATGTTTACACATCCTCCTTTATTAATGGCTGGTTTAGCTACAATTTCAATCCCTTTTGCAATTACTACAGGTATGTTAATCAGTGGAAACTATACTGATAAAGGCACAGAGTTTATAAGAGTAACAACATTAATTATTTGGCTAATGTTAGGAATTGGACTTCTGCTAGGATCATGGTGGGCATATACAATCCTAGGATGGGGTGGATATTGGGCTTGGGATCCTATAGAAAATGTTGGATTAATGCCTTGGTTAGTTCTTACTGCATTAATTCACTCTTTAATTGTTCAAAGAAGACGAGGAATGTTTCGATTATGGAATTTAGTTTTAATAAATATAGCTTTCGTTCTTTCTCAGTTTGGCATGTTCATTAATAGAGGAGGGCCAGTGGTATCTGTACACTCATTTGCTGCTTCAACACTAGGATATATCTTTTTGACTTTCATGATATTAAGTATAATTTTCCCTTTAATCATTTTTCTATGGAAATATTCAGAACTTCTTAATTCTAGAAAAATTGATTCTTTTCTATCAAAAGAATCTTCATTTCTCATAAATAATTTCTTATTGTTAGCAATAACATTCGTAACTCTTTGGGGACTAGTGTTTCCATTATTCTCAGAACTATTTGGTAAAGAACCAGTAACAGTAGGAACACCCTATTATAATAGTGTTAACGGACCACTACTACTAATTCTAATATTATTAATGAGTATAGGACCTATACTTCCTTGGAAAGAAGGATCCACAAAATCTTTTATCAGAAGTATCAAGTTTCCATTTGCAACTTCAGTATTTTGTATGATTATTTGTTTAGTTTTTTTGAGCAATAATTTTCTTGCAGTGTTGGCATTCTCATCAGTTTCATTAGTTTTTGCAACCATTTTACAGGAATGGATAATAGGAACTAGAAATAGAATTAAACATTTTAAAGAAAATATAATTATTGCTTTTATAAAATTGCTCAACGGAAATAGAACTAAACATGGAGGGTATATAGTTCATTTATCAATTTTAATGTTAGCAATGGGAATAATAGGAACAAACTTCTATCAAATAAAAGCTGATCATGTTCTTTTAAAAAATAAATTGTTTAATTTTCAAAATTACCAAATAGAACTAACTAGTATTGAAACAAAAAATTTTGCTGACAGAATTGAAAGAGTCGCTAAATTTAATATTTACAAAAACCAAAGTTCTGAACAAACAAATAATTCAAAAAAAATTACAGAATTAGAAGGCTCTAATGCTCTTTACCCTTCTTTCAATATGGCTTCAGTAAGAGCAGGAATACATTCAACTATAATAGAAGACTTATATATAGTTCCTTCAGAATTTTTAGGAGACGACAAATTACTAATTAGAATTAGCATTAACCCATTTATTTCTTGGCTTTGGTTTGCAGGCCCTATATTTTTCTTAGGAGCTATTTTCACTTTATGGCCTAGGACAGAAAAACATTAAGTAAATTATAATAATCGAATGTATATTTTTATTGGAACTATTATAGGAATTATTTGTCTGTTGATATTGGCAATACCAATATTTAATAAAAAAATTCTTGAAAAAGAAATAGAACAGCAAATTTTCTTGTCAAAAAATAAATCAACTAGAAACAACATATTGAACGAAGTAAGGTCAGACTATGAAGCTGGGTATATTTCTGACGAAAAATTTAATGAGTTAAATTTAGAAATAAATGAAGAATATGAAAATGACGATTCCTAAAATATGAAAAAATTATTCATCACAACTCTTATTTTTGTATTCACTTTTTTTCAACAGGGTCATATTTCAGCTGATGATATAACCATTTCAATCTCAGGTTCAATAGAAAATAAAACAAAAAATTCAGACTCATCTAAAGAATATCTAATAAAACTCTTTAAATTAATAAACAACTCAGAAGAAATAAATGAGATCTCAACTACTAATACTATAAAAGCAAAATTTTCTTTCCCAAAAATAACAATCGATGAAACTGAAAAATTATTTTTAGTAACTGAAAATGATGGATTGTCTGTAATAACAGAATTACAACCCAATGAAAAATGGGATGATTTAAATATAGAAATCTATGATAGAGGAACAAATTTAGATTATATTAAGATTACTGAGTACTCATTGATGATACCTCAAACTAACTCGATAGATGGAAAGATGTCTATTCTTGGATTAATAACATTAGAAAATTCTGGAGATAAAACTTTTCAAGCAGATCTCTCAAAACCTGATCTTTCAGGTTTTGATTTATTAAGATTCAGTCTTCCAGAAGGTTTTTCAGACTTAAATGTTGACAGTGATCTTCCTCCAGGAAATGTAATGGAAATACCAACTGGATTTGCATTATCTAATCCTGTCCCTCCGGGAATCCATCAAATAATATTTTCATATTCTTCTCTTACAATTAACTCTATATTCTCCTTTAACCTAAAACTCCCTTTTGGAGCAGATAAAGTCAGGGTCTTAATGAATGCACCAGAAGGAATAATCAAAGGAGAAGGTTTAAAATCATTAGAAAAAATAAAGATAGATGAAGATTTTTATACAATTTCCGAAGGAACTAATTATGATAGAGGTTCTAATATAGAACTTGAATTATCATCATTTGCTGAATCTAAAAATATTAGTTCAATTTTTACTTTTTTTGAAACTAATCTATATAAAATAATTTTAATATTTTTTATTTCATTAATATTACTTCTATTAATAATTTATTCAGTTTTTTTAAGCATGAAAAATAATCCTGATTATAAACTTTCTGAAGAAAGAGAAAGATTGATTTTAAAAATTGATGAACTAAAGAAATCATTGCAATCTGGAAAAATTAGTAAAGAAGAATATACAATTTTAGAGAAAGGCTTCAGAGAAAAACTAAAACAGATAAAAGGAGAATATTGAAACAAGAAAATAGGAAATTTTTACTAATTAGTATGCCTCTTATTTTAATATTTTTATCAATATTTATATTTATTATCATATGGTCAACAATTTCTACAGATGGGCAACATGGGCAACCTGGATTAAACGAGTTTTTTAGTGAAACTAATTTAAGAATTGATCCATATACCAAATTTGAGATTACTACCATTTCTGAAGAAATTATCTCTTCAAATAATCTTGGAGAGGAATACTTAATGATTGATTTTTGGGCTTCATGGTGTCCCCCATGCATTAAAGAAGGACCAATATTGTCAGAAGCTTATAAAAAATGGTCAGAAAGAGGAATAAATTTTGTAGGAGTATCTTTATGGGATTCAGAGAAAAATGCTCTTTCATTTAAAGATCGATTTTCAATAAATTATCCTTTAGCACTAGATACTAACGGAGAAATTGCAATAAATTTTGGAGTCAGAGCTTTACCAGAAAAATTTTTCATAGATAACAGAGGAAAAATTTTAAAAAAAGTCATAGGTCCGGTTAATGAATCTCAACTAAACGAAATACTAGAAGAACTACTTTCGGATAAATAAAATTACCTTAAAAGTTCCTTAGATAAACTCAAAGTTTGTCCAGTGATATGCTTTGATTTTGAAGACAATAAAAATTTTGTCAAATTAGATAAAGTTAACTCAGATTCATTTGAAATAATGGAATTATCAGGATCTGAAAAATATTCTGGGAGGCAAATATTGTTGATTCTAATATTTAAAGAACCAAATCTAAGAGCATATGCTTGAGCTATATTTATTACTGCTGCATACTGAAGAGCTCTAAAATAATGAGTGGAATCCCCTAATACACCTATTTCAGAGATAATATTAACTATATTCTTATAACTAGTATACTTATCTATAATTTCTAATAAATTTCTAAAATATTGTAATTGAATTAAATCAGAATTAATTTGAAATTCTTCTTTAAAATCCACTATGACAATCAAGTTTTCTTGTTGATTATCAATTTTTTTTATTAAATTCTCACTTATATTATTAGTACTAATATCTTCTAATTCAATTATCTTCGAAATTTTTAAAATTTCATTGTTCTTTTGTTTACTGAATTTTCTAATAAACATTTTTAGATTATTTTTCACAAACTCTGAATTAGAAAGTAATACTAAATCTGAGTTTATTGTTTTTTCTTTATACATTGTCCTCTCATATCAGTTTAAAAAGAATCCTCCATCAACATTGACAGCTTGTCCTGAAAAACCTGAAGAATCTTCTACTACAAAAAAATAAACTAAATCCGCAACATCTTGTGGGGTCTGTTCCCTACCTAAAGGGATAGTTTGATTTACCATATCATCAAAAACTTCTCTAGCATTAAATCCTTTGTATTTTTCTTGAGTATTAGAATACTTTAAACCAACTTGTTCCCACATAGGAGTCCAAATTAATCCAGGACAAACAGTATTAACAGTAATATCAAAATTTTCTAATCTCATATGTAATGATTTTGTAAAATTTATAACTGCTGCCTTTGTTGAAGAATAATGTGGAAGTGAAGGCCTACCTTGTCTTCCTGAAACAGAAGCAATATTAACTATTCTACTTCCAATATTTTCTTGTAATTCTGGTAAAAATTGATTAGTAACATTTATTAATCCTAAAATATTTACATTCCAAGATGCTTTCCAGTCTTCATCTCGAGATACAGATTCATTTTCCCAACCTTTCGCACCAGCAACACCTGCATTATTAATCAAAGTATTTATATTATCAAAATTTTTTCTGGTAAATTCTAAAAGGTTTTTAACATTTTTTGTGTCAGTAACATTTGTTTTATAGAATACAATTTCTCCAAGTCTTTCATCAGATATTTTTGAAATTTCTTCGCCTTGTTCTTCATTGAAATCAGCAACAACAACATTAAATCCTTCTTCAAATAGTTTCAAAGTTATAGCTTTTCCAATGCCTGTAGCTCCACCAGTAACTAGAGCAGTTCTTCTTTTTTGTGTATTCATAAAAGCTTTATTTAATGATTACTTTTAAGTAAAGTATTTTGATATTGTAATTCTAAGGAGTCTGTAATTCTTAATATTCTATCACCTGGTGATATTATTTCAGAATATAAATTAAATGCCACCCAAGAATTCCTTGATTCTTATGTAGAAGCATGTCAATTAACTGTCAACAACAAACTTAATTATCCTATATCTGCTCTAGTAACTTTAGGATTCAAAGATCTTTTAAAAACTCTTGATTTATTCAATAATGATTCTGAAACTGTACACACTAGTCAGGAGATGAGTTTATATTCACCAGTGAAGGTCAATTCTCAACTGATTTGCACATGTACCTTGAAATCTAAAAAAATTATTAGAAATAATCTGATGGTAACTATAGAAATGCATTTTAAAAACGTCAACAATCAAAAAATCGGATATTCATCATCTAATTTACTTATCACTAATCAGGAACAAAAAAATGCCTAAAGAAAAAACATTATTACCAGTTATTCATAAAGTTACTGATTCTCAAGTAGTTAAATACTCTAAATCTTCAGGAGATATTAATCCTATTCATTTAGATCCTAAATATGCTAATACTACTCAATTTGGGAAAAGAATAGCACATGGAATGCTTATCATTTCATTCATATCAGATTTTATGTATAAAAATTTTGGTGAAATATGGCTTAATTCTGGTGGGTTAAAAATAAAATTTAAAGCTCCTGTTTTCTTAAATGATGAAATTACTACAAATGGCACAATAAAAAGTATGGAAAAAAAACTAGAATTAACTAAAATTACTTGTTCAGTGAATTGCTCTAATAAAGATGGAGTCGATGTGATCTCAGGAATAGCATATTGTTAAATGGAGGATTTATGAATCAAAATAAAGAAATTACCATTGCTTTAGATGCAATGGGAGGTGATTATGGTCCATCAAACAATATTAAAGGTGCATGTTTAGCTTTAAAAGATCCTAATGTCAAAATTGTTTTGGTAGGTGATAATCATATACTTGAGAAAGAAATAAGAGCTCAAAACATTGATTCTGAAAAGATTAAAATATTTCCATCAAATGGTGTAGTAGAAGAGGGAGAATCTCCAGGAAAAGCATTTAAGAACAAACCTCAAGCATCTGTATTTGTTTGTTCGGGATTAGTAAAAAAAGGAATTGCAGATGGATTTGTAAGTTGTGGAACATCAGGAGGAACATTTGCATCTGCTGCTTTTGCTTTTGGTTTATTTGAAGGGTTGTCAAAACCAGCAGGAGGTGGAGCTGTAATTGGATTCGCACCTAAAACCCTAATACTAGATCTTGCATTAAATGTCGATTGTTCCCCCAAACAACTATTTGACTTTGCTGCTTTAGGTGTTACTCAAGCAAAAATCATATATGATATTGAAAACCCTACAGTTGCATTACTTAGTAATGGATCAGAAAAAGGAAAAGGAAACAAATCAACAAAAGAAACATCTGATTTATTAGAAAAATCAAATATTAATTTCATAGGAAATATTGAAGGTGATGATATTCCGGAAGGTAAAGCTAATGTAGTAGTATGTGATGGATTTGTTGGAAACATTTTATTGAAATCAGTAGAAGGTTTAGGCAAAGTTATCACAGAATATATTTCCAGAGAAGCTAAATCAGAAGAGTACAGAAATATAGAAAAAGAAATTTTCAGATTAACACATATAATGCAAGAATTTGGTGGGGGACCTATTTTTGGGGTAAATGGAATAGCTATAGTTGGACATGGACAATCTAATCCAGAAGCAATTTCAAATGGAATAGGAACAGCTACCATGCTAGCAAGAAAAAATTATATTGAAGAATCAAAAAAACAACTTTCTAAGCTCAGATCTAGTATATAAATTAACTAAATTTTAATAGGAGAAAAAATGACACAAAAGCATGCTTTGATTACTGGTGCTTCAAGAGGAATAGGAGCAGCTATAGCAAAATCGTTAGCAAATGATGGGCATTCTATTTCAATAAATTACAATAGTCACAAAGAATATGCAGATAAAGTTGTTAAAGAAATAAAAGATCTTGGAGGAAAAGCTGATTGTTTCCAAGCTAATGTTTCACAGAAAAAAGATGTTGAAAAATTAATTTCTGACTCCAAAACTAAATTTGGAAATATAGATATCCTAGTAAATAATGCAGGAATAATTTCAGATAATCTATTAATGAGAATGAAAGATGAAGATTTTAATAAAGTTATAGATACAAATCTCAAAGGTACATTTTATTGTACCCGTTTGTGTGTTCCAGAGATGGTAAAACAAAGATGGGGAAGAATAATAAATATTACTTCTGTTGTTGGGTTAAGAGGAAATATTGGACAAACTAATTATTCTGCTTCAAAAGGAGCCATACATTCTTTCACACTTTCATTAGCAAAAGAACTTGCTACAAGAGGAGTGACAGTCAATGCAATTGCACCTGGATATATTACTACTGCAACAGTAGATGTATTATCAGAAAAATTAAAAGATACAATTATGACATGGATACCAATGAAAAGATTTGGAAATCCTGAGGAAATAGCTGGGATGGCATCTTTTATAGCTTCAGAAAAATCAACCTACATGACTGGAGAAATAATTAAAATAGATGGTGGAATGGCCATATAAATAATCATCGTGAATAAATTAAATCAAAAATTTGCATTAGTTACAGGTGGATCCAGAGGGATAGGAAAAGCTATTTGTTTAGAATTAGCAACACAAGGATACAACGTAGCATTTACATATTTTAGAAACTCAAAGAATGCTAAAGAAACTCTAATTGAATTAAAAAAAGAAAAGATAAAATGTTTCTCAATTAAAACTCATCTTGGAAGAGAAAAAGACATAGAAACACTTTTTGAAAAAGTAAAAAAAGAGTTTGGAAAACTTAATGTGCTAGTAAACAATGCTGCCACAGGGATTAACGTTAAATCAGAAGAACTTTCAACTAAACATTGGGATTGGGTAATGAATACAAATGCAAGAGGACCGTGGATTTCTTCCATTATGGCTAGCAAACTTATGAAAAATGGAGGTTCAATAATAAATATTTCTAGTCTAGGATCTCAAAAAGTTTTATCAAATTATTTTTCTGTTGGAGTCTCCAAATCTGCACTTGAATCAATTACACGATATTTATCAATAGAACTGGCAAAAAAGGATATAAGGGTAAATACTATTTCTCCAGGAATAATTAAAACTGATGCAATAAATTCCTTCCCTGTTGACTCTGAAATAAATATACTTGCTAATCGAACGACTCCTTCAGGAAAATTCATTAAAACTTCTGATGTAGCTAAATTAGTAAAATTTTTATGCTCTGAGGATTCTTATATGATAAGAGGTCAGAACATAATTATTGATGGAGGAGAAACACTCTTACCTAGAATTAAATAAAATTACATGAATTTCTTCTTGGAAATTGCAATTGCATATTCTCCAGATAATGAAGTAATTTTTGTCCCTCTCAGATTTGAATCTATTTCATCAAGCTTAACTACATGCATGATATTCTGGACTTTTTTGTAAGTATCTAATCTAGCTACTACTTCTTGTCCTACATAACATCCTTTAGAAAAATCAATAAACCTCTCTAATCCTAAATCTAATGGATTATAAGAATCCGTTATTTCTTTCCCTGATTTAGGAACAAGATTTTTTATTCTAAATAATTCAAATTCTTCCTGTTTTTTTTCAGGAATATTCATATCAGATATGGACTGTTTTAATTCAGTCCTGGATGAAGTTCCATCTAAACAAATAAAATCAATTGATTCAGATCCATTAAATAATTCATGCCTACCTACCAAGAAGTTACTAGATTTAATAGAAACATCAATAAAATTTCCTTTTTTCATAGAAATAAGATCAGGAATAAAAGAATGTAGTTCTTGTAAATCATTTCCAATAATTGAAATTTTTGAATAATTGTCCACTTTTTGTAGTTCAGAATCTTCTTCAATGGTAAATTTATTTATCCAAAACACCAGCTTATCAATATTAGAAGTACTAGATTCTAAAAGTAATTTTTCATTATTGATTTTCCAGACGTTTAAAATATCAACAATTTTGCCTTTTTCATCAGTAACTATAGTTGTCTTAATATCTTTTTCAGACAGGCTTAAAATACTATTTGTAGATAACCTGTCTAGCAAATCTAAACCATCTAATCCTTTTTGATAAAGAAATTTAGCTTGATTACAATCTACAAAGAATGTCTCTGAATTCATAGTTTAAACTGAAAAAGATGTCCCACAACCGCAAGATTTTTTTGCATTTGGATTTGAAAACAGAAACCCTTTACCATTTAAACCATCAGAGAAATCTAGTGTTGTGCCTGCTAAGAAAATAAAAGATTTTTTGGGAACTCTAATTTCTACTCCATGTTGCTTGATGATTTTTTCATCTTGTGGTGGAGTATCAACTATTTGAAGATCATAAGTTAAACCTGAACATCCCCCTCCTCTTACTGCTACCTTTAGAGCAAAGGGGGTTTTTCCTTCATTTTCAGCAAATTTTCTTACTTTTGAAGCTGCTTTTACGGTAATTTCTATTGTATTTATTGGTACTTGAGACATTTTATTCCACTATATCTAACAATTATATCAATTTATTTTAAAATATACTTTAACATTGTATAACTCTTTATAATGTGTCAGGTATAATAAAGAAAATGGTAAAAATTTACACAAAATCTGGTGATAAAGGTGAAACAAATCTACTATTTGGTGGAAGAACTTCAAAATCTGATCTACGTGTAGAAACATATGGAACAGTTGATGAGGCAGTTTCTTCTCTAGGACTAGCAAAATCTTTAACTTCAAACAGCGAAATTAAATTAATTATAGAAGATTTACAACAATCCTTATTCATTATTGCCGCAGAATTAGCTACTAGTCCTAATAATAAAAAGAAACTTAAAAATGAAGTGAAATCTATTACCAAAAACATGGTATCTGATCTTGAATCTCTAATTGATAATATCAATGAGAAAATTAATTTAGGTAAGAATTTTATTATGCCAGGCACTTCAGTAACCTCGTCTGCAATTGATGTCTCTAGGACTGTAGTCAGAAGATTAGAAAGAAGAGTAGTAAAGTTAATTGAATTAGATACTTCAATAAATTCTAATATTATTCCTTATATAAATAGAACAAGTGATCTCTTATTTATTTTAGGAAGACTCGAAGATAAAGATAAAGGAATAAAAGAAGTAACTAATCTAAGAAACCTTAAAAATGAATAATCAAAAAATAGCAGTAATAGATCACAGATGTGCAAATTTACATAGTGTAATGAAAGCATTGGAGCTTTTTAAAGCTGATGTAAGAATATGTACATCGAAAGAAGAGTTAAAAAACATAGATGGAATAATATTGCCAGGAGTAGGTTCTTTTGATCCAGCAATGAGGAATTTAGTCGAACAAGATTTAGTTGATTCGATAAAAGAATTAACCCTTTCTGGAACTCCATTATTAGGGATATGCCTAGGAATGCAATTATTAATGGGAAACTCTGAAGAAGGTTCTTTAAATGGGATAGGTTTGATAGAAGGAACAGCTAAAATAATAGACTCAAACCACGAAGACATTAAGATTCCTCATATGGGATGGAATAATATTCAAATAAAGAGTAAAAAAGACTCAAAACTATTAGATGGAATTAAAGATCAAGATTATTTTTACTTTGTTCATAGTTATAAATGCGTACCTAGCAATGACTCAGAAATTGCAGCTCTCACTGAATATGGTCAAGAAATATGCGCAGTAATAGAAAAAAACAATATTTTCGCAACTCAATTTCATCCAGAAAAAAGTGGTGATATCGGGCTTAGGATTTACAAAAATTTTTTATCATTTATTGAAACTGGAAAATAATATATGGAAATCATACCAGCTATTGATATAAGAAAAGGTAATGTAGTTAGGCTTCACAAAGGAAGATATGAAGATCAAACAATTTTCTCTTTTAATCCTTTAGAAATAGCTTTAAACTGGGAAAATTTTGGAGCTCAAAAATTACATATTGTAGATTTAGATGGAGCTCTATCTGGAAATATTGATAACTTAAAAGTTATAAAAGAAATTACTAATAATACTAATCTTTCAATTCAAGTAGGAGGAGGGATAAGAGATTTTAGTTCAGCTAATAATCTCTTAAATAAAATTGGTATTCATAGAATAATTTATGGAACAACTGCAGTAGAAAAACCAAATGAAATTAAGAAGGCTATAGATCAGTTTGGAAACGATAAAATTATTGTAAGTTTAGATTCAAAAGGAAAATTAATTTCAATAAAAGGCTGGACAGAAAATTCTAAAATAACTATTGAAGATTTTATAGAATCTATGAAAAATATCGGAGTAACAAACTTCATTTTTACTGATATAAATAAAGATGGAACATTAGAACATCCAAACCTCAAGATTATTAACAAAATAAAAAAAATGATCCCTAAAGGGCTTACTATAGCAGGAGGAATTTCAGATATTCAAGATATTATAGAATTAGACAAATTAGGAATAGAAAAAGTGATAGTAGGAAAGGCAATTTACACAAATAATATTGACCTAAAACAGGCTGTTTCTCTTTTTCAAAATGAATAAAAGGAAATCAATTGTTAACTAAAAGAATTATTCCATGTTTAGATATCGATAAAGGAAGAGTAGTTAAAGGAACTAGCTTTTTATCTCTCAAAGATGCTGGGGATCCTAGAGAATTATCTAACTTTTATAACAAGCAAGGCGCAGATGAATTAGTTTTTTTAGATATTACTGCAAGTTCTGAATATAGAAGTATAATTTTAGATGTTGTAAAACAAGTATCTTCAGAGGTGTTTATTCCTTTAACTGTGGGAGGAGGAATAAGAAGTCTTAATGATATACGTAACCTACTTAATGCTGGCGCTGATAAGGTTTCAATTAACACTTCAGCTATAGAAAACCCTGAGATTATTAGAGAAAGCTCTAAAGAATTTGGATCTCAATGTATCGTTGTTGCTATAGATGCTAAGAGAAATAAAAACTCTTGGAATGTTTTCACACATGGAGGTAGAGTTGCAACCTCATTAGATGCTATTGAGTGGGCTAAAAAAGTAAATGATTTAGGAGCCGGAGAATTACTTATTACTAGCATGGATGAAGATGGCCAACAGAAAGGTTACGATATCCCTCTACTAAAAAACATTCAAAAAAAAGTAACTATTCCCATTATTGCTAGTGGAGGAGCGGGGAACTTAAAACATATGTTGGAAGCATTAACAATTGGAAAATGCGATGCTGTACTAGCAGCAAGTATTTTCCATTATGGGAAATATACTATTAAACAGGTGAAAGATTACTTACATTCAGAAGATGTTTCAATCAGGTTGATTTAGTAATCAATATGAAAATGATTAAACTTAAAAAAGCAAAAGCAATAGAAAAAACGTATAAGATAATAATTCTAAAAAGTGGAGGATCCTAAATGATTAAGCAAAATCAAAAACTTGTTCCCGCAATTGTGCAAGATTACTCTTCTAAGGCAATTTTAATGCTTGGATACATGAATATTGAAGCAATAAATAAAACTCTAGAGGGACCAAACGTTTGGTTTTATAGCAGATCTAGACAATCTCTATGGGAAAAAGGAGAAACATCAGGTAATAATTTAAAATTTGTATCTATGCATGTTGATTGTGATCAAGATGCTCTACTTATAATAGCAAAACCCATAGGGCCAACATGTCATACAGGGGAAACCTCATGCTTTGAGAAATCAGATGAAAAATCTCAAATAAGATTGGACACAATGAAGAATAATTTAAAGAATTATAATCAACATGATTATGAAATACTTTCAGAATTGTTATCAGTAATAAAAAACCGTCATCAAAATCCTCAAAAAGATTCTTATACATCCCAACTTTTTGAAGAAGGACCTGAAAAAATATCTAAAAAATTAATAGAGGAATCAGGAGAAACCATTATTGAATTTTTAGATATAAATAGGAAAACAAATGATTTACTAATAAATGAAATCTCCGACTTACTATTTCACTTATTAGTGCTTATAGAATCAGCCGATATTAAATTAGAGGAAGTCCTAGAAGAATTATCTAAAAGAAGGAAAATAAATAATAAATAAATTATTTATTTTCCTTGATTGCTAACTTCATACATTGTATTGCCAAATCTAATTGATCATCTGTTGGTTTTTTTGTAGTTAATTTTTGTAATAAAATACCAGGCCAACTAATAATTTTAAAAAGAAAACTATTTTCATTGTTTCCTGATAGCCTAATAATTTCATAACTTATTGCTACTAATAAAGGAATTAAAATTAACCTAGATGCAACTAAAAACCATACAGGTTCTCTAGGAAAGAACATAAAAATTATCAATGCTATAACAAATATAGTAATTAAAAAAGAAGTGCCACATCTAGGGTGTTCAGTAGGATATTTTTTTAAATTTTTAATTTCTAAATCTTCATTGTGTTCATAAGCTGCTACTGCCATATGTTCAGCTCCATGATATTGAAAAACTCTTTGAATCTCTTTTGAAAAACTTATTAACCAAATATAGGCAATCAAAAATAAAAGCCTCAAAATTCCTTCAATTGCATTTGTGATTAGACTGCTAGCTCCCAATCCTTCAAATAACTCTGAAATGATTATAGGAACAATAAAGAATATACCTATAGCAAAAGCAAAAGAAAAAACTACTACAGGAATGACAGCCCATGGTGATTGTTTTTTCTCCTCATATAACTCAATATCCAAATCTTCTGTTGAAACATAAGCCGAGAAATTAAGAGCTTTTGTACCTATGACGAGAGTGTCAACTAAAACTACTAGACCTCTCAGTATGGGAATATTTCTTATCTTACCTAAAGCCCAAGGATTTGTGTTGTAAATTCTTTGAATAAAAGTGCCATCTTCTTTTCTTACAACTACTGCTGCGCGTGAAGCACCTCGAATCATTATTCCTTCAATCAGAGCTTGTCCACCGAACTTAGAACTCATAAATTAAACTCTATTCATCTAATTTGAAACGTCTCTTGAATCTTTCTACTCTACCTTCAGTATCCACAATACGTTGCTCACCTGTAAAAAATGGATGACATTTACTACATAATTCAACGCTTAATTCAGGTCTTGTAGAGCCAACATTCCATTTCTCTCCGCATGAACAAGTTATTACAGCATTAGAAAAATATTTAGGATGGATTTCAGATTTCACTGTTTACCTCAATTACTGTTTTGTAAGGGTTCTATATTTACTCTCTTATGTTTTTTAGTGCCAAAGTCAAACTTAACTGTTCCATCTTTAAGAGCATACAAGGTATGATCCCTTCCTACTCCAACGTTTAATCCTGGTTTAATAGGAGTGCCTCTTTGTCTGACTAAAATAGATCCTGCAGTCACAAAAGTTCCTGCATAATTTTTTACTCCTAACCTTTTTCCTGCACTATCTCGTCCATTCCTTGATGTTCCGCTACCTTTTTTATGAGCCATAATTAATTCCCGGTTTTAGTGGTTTTTTTCGTCTGCTTTTTAGAACTAGTTTTCACTTTCTTAGTAGAAATAGAATTCTCAATATCCTTTATCAATACTTCTGTCATTATTTGTCTATGACCTCTTCTTACTCTATATCTAGTCTTGTTATGATATTTAAAAGTAGTAACTTTTTCATTCTTATTATGATCTTGTATTTCTCCTATTACTGTTGCATTTTTTACATTAGGAGATCCAATACTCACTTTTCCTTTCAAAGAAGTTAAAAGGACTTGATCAAATTTAACCTTATCCCCAGACTCACCTTCTATTTTCTCTATCTTCACTTTATGACCAGGTGTCACAGCATATTGCTTTCCACCTGTTTTTATTATCGCATAATCATTCATAACATTTCCTTAAATACAATCATGAGATTCTACAATTCAAAACTCATTGGGTCAATTAATTATACAAATTATAAAAAATATAATCATTAAATTAATGAATAAATTTAATTAAAATAATTATACTTTGAATCAAGCCAAATTAAAGGATCTCCTTCCGAAAAATTAAAATTCTCAATTTTTGATAAAAAAAGTGTGTGATCATAAACAGAAATCTCCTTAACAATCTTACATTCAAATTGTGCGATTGATTCAGAAACAACAAATTGCCCTCCAGGCATTTCTTGATAATTGAAGGCATCATCTTCTAATGGATTATCTTTACTAAAATATTCTGCAATTTCTTTCTGATTTGATTTCAATATGCTAATTCCAAAAGATTTATTTTTTTTAATTAGGTCATGAGTATTCCTTTCCATTCCTATGGAAACCAAAACAACTGAGGGATCTAATGATACAGAAAGTATGCCATTAGCAGTCATCCCATGAACTTTGTTGTTGGGAACAATAGTAGTTATTATACTCACACCAGTAGCAAATCTTGCCCAACATTCTCTTAAAATTAACTGATCATCTATATTTTTCATTCACTCACCTATTAAAAGAAGATTTAATTGAAAAAATATTTATTTTTTTTCGACTTGATCTGTTTTTAAGGGGGAAACAGCTCTAATAGAAGCTATTTTATCTCTTGGATTCAATTTCATTAATGTTGAACCTTGAGTAACTCTACCATATCTACTTATTTCACCTAGAGGTATTTCTTGAACTACAGCTTTCTGGGTTAACAGATACACATCACTTTCTTTACCAACAACTTGTGCACTTGCGACTTTCCCATTTTTAGGAGTTATACGTAAAGTCAAATTTCCTTTTCCACCTCTTTTTTGACGAGTGTAATATCGCATATCAGACAATTTCCCAAAACCTTTTTGACTAGCAATCAGCAAAGAATCAGAAGGCCTAGCTAAATCCATAGTAACAACTTTATCATCTTTTTTTAAATTAATGCCCCTAACTCCTCCAGCATTTCTTAATCTGGATTTTATTTGCTCTAAACCAAATCTAATGGCTTGTCCCATTTCAGTAACCATAATAACATCTGCAAAATCTGAACCCTCATTTTCAATAGATTTGTCGGGAATAGCTAATCTTACAGACACTAATTCATCATCATTTTTTAACTTAAAAGCATTCAGACCTGATTTTCTTAGATTTTTTAACTGAGCCACTTCCATTCTTTTTATGAGACCAGTTCTGGTAGCCAAAACAATATAAGATTTTATTCTTTGATCAAGTTTAGGTACTGCTAAAATAGCATTTACTTTCTCTCTAGGTTCTAAGCTAATAATATTTGATACAGGAGCTCCTCTGGAATTTCTTGATTGATTGGCAGGTAAATCAAATACTCTAGTAGAAAACACTCTACCTCTATCGGTAAAGAAAAGAAGAGAATCATGAGTATCACATACTTGTAAATAAGGAGTGACATCTTCTTCTTGAGTCATCCGTTGTCCTTTTACACCCTTTCCACCTCTGTGTTGCCTTTTAAAAGAATCTGTACTTACTCTTTTGAGGTATCCATTAAGGCTAAGAGTAACCACCATCTCTTCATGAGGCTCCACATCTTCCCTATTCCATTCACCTAACTCTTGTTTATGTATCTTTGTTTTTCTCTTATCCCCAAACTTATCCTTTAGAATTAAAGTTTCCTTTTTTATTTCTTCAAATATTTTATCCGAACTATTTAGCAAAGATTCTAATTCAGAGATTATTTTCAATAAATCATTGTATTCATTATCTAATTTTTCTCTTTCCAGACCAGTTAATCTTCTTAATTGCATATCAACTATAGATTGAGCTTGAACATCAGATAGATCGAAGGACTGCATTAAACTATTTCGAGCTTCCTCAACAGTTTTAGATGCTCTAACTAGTTCAATGACTTTATCAATATTGTCTAAGGCAACTCTCAAACCTTCTAAAATATGAATTCTACTTTGGGCTTTATTTAATTCATATTTAGATCTATTAGTAATTATTTCAAAGCGAAAATCTATAAAATGTTTTAGAACTTGCTTCAAATTTAATACTCTAGGAGTACCATCCACTAATGCCAACATATTTATCGAAAAAGATGATCTCAAGGGAGTATTTTTATACAGATTATTCAATATTACAGCAGGAGTGATCCCTCTTTTTAGCTCCACAACAACCCTAGTACCTTTTCTATCAGATTCATCTCTAACCTCAGATATCCCTTCTACCTTCTTAGTTTTAATTAATTCAGCTATCCTGATAACTAAATTTGCTTTATTCACCTGGTAAGGGATCTGATCAAATATAATGCTTTGTTTTTCATTTTTCCCTTCTTCAATTTTATGATTAGCTTGCATCATCACTCTGCCTTTTCCCGTTGCATAGGCAGATTTAACTCCTTCTAAACCCCAAATATGAGCACCAGTTGGAAAATCAGGAGCTTGTATGAATTCCATAAGGTCTTCAACTGTAGAATCAGGATTTTCAATCAATGCTATTATTCCATCACATACTTCTGAAAGATTGTGAGGAGCCATATTAGTTGCCATTCCTACTGCAATTCCTGCAGCTCCATTGACTAAAAGATTTGGAAGAATAGTAGGAAGAGTTGTTGGCTCTTGAAGAGAAGCATCAAAATTATCTGTCCACTCTACCGTATCTTTATCAATATCAGCTAATATCATGTCTGCTATTGGCGCTAACTTTGACTCGGTATATCTCATGGCAGCGGGAGGATCCCCATCTACAGAACCAAAATTCCCCTGTCCATCTACAATTGTATATCTCATGGCAAATGGTTGCGCCATCCTAACCATAGCATCATAAACAGCTCCATCTCCATGTGGATGATACTTCCCTAATACGTCTCCAACAACTCGCGCACTCTTTTTATATGAAGAATTAGATCTCATCCCAGAGTCATACATGGAATAAAGTATTCTTCTGTGTACAGGTTTCATACCATCTCGAACGTCTGGAAGAGCTCTTGCAACGATTACGCTCATAGCATAATCAAGATAAGAAGTTTTCATCTCATCTTCAATACCAATTAAATTAAATTTTTCCTTATCTTCTAAAACCATCATTTATCCTAAATATATATATATATTTAACTTATAATTCCCCCAATTTTTAAACAACAAAAACAGAAGAATTAATCAACGATATAATTAATAATATTTTCAAAACCATTCGGTAATTTTTTGTTTCCCAATACTGGCCATAAAACACCTAGGATTTCTCCTTCTCCTTTCAATTCTATAGCTTCTATAAAACCAGTATTAATGTTAATTGCTGATGCCATCAATTTGTCAGCTTTATGGTTTATTTTAATATTTTCAGGAGAACTAAATATTACTTTAACATTACCAGAGCCTCCAATAATGCTAGCTAATTTTGTTCCAAGTCCAATAAACATTTCATGACCTTGACTGATGGTTTTAAATGGTTTTTCTCCTCCAAAAATTTCATTAATAATAAACATCCCTTGCTCTATTCCAATAATTTTCAAGTTATTATTTATAGCTTTATCAAAAATTTTTTTGAATCTTTTCTTTCTTTCTTTACTTAAACGATTCCTACCAATAATAATTAAAGAATTTTCAACACCTATTACAGATTTTTCATCATCTATAATTTTCCAGTTTTTAAGTCCCAAAGAAAGATTGAGTTCTTTAAAATAAATCAATTTCTCAGAAGGGTCAGATAAATACACTAAAATCATAATAATCTCATTAATTAAAATGGAATAGACGATATTCCATACCATTTGTTAAAATCGGATAGCATATCTAAATTTTGGGAATTTAATAAATCATTCAATTCTAATTCTAAAGAACTCAATCTTTCTTGTTTAAATGGAATATAAGGATAATATCCGAAATCACTAGAGTTAAAAATTAGATAACAATTTTCAACTTTATTATATACATCTAACAAATAACTTTCAGTAATATTCAATTTAAAAACAGAGCCTAGTATATTATCAGGGGTAACAATATTAGATACAGCATTTATCACAGTATATGTAGCAGAAATCAGTTCAGAAAAATCTTCATCTTTTATTAAAACCCAAATAGTACTCAAGTCATCATTAAAGATTTTTAAATCTGTCTTGAAATCTGAACGTCCTTCTTTAATAACATCATTCAGATTTGAGCCTAAATCATTAAAAAAAGAGTTATTATTAGGGGAAATCAAAACTCCTGTTTTACTCATAATTTCAATGTTCTCTTTTTCCAAATTATTCTTTGTAGTTAATATTGAAGACATAGATTCCCAATGTGATTTCTTTTTTCGGGAAAAAAACATTAATAATTACTAGAAATTCTATTCATTTCTTGTTTCAATTTCCTAAGTTTCCTAACTCTATCTTGTACAGGAGGGTGTGTAGAAAGTAATTTTGCTACATCATTACCAGATAAAGCAGGAATAATCATAAAAGCACTAGCTGTTTTTACTTGTCTTAAATCTTGAGTGGGAATCTTTGAAATAGTTCCACTAATTTTTTCCAATGCAGAAGCTAAATCTTCTGGTTTACCACAAAGAAGAGAGCCCGTATGATCAGCTCCATATTCTCTATAGCGCGTGAGAGATAATACTAAAAGTTGCCCAATAAAATACACAATCATAGTGATAAAATAAATAACAATTATATGACCACCGTTTTGTCTCCTATTTCCTCCATACATTCCACCAAATAACATATTCCAAAAAAACATCTGCATTAAGAAACTAGTAAATGTTACAAAGAAATTTGCTATTGCAAGAACTTTCATATCACCATTTATCACATGTCCTAGCTCATGTGCTATAACTGCTTCTAATTCAGAATCTGACAATCTTTGTCTTATCCCCGTAGTAACAGCTACTAAAGAATTTTTTGGATTTCTACCTGTTGCAAAAGCGTTAGGGACACTAGATTCCATTACAGCAACTTTTGGTGAAGGGATATCAGCTTTTTTTGCTAATCTTTCAACTATTTCAAATAACTTAGGATCTTGGTCTTTAGAAATTAATTTAGCTTTTGTTGACCAAAGAATCATTTTGTCAGACATATAATACTGAAATAAACCCATACCAAAAACTATTACAATAATAAAAGATATTTGAACTCCAAATGCATTTAAAACTAAAGCAAAGAACGCATATAAAATTCCTAACAAAAACCAAGTAAAATACATTCTAGAAACAAGTCCTTTGTCTCTTGAAATTTTTAATGGATCATTTTTTATAACCATTTTTTATTCACCTTTAAATAATTGAATAATTAATATATACATATGCTACTATTATTGTATATTGGTAATTCATTATATTCCACTAATTGGTACCTTAATTGACTCAAAATATAGATAAAAAATTCACTAATGAATTAGCCTTGATTGCTGAAAAAGCTGCTTTAGAATCAGGAGAATTTGCATTGAAAAATATTGATTCTAATATAGATGTTTTTTTTAAAGGAGGAGAAAAAAATAATCTAGTAACCGAGATAGATCATCGAAATCAAGAAACTATCATATCTATAATCAGAGAACATTACCCAAATCATTCAATTATTGGAGAAGAAGATAAGAAATCTGTTAAGTCACAACCTCATGAAATAGCTTGGGTGATTGATCCAGTTGATGGAACAACAAACTTTGTGAATAGAATTCCAATATTTTCAGTATCCATAGGAGTACTTTACAAAGGAATTCCTATAGCAGGAGCCATTTGGACTCCATGGCTCAATAATAACAACTTCATCTTAAAAGCATCTCTCGGAAACGGAGCAACAATTAACAATCAAAAGAATAAGATTACTAACCAAGATTCATCAAAACTTTCAGAAGGAGGAATAGCTACATTACCTTCAAGTCTAGAATCATATTTTGAAATAAAGAAAAATAAGAAAAAATATATTGGTGAAAAAAGAGTTTTAGGAAGTTGTGCTTTTGAGATGATGTTAATTGCAAAAGGCATTTCCACATATGGAATACTAGGACCTGCTTCAAGTTGGGACTTTGCTGCAGGAATAATTATTATTCAAGAATCAGGAGGAAAAATCCTAAAAATTAGCCAAAATAAAAAATGGGAAACCTTCAATAGTTTCGAAAATGATTATAAAATTGATGTTGCAACTATTGAAAAAATTAGAAATTGGAAAGGAATTTTAGTGGCTGGGCCAGAGAGAATAATTAATTTTACAACAAATAATTTGACACCCAAAAAATCATGGTCAAATTAACGGCCAAGGGACATGAACATTCACATCCAAATAAGGAAACCTCTGAATTTCAATGACTAAGTCTAGTCTTTGAATAAAAAAATTGAATGATTCTTCAGTTAATAAATCTATTATAAGATCTCTAAAATCTATTTCCTTATTTAAATAATTTCTTAAATAAATCAAATCCTCTTTAAGATTATCTGAGATTTTCTTTCCATTAAATTCGAACATTACTGTCCTGAATCTACTATTTTCATTGAAAGTTAAACCATGATCTAATGACCAAAATTTCTTTTTGGAATCTTGAACACATGAACTTCCTTTTCTATCAGAATTATTAACAATCAAATCAAATACTGCAAAACATTCAAAATCTACCAAATTAGATTCACGAAGAGAAAAATAATTTTCATCAGGATCATGCTCAATAAATGTCTGTAATGTTCCTATTCCTAATGGCCCTTTTCTAATAGTTGTGGTTGGTATTTGGGGCCATCCTAATATTTTACTTATCAAGAAAGCAGACATTTCACGCTTATAAAGACTTTCGGGCGGGAAATCAAAAAGAGGTTTTTCACCAACCATTGGTTTATACACTGAAAGAAAAGAATTTTTTAATTTGGGATCAAATAATTCTAGTAAAAACACTTGATTACTTCCCTTTAAAACAGATTTAATTTTTCCGAGTTGCCAAGTATCAAGTTTCTCGAGATTTCTTGAAAATATTTTCTTATTTTCATACAAATATTTTTTCATTTAAATGAACCAGATCATCAAATCAATGGCATATGTCCATTCTTCTTCACACATGGTTTTCCATCACAAGTTCCATCTTGATTCTTTGGTAAAGAACATAAGGGACATTTTTTTCTCCCAGATGCACAAACTTTCAAAATCTGATCTCCCAAATCTGTAGCTTTTTCTTGATTCAGCAAAACATTTAATTTAATTTCCTGAATATCATTTACATCATCAATATCTACACATTCAAAATATAATATAAAAGTTTGAGAATCAGAATTTAGAGAAAAATTTATCCCCTTTAAATCTAGATTAAATTCACTATCACCCTCATCAATATCAGATTGATCTAAAATAGAATTTTCTGGACTTTTCAATAATAAACCTATTGCTATTAGTTGTTCTTTTTCTAACCATATCTTGACTTTTGCATCAATGTTTTCTGCACTCAAATAAAAAGTTCTGTTACCAGGAGAACCTATAGAAATACACTCTATATTATCTACATTTTTTAAATAATAATTTCCCATAATCTCTTTTTAACATTTTTTCAATTATTTATTAAAGAGTTTATCTGAAAATCTAATAAACTCATGATATAGTTACACAGTTAATCACAAAGTTTGAAAAAAAATGGACTTATACGATACAACTCTAAGAGATGGAGCACAACAAGAAGGCATATCATTATCTGTAAAAGATAAAATATCTATTACAGAGAAATTAGATGATATAGGAATCCCTTTTATTGAAGGCGGATATGCTGGTTCTAATCCAAAAGATGATGAATATTTTAAACTGATAAAAAATATAAAATTCAAACAAGCAAAAATTTCAGCATTTGGAAGTACTAGAAAGATTAATGGAAAAATAGATACTGATCCTGTGATAAATGCATTGTTATCTTCTGAAACAGAATTGGTGACAGTTGTAGGTAAATCTTCAGACATTCAAGTAAAGAAAGTCTTAGAGACTACTCTTGAAGAAAACCTATCAATGATTTCAGATTCTATAGAATATCTTAAAAATCGTGGCAGAAAAGTAATATTTGATGCTGAGCATTTTTTTGACGGCTATATCAACAATCCAAGTTATAGCCTAAAAGTATTAGAAACTGCTATGGAATTTGGAGCTGATACCATAGTCCTTTGTGATACTAATGGTGGAATGCTACCTAATAAAGTATCAGAAATCACAAAAACAGTGCTAGAAACTATAAAATGTCAGTTAGGAATCCATACTCATAATGATACAGATACAGCAGTAGCTTCAGCTTTAGCAGCTTACCAATCCGGTGCTACTCATATTCAAGGGACAATAAACGGATATGGAGAAAGATGTGGCAATGCTAATTTAGTGAGTATTATTGCTAATTTACAATTGAAATTAGGAGAAAAATGTTTATCTGAAAAAAACCTTGTCAGACTCACTGAATTATCTAATTTTGTTTCAGAAACAGTCAATCGAGCTCCTTTTCCTTATTCTCCTTATGTAGGAAAAAATGCTTTTACACATAAAGGAGGATTACATGCTTCAGCTACAGAGAAATTCATTTCTTCATATCAACATATTGATCCTTCATCTATAGGAAACTCTACAGACGTAACAATTTCTGAACTATCAGGAAAAAGTAACGTAAATAGGAAAATCAAAGAGCTAGGATTGAGTAGCCAACTAGGTAATACAGAAGCTCAAGAGATTGTAAAACATATAAAAAATCAAGAAAATCAAGGATTTTCATACGAAAATGCTACTGCTTCATTCGAATTAGTTGTAAAAAGGTTTTTGCCAAATTATGAGCCACCTTTTGAATTGATAGACTTCGTAGTTTTGGTTGAAAATAGATTAAAAGCTAATGGAAATCTTCTATGTGAAGCTACAGTAAAAGTCATGATAGATCAAAAAATTATTCATACTGCATCAGAAGGTAATGGCCCTGTAAATGCATTAGATAATGCCTTAAGAAAAGCACTTATTCAATCTTATCCTGAAATTTATTCATTAAGATTAACAGACTATAGTGTAAGAGTAGTAGACCAATCTTCTGCAACTGAAGCAAAAGTGAGAGTCGCAATTGAATCTGCAGATGAAAAAGATGTCTGGAGAACAGTAGGGTGTTCAGCAAATATCCTAGAGGCCAGTTGGATGGCTTTATCTGACTCTTTAGAATGGTGGTTAAATAAAAATTTAAATAATTAATTTAACTTTTATATTGATCTCCATCAAATGTAATATGAATTTCAATTACATTTTTTTCCGAATCAATTTTGAATGCTCGCATAATTGGACGATTTTTTTCTACTAAAGAAATTAATATATAAAAATAATTAACAGGATTACCAAAACTATGAGTTATAGCTTCATTAATGTCTGTAGAAGAAGGATAAGCTTGTGAGTATACATGAGAATGATAAAAACCTATGACATCATGATCTTTTTTTTCAGCTTCTAATGTCAATTTTAGCAATTCATTAGGATCCATAGTATATCTAGTTAATGGTTCTTCATGAATATTCTTAACCCTTATATTTTCTAAAACTCTATTTTGATTACCCAATAAAACACCACATGCTTCTTCAGGATCAGAATTTAATGAATGATCAAACATGTTACCTATCACTTTTTTTGGCAAAAATATAGACATATATCGAATTGAAAAAAATATTTAAACTTGAATGACTATAACCTAAAGATTAACTTGAGGTCAATAACTGAGCAGTTTCAGCAACAGATTTTATTTCATTCCAATCCCATAATTGAGGAATAGTCTCTAATTTAGACCATAATTTACTCTGATCACTGAAATGAGGGCTACCTGGATGACCAGAAGAACCAAGCGGAACAATCCATCTAGATTTTTTCCAATCTGAAGTATCATGAATATATCTATTAACTGAAACAGAATTTACTTCAAAATTATCTAAATAACCTCCTTGTTGCGGAGTATCAGAATCTCCTCCCATAGATACACTAGGGGGATTTAATAGAGAAGAGTATTTAGGAAATATTTTAGATAATGGATGAATAGGATTAGTTCTGTGAACTTTTCCCCATTTCTGACTATCTAATTTATCTTCCATAAATTTTTGTTCAAATATCTCCATATTTGTAATTACAGAGTTTTCTAATAATTTTAAGAGAACTGAATCATCAATAAATTTTGAGTTGCCACTTATTTGATTAATTAGTTGATAATAAATCGAATCTATTATGAAAGTGTAAGCTCTAGAAAATTCTGAAGAATTGAATCTATATATCAAATCACCAAATACAAATTTTACTGTTTCTTGAATTAAAGTTTTTCTAATCATTGAATACAAAGTTGCAATTTTAGAATCTGGATTCATTACAAAATCCCATTCTTTTATCAAGTTGACTAAATCTTCAGAGTATTTAGAGAAGAGATCCATTTTTAACATTTTTTTGAATAAAACTGAAGCAGGGATACTTAATCTATCTGAATGAATTTGAGACATATTTTCAACAGTAGCTTTTCCTTCAGGCAATTCCAATATTCTACTAATTATTCTAGATGCTCTATTTCCAGGACGAAAATCATCCCCAATGTAATAAGGGAAATCCGAACCTACAACTCTTTGATTACAAGTAACTATATAACCACCAATAGGATCTATTGAAGACGGCATTTCACTGTATGGAATTAGTTTTTCCCAATCATGATTTCCATCCCAACCACAAACAATTCCTTTGTGGTTATCAGAATTTCTAATTGGGATTTTCCCTCTTAACTTATACCCTATTTTGCCTTTAGTATCAGCAAAAACGAAATTATTTACTGGTTCAGTCCACTCTTTCAAAGATTCTATTAATTGATCAGAATTTTTTGCATGAAGTATTTCATATACAGTATCAACCCATTTTGTAGCTGTATTTGTTCCTGTATGACTAAAAACCAATCCAAAACCTGCTCTAGGGTCACCTCCAATTACAGATCCATGATTAGTTTTTATCACTTCTACAAATTCTTTTTTTCCATTCTTCACATTTATAGATTTGATATTCAACTCTGCTTTATGCCATTGATTTTTATAGAAATATTCAATATTTTTTTTATTCTCTCTAAATTTCTCTAAAAATAAATCTTGATAATCTGCATTACCATGAGTCATCCCAAATGCGAGATGTTCTGTATGACTAAAATGAGGAGCACCTGGGAAACCTGGGATTGAGTATCCACTTACAGAAAAT
Organism: uncultured Dehalococcoidales bacterium; assembly: GCA_964434385.1. Taxonomy (GTDB): domain Bacteria; phylum Chloroflexota; class Dehalococcoidia; order Lucifugimonadales; family Lucifugimonadaceae. The sequence continues at coordinate 14,637 of CAYSUW010000006.1, read as the reverse complement.
CTTTCGCATTCTAAATGTATTTGATAATAAACACTTGGAGTATCTAATGCTCTATGAGAATCTCCAGCTATTAAAGGAAAACCTGATTTAGTTCTATTACCAGAAATGACCCAAGCATTACTTCCAACATCTGTTTCTTTCAGGTAATTAAATAAATTTACAGACTCTGAAAGAGAATCTAAACTTCTAGAAACTGCTTTGTTTAATCGAGTATTGGGTGGGATTGTTAATAATTCAGATGCTGGGATTTCTCCCCAAATTTTTTCAAATAAATCTACACCTAATTCTTGATAGGCTCTAGTTTTCAACAATTTCATTTCATATGTTCCCATAAGCATATTTCTAATTTTATAGACTGAAATACAATCCCAAGGTTTCCAAAAATTTGGTTTTATATTCAACAAAAAATACTCAACAGGATAAGTTTTGCTAGATTTTATAAAAGCATTAATTCCATTTGCATATGAATCCAACATCTTCTTAGATAAATCTGAGCTAGATTCATAATCTGCTTTTGAAGCTTTTTCAACATCAATTTGCATTAACAATCTATCATTGTCTAACATTTCAGCACCTAATAACTCTGAAGATCTCCCTAATGATCTATAACGATCAAAATCCATATGCCACAATCTATCTTGAGCAGTAGCAAAACCTTGTGCAAAAAAAAGATCAAATTCATCTTTTGTTTTTATATGTGGTATTCCCCAAGTATCTCTATAAATCTCAACATCACCATTCAAATGTTCAAAAATATGATCATTGCTTAAATCTGGTAAGAAATCTTTTAAATTCAAGGACAAATCTTTTGACTTCGACATTGTATAAAAATCAATAATTGATTTTATTAGAAATCAAATCACCAATTCCTGAAGTACTTAACCAATTTTCATTATCTTTGGTTATATCTCTAGTCCGATACCCTTCACTTAAAATAGCATCAACAGAATCATCGATTAAATTTGCTTCATCAATAAGACCAAAAGACCAACGTAACATCATAGATGTACTCAGAATCGAAGCAATAGGATTAGCAAAACCTTGACCAGCTATATCAGGTGCAGAACCATGAATAGGTTCATAAAGACCAAGAGTTTTCTTTTGATTCCCAGGGACACTAGATAGACTGGCTGAAGGTAATAAACCCATAGATCCACCAATCACTGCTGCTTCATCCGATAAAATATCTCCAAAAGTGTTTTCTGTAACTATAACGTCAAAAATATTTGGATTAGTAACTAACTGCATTGCAGCATTATCAGCTAACATATGAATCAATTCTACTTCTGGATATTCTTCAGATAATTCAGTAGCTACCTCTCTCCACAACCTTGAAGTAGCCATCACATTCATTTTATCAAGAGAATGTAATTTTTTTCCTCTACCCATTGCTAACTCAAAACCAACTCTTAAAACTCTTTCTATTTCATCTTCATTGTAATATAAAGTATCAACAGATTCTCTCGTTCCATTTTCTGAATTCCATCTTTTCTTTGGTTCTCCGAAATATAGCCCAGAAGTCAATTCTCTAATAATAATAAAGTCTACGTTATCAACAATTTCAGGTTTTAGTGGACTAGCATAAACTAAATCATTATAAACTTTCACAGGCCTAATATTTGCAAAAAGATCTAACTCTTTTCTAAGTTTTAATATTCCATTTTCAGGTCTTTCTTTTTCAGAAGTAACATCCCACTTTGGTCCCCCTACCGCTCCAAATAAGACAGCATCACATTTTAATACATCTTGTAAAGTTTCATCAGTAATTGCTACTCCATTATTATCAATAGAACATCCTCCAACTTCACCATTTTGAAGATTGAAAGAATGGCCAAATCGCGCTCCAATTGCTTCTAATATTTTCACTGACTCCAAGGTGACTTCTGGCCCTATACCATCACCTGAGAGAACTGCTATCTTAAAGTCCACATTTCCTCCAATAGTTAATAAACTACCATCTATTTATTCTGTTTTTTTCAAATACAGATATGTCTTTTTCTTGTAAAGATGTTCTTCCTATATCATCCAACCCTTTAATTAAACTTTCTTTACGAAAACCATCAATATCAAAATCTCTAGAAAACCCTAATTCATCTGAAACAGTTTGATTTTCTAAGTCTACAGTAATTCTGTAACCTTCTTGATCATCAGATAAAGCATTAGACATAATATGACTTACCCCACTTGAATCTAAGATGATTGGCAATATGCCATTTTGAAAACAATTGTTTTTGAAAATATCCGCAAAACTAGTAGAAATTAAAACTTTGAATCCATACTCAAGTAAAGCCCATGGAGCATGTTCTCTAGAAGATCCAGAGCCAAAATTGCTACCTGCGACTAATATTTCAGAACCTAAATAACGAGGAAAATTAAGAATAAAATCAGGGTTTGGAATTTCTCCTTCAAGATATCTCCAATCAAAAAACGCAAATTTACCAAATCCTGTTCTTTCGACTCTTTTCAAAAATTGTTTTGGAATGATTTGATCAGTGTCCACATTTGACCTATCTAAAGGAGCTACTAATCCAGTAATTTTTTTAAATGGTTCCAATTTTAATTCTCCTTCAATTCAGTTGTCTAAGTCCCAGTTTCTTATATCTGAAAGATACCCTTTTATCGCTGCTGCTGCTGCCATTTGAGGACTAACCAAATGAGTCCTACCACCTTTACCTTGTCTACCTTCAAAATTTCTATTTGAAGTAGAAGCACATCTCTCTCCAGGGATTAAAATATCAGGATTCATTCCTAAGCACATTGAACAACCGGCCTCTCTCCATTCAAAACCAGAATCCTTAAATATTTCATCTAAGCCTTCTTTTTCTGCCTGGATCTTGACCAACATTGAGCCTGGAACTACCATAGCATTTACATTTTTTGAAATTTTCTTTCCTTTTACTATTTTCGCAGCTGAACGTAAATCTTCTATCCTCGCATTTGTACATGAACCCAAGAACACCCTATCAATTTTTATTTCTTCTATAGGCATATTAGGTTCTAAACCCATGTATTCAATAGCTCTAGCAGCATTTTCCTGATCTTCAGAATTTATAAAATCCAGTGGATCGGGAACTTTACCAGTTACATTAGTTACTTGACCAGGATTTGTCCCCCATGTGACCATGGGTTCTATAGATTCACAATCAATTTCCACCAAAGAATCAAATTCAGCTTCAGAATCAGTTTTGAAACTATCCCAATAGTCTACAATCTCATTATAATTTCCTGCAGAAATGAATTTCTTGCCTTCTAAATATTCGTAAGTAATTTCATCAGGACTAATCATCCCTGCTCGACCTCCACCTTCTATAGTCATATTACATACGGTCATTCTTCCTTCCATGGACATTTTCTTTATAGCATCACCAGTATATTCAATAGCATGTCCAGTACCTCCTGCAACTCCAATTTTTCCAATTATAGCCAAAACCAAATCTTTTGCTGACACTCCTAACGGCAAGTCCCCTAATGTTCTAACTTCCATCTTTTTGGGTTTTCTCTGAATTAAAGTTTGAGTCGCTAATACATGCTCAACTTCTGAAGTTCCAATCCCAAATGCTAGTGTTCCAAATGCTCCATGTGTTGAAGTATGACTGTCACCACAGACAATAGTCATTCCTGGTTGGGTTAATCCTAATTCAGGTCCTATGACATGAACAATACCTTGATTACTACTATTAATATCATACAAATTTACATTAAACTCTTTACAATTTTCTCTTAAAACTTCAATCTGTTTTTTTGCAATTGGATCACTGATTTGTTCTCGATTAATTGTAGGGACATTATGATCAATAGTAGCAACAGTGAGTTCAGGTCTCCTAACAGTTCTCCCATTTAGTCTTAAATTTTCAAATGCTTGTGGAGAAGTAACTTCATGCACTAAATGCAAATCAATATATATTAGATCAGGTTGACCTTCAGACTGAGACACAAGATGAGAATCCCAAATTTTATCAAATAACGTTTTATTCTCACTCATAATAATATCCTTAGTCTACTTTTTCGTTGGTGAATCAGTTCCTTCTTCTCTTATCATTATCATTCTGTTTATAGCATTAAGATAAGCTTTAGCTGAAGAAACTACTATATCAGAATCTGAACCTCTACCTGAAAAAATTTGTCCCATATCATCTGAAATCCTTATAGTCACTTCTCCTAAAGAATCAATACCTTGGGTAACAGCATTAACACTAAATTCAGTCAAATTTACTGGTATTTCTACTATTTTATCTATTGCCTTACAAACTGCATCAACAGGTCCTGTGCCAATTGAATCAACTTTTCTATTTATCCCTTCTGGGACTTTAATTTCAACAGTTGCTTTAGGTTGGACTGTATTACCACACTTAACTTCAACAGATTGTATCTCAAATAAATTTCCTTGATACACAGTTCTATTATGCTCAGCCATCAAAGATTCTAGATCTAAATCAGTAATTTCTTTTTTCTGATCTGCTAATATCTTAAATGCAGAAAAAATTTCTAATAATTCTTCATCATTTAATTCATAGCCTAAATCTTGAAGTCTTGACCTAAGCCCAGCTCTTCCAGACAATTTTCCTAGAACAAGTGCTTCTCCTCTCCATCCCACATCATCAGGTTCCATAATTTCAAATGTGCTCCTATCCTTAAGAAAAGCATCCTGATGAATACCAGAAGAATGTCGAAATGCGTTTTGTCCTACTATTGCTTTATTAGCCTGCAGAGGAAAGCCAAAAAGGTTACTAACCAATCTACTGGTAGGGCCAATTTCTGAAGTGTTAATACTTGTAGAAACTCCAAAATAATCTTTTCTAGTCTCTAGTCCCATCACTAATTCTTCTATAGAAGCGTTCCCTGCTCTTTCTCCTAACCCATTAATACAACCTTCAATTTGTCTAGCACCATTTTCTACAGCAGCTAAACTATTAGAAACTGCAAGACCAAGATCATTATGACAGTGAACACTAATTATCGTATTACCTAAATTAGATACATTTTCATAAATCCTTTTGATCAAATTACCAAATTCATTAGGAATTCCATACCCTACAGTATCAGGGATATTTATTGTAGTAGCTCCTGCATCAATTGTTGCTTCTAATAAAGTTATCAAGAAATCTATATCCGTTCTTGTCGCATCCATAGGAGAGAATTCAACATCATCAACATAATGTTTTGCTTTTTTTACTGCAACTACTGCCATTTCTAAAATCTCTTCTGGATCTTTTCTCATCTGATGTTCCATATGAATAGAAGAACTAGAAACAAATGTATGTATTCTAGGTTTATTTGCTACTTCTAGAGCCTTTGCAGCTGCTTCTATATCGCTAGGAATTACTCTTGCCAAAGAGGCTACAGTAGCTTTTTTAAGTTCTTTAGAAATTTTCCTAACTGCTTGAAAATCACCTGGAGAACTTGCAGCAAAACCTGCCTCAATTATATCAACTCCTAGTTTTTCTAACTGCAATGCAATCATCTTTTTTTCATCTACAGTTAATCCTGCCCCCGCAGATTGTTCCCCATCCCTCAAAGTAGTATCAAAAATAATTACTTTTTCTTTGTTTGCCATATTAATCCTATATATCTTAAATTAAGTTGTAGACTCTAACCAAGGCATCATATCTCTTAATTCTTTTCCAATCTTTTCAATCGGATGAATATTGTTCTCTTCTCTAAGACGTTTAAATCTTGGTAAACCTTCATCATTTTCAGTTATCCATTCTTTTGCAAAAGTACCATCTTGGATTTCATCCAAAATTTTTCTCATGTTATCTTTGACTTTACTATCTACCACTCTTGGTCCTCTACTATAATCCCCATATTCTGCAGTATCTGAAATAGAGTATCTCATTTGACCCATACCTCCCTGATACATTAAGTCTACAATTAATTTTAATTCATGAAGAACTTCAAAATAAGCTGATTCTGGTTGATAACCAGCTTCTACCAAAACTTCAAATGCATTCTGTACTAAAGAAGTAACACCTCCACATAAAACAGCTTGTTCTCCAAACAAGTCTGTTTCTGTTTCTTCTTTAAATGTGGTTTCTAAAATCCCAGCTCTTCCTCCACCGATGCCTACCCCATATGCTAAAGCTTGTTCTTTTGCTATTCCTGAAACATCTTGATGAACTGCAACCAAACAAGGAACTCCTAATCCAGACTCAAATACTTTTCTGACTCTATGTCCAGGAGCTTTAGGCGCAATCATAGTAACATCTACAAATTCAGGAGGAATAATTTGCTTATAAAAAATTGTAAAACCATGAGCAAACATAATAGTTTTACCTTCAGATAAATTGGGTGCTACCTCCTCCTTATAAACTGACGATTGAACTGTATCAGGTAAAGCAAACATAATAATGTCTGACTCTTTAGTTGCTTCTCTGTTGGAAACAACTTTCAAACCATCATTTTCTGCTTTTTCTTTACTTTTGCTTCCCTCATACAAACCTATAATCACATCATTCCCAGAATCTTTAAGATTCAATGCATGTGCATGACCCTGACTTCCATATCCAAGAATTGCGATTTTCTTACCTTTAATTAAAGATTCATCTATATCTTTGTTATAGAATAATTTAGCCATATTATTTCTCCTTTCCTTTGTTGATTTCTAATGAACTTCTTAGAACTGCTACTCTTCCAGTTCTCATGATTTCTAATATCCCATATTGATGCATCAATTCAATTAATGAATTTATTTTTTTACTATCCCCAGTTGTTTCTATAGTCATTTCTTTTGCTCCTACATCCACCACTCTAACCCTAAAAACATTAGCTAACTGTAATATTTCACCTCTGATTTTCTCATTAGCATTCATTTTTATGAGAGCCATTTCTCTGTAAGCAAAATTTTCTTCAGTAATATCTAAAACTTCTACTACCTCTATTAATCTATCTAGTTTTGCAGCAACTAGACCTATAACATCTGGAGCACCTTCTACAACAAATGTCATTCTAGACAATCCTTCCTTCTCTGACTTTCCAACAGCCAAACTTTCAATATTAAAACCTTGTCTTCTGAAAAACCCTGCAATTCTAGCTAATACACCTGGACGATCTTCAACTAAAGCTACAACAGTTCTAGTCTCTATATTGGGCTTATTATCACTAATTTTCAAATAGGTTCCTCCATTAATTCTTCAACACTCTGTCCTGAAGGTATCATTGGATATACATTTTCTACTTTTCTAATAATGAAATCTATTAAAAATGGTCCTGGATGTAACTCTGCTTCACGAATTGCATCTTGCAATTCCTCTTGATTTTCTACACGTCTAGATTTCATTCCGAATGCATTAGCAAGTTTTGCAAAATCTGGATTGGCAGTATAAGCATTAGCCTGATAATCTTCATCAAAAAATAATTCTTGCCATTGAGTAATCATTCCTAAATGATTATTATTCATAATCGCAAATTTCACAGGAATATTATTTTCTACTATAGTAGCTAATTCAGACATAGTCATTTGAAAACCACCATCACCTGCAATAGACCAAACATTATGATTAGGCTTACCTACTTGAGCACCCATAGCAGCAGGTACTTCAAATCCCATAGTTCCTAATCCTCCAGATGTTACCCAAGAATTTTGTTCATAGAAATGATAATGTTGTGCAGCCCACATTTGATGTTGTCCTACTCCAGTAACTATTATCGCTTTACCTTTAGTTTCATCAAAAATTGCTTTGATTACATGTTGTCCTAATAGATCATCAGTTTCTTTAATCTTCAAAGAAGGATGGTCTGCTTTCATTTGTTCTATAGTTCTAACCCAATCTTGATGAGTTTTCTCTTCAACAATTGGATTTAATTGATTTAAAACATCTTTCACATTCCCTATTAATGGAACATCAACTCGAATGTTTTTATTTATTTCAGCAGGATCTATATCTATATGAATTTTTTTAGACCTAGTAGCAAAACGTTTTGAATCACCTGTAATACGATCATCAAATCTACTTCCAATAGCTATAAGTAAATCAGCTTCATCAAGAGCTAAGCTAGCCCAAGCCACTCCATGCATTCCAGGAAAACTTAAACTTAAAACATGATCTTCTGGAAATGAACTTATACCTAAGAGAGTGGTAACTACAGGAATTTGACATTTTTCTGCTAATTCTTTTAATTCTTTATATGCATGGGAAATGATTACACCATGCCCTGCAAGTATCACAGGCTTCTTGGCAGATTTAATCAATTCTGCAGCATCATTAATATTTTTTATATCAGCAATAGAAGGTGGATTATACCCAGGCAAATCAATTGGTTTATCCCATTCTGATTCATCAAAGTCAAAAGATTCTGCAAAAACATCACGAGGAACATCAATAAGAACTGGCCCAGGTCTCCCGGTTGTAGCTATATAAAAAGCTTCTTTAATTACTTTCGCTAAATCTCTAGGATCCATTACCAAATAACTATGTTTTGTCACTGGAAGAGTAGCACCAGTAATATCAGTTTCTTGAAAAGAATCTTTTCCTATTCCAGGTCTTGCAACTTGCCCTGTAATAGCTACCACAGGAGAAGAGTCCATCATCGCAGTCGCTAAACCTGTAATTAAATTGGTTGCGCCAGGACCAGATGTTGCAAAACAAACTCCTGCTTTTCCAGTTATTCTTGCATATCCATCAGCAGCATGAGATGCACCTTGTTCATGTCTTACTAGAATATGTCGCAAATCAGAATATTTCGATAGAGATCCATAAAGAGGCAATATAGCTCCTCCTGGAATCCCAAAAACTGTGTCAACGCCTTGTTTTAATAGGCCTTCACATACTATTTGTCCACCAGTTTTTTTGGTCATAATTTCTCCGTTTATATTTTAATTTTCTGTCCACATTAAATTAAAAAGCCCCGTCCATAAAAGGACGAGACAAAATCCCGCGGTACCACCTTAATTAGCAAAAGCTCTCTTATTTAATAATTTTACGTATATCTACGTCTCATCCTAAAATCTTTCAGACAAGCCACTCCAGGGCGAGTTCCTAATTATCTTGGTATCAGGATCACACCATTTCCTGACTCTCTCACTCCATACCTAATTAGTAGTACTCCCTTTCATAGTGTTTAAAAACAGTCGAAGAATACACGAAGGTAGCCAAAAGGTCAATCTATTAACAGGTTATTTAAAGTTTAATTAATTCCAAAAAAAAATTCTTTAAATATCAAAACTATTAAAACTATTTTAATATCATCGATGAAGTTATCTCATTCAATAAATTGAGTAATTTTTTCGTTGAATTTTCCCAAGTTAAACTTTCAGAATGAATTCTAGCCTTTTTCCCTAACTGTTCTCTTAATAATTCATTATTTAATAAAACTTCTATTTTTTCCTGAAATGGACCTGGGCATTTCCAATTCACTAAATATCCTGTTTTACCATCCAAAACTATGCTTGGTAACCCTCCTACTTTAAAAGCAACTACAGGTTTTCCGCATGCAGAAGCTTCTAGTGCTGCTAATCCAAAACTCTCATAATAAGAAGGTAAAACACAAATATCAGAACTTCCATAATAATAAACAAGTTCATCCTGTGGAATAGATCCTAAAAATAAAATATTTTCTCTAACATTTAATTCTACAGCCAAATCTTTAAGTCTTTTCACTTCAGGACTATTGCCTTCACCACCAATAATAAAAAGTTGGGTATTTGAAGTTTCAATAATAGACATCACTTTAATTAAGATATCTATTCCTTTTAGTTTTTCAAGTCTTCCTACAAAAAGAATTATTTTGTTCTCTAATGATAAATTAAGATGTTTTCTACACTGTTTTTTATCTCTTGGATAAAATTTTTCTATATCTACCCCAGGAGGTATTATAGAAATTTTTTCAGGATCAACCTTATATAAAGAAATCAGTGACTCTTTTTCATGATTAGACCAAACGACTATGTGGTTAACTTGGTTAGCAATTAAAGATTCATTTTCAGACCTTAAAGGAAGATTTTCATCAAAAGGGAAAGCTCTTTGTTTCAAATCATTAATAGTGTGGAAAGTAGTAACATGAGGAATGTTGAATTTTATTGACAGTTCATTGCCCACTACTCCAGATAGCCAATAATGAGTTGATAAAATATTATAAAAAACTCCTTCATGATCTATAAAATCCTCTACTTCTTTAGAAAAAACATTTAAATATGAAAAAAGTTCATTCTTTTCAGCATCTAGAGGACCTGAATCTATATGAATTAATCTTAAATTGTCATTAAGATCAATTATTTGAGGGTCTTTGGGGTCATGACGCCTAGTAAAAATATCTACCTTGTTTCCTAAATCAGATATTCTTTTTGCAGTTTCCAAGAGATATATATTCATACCTCCAACATCTTTTTCTCCAGCTTGTCTCACTGGACATCCATGTACACTTATAATAGCTATATTCATTAATTTTTATTTGTAATTTCTATTGTGTATATTTTTTTATCTGAGGCTCCTAATCGATATTTATAATCTTCTCCTCCTCTTAGAAAATCAAATACTTTAATTCCATTATCAATACATATTTTGATATTTTCTATATGATTAACAAGCCCAATTGAAAGTGATTTATGATCAAAGTTATAGCCAGAATTATAAAGCAAATTAGAATAACCATTATTAAAATTTATAGATCCTGCAGAAATAACATTATCTACCTTAGTAATTATGATCCTAAGTAAATCTTTTTCAGAAAATAATTTCACTATTTTACTGAAAAAATATTCTCTTTCTTCAGTAAAAAAAATCCTTTTCTTTTCATCTTGTTTCATTAATTCAATTAAATCATTCAAAACTGGAATAACATTTTTTTTATCAGAAATCACTAAAGTTTCTGTGTTAGCTTCATTTTCAAATCTCAGCAATTTTCTTTTTATTTCATGACGATTCTTTTTATTCAAAGAAGATAAGAACTGTTCCCAAGATTGAGGAAGATTAATAAAAGGAGCAACATCTTCATAAGAAATATTTATAGATAATTCAGAATTAATTTTCAGTTCTTTTAAAATTTTTAACGTAGGAGAAATCTCCTGAATAGATTCAAATTTTATTGTCTTAGCATTTAAGTTATTAAAACAGTAACCCAAAAAATCTTCCAAAAATTCTAAAGAAATATCTTGTTTAAAAATAAAATCTTGATAATCAAATAAATCCTTATCACCAACAAAAGTAATTAAACCATTTTCTTCAATCAAAGGAGCAATTATAGATTTTTCTGAATTAGCAACAATAAACAATCGTTTTTGATTATTTTGAAAAGTTTCCCACCATATCTTTTTCAAATCAAAAAAATTAAAAAAAATATTGTCTCTATTATGATTATTTCTAAATATATATTCCCATTCAGAATGAATTTCATCAAAAGATTCAAAATTATTAATAAAATTCATTCTTATTTATCCAATTTTTTCTTCAATTCAACTATATTAGGATTAATAACTTCTATATCTATATTTGCATATTTTAATGGCATTTCAGGGTCCTTCAATCCATTTCCAGTAATTACACAAACAATATCTTTCCCATAAAAATTAAAGTCATTTTTAGAAAGTTTTATTAAGCCAGCAACAGAAGCTGCGGATGCAGGTTCACAAAAAATACCTTCTTTTCTGGCTAATAATAAATAAGCTTCAATAATTTCATTGTCTGTAACTGAATCTATAATTCCATCTGACTCTTTTTTAGCATTTAATGCTCCTTCCCAAGAAGCAGGGTTACCAATTCTAATTGCTGTAGCTATAGTTTCTGGGGAAGCAATTACTTTATTTCTTACAATTGGAGATGCACCTTCAGCCTGAAAACCCATCATTTTAGGATTCTTAGTAGACTTTTCTTCATTAAAAAATTCCTTAAAACCCTTCCAATAAGAGGTGATGTTACCTGCATTCCCCACTGGCATAAAAACTATATCTGGAGAATCACCAAGAGATTCAATTATTTCAAAAGACGCAGTTTTCTGTCCTTCTATTCTAAGGGGATTAATAGAATTGACAATCTCAACATCTAATTCTTGCCCAGTTTGTCTAACCAATTCCAATGCATCATCGAAATTTCCTTTAATTGCAAAAATTCGAGCTCCATATGCTAAAGCTTGACTAAGTTTTCCTTTAGCAATATTAGATTCAGGTACTATCACAAGTGTCTCAAGTCCATATCTAGCTCCATATGCTGATGCTGAAGCACTAGTATTACCTGTAGAAGCACAAATTATATGTTTTTTATTGTCTTTCAATGCTCCAGAAATTGCCACAACCATCCCTCGATCTTTGAAGGAACCTGTAGGATTACAACCTTCAAGTTTTAAATAAACATTAGCTTTAGTAATTCTTTCTAATTCAGGAGCTTTTATCAAAGGAGTATTACCTTCTCCCATTGAAATCAAAGGTAAATTATGAGGTTTTATAAATCTTTGATATCTACTTAATAATACTAAACTATTTATTTTAGGGTTATTCATCTATACATTCCTTCTATCTGCGAGAGGACAGGATCAGTATCTTGCACTATTTCTGGGAGCACTGAAGCTAATCTGACTTTAGAATTTATCCAATTATATATCTCATTATTTAAATCCATATAAATATTCAATGTTTTTCTTTCAACATTTAAAAAGTCTACCAAAGCATTTTCCGCTAAAATGATAAAAGTTTTGTCAGAAAGTTCTCTTGCTTCAGAAAATTCCCCAATAACATAAATATCTGCACCTCCTAAATCAGCGTTAACAAATGGTTCACTTAATTTATTTACTTCTAAATTTTTATTCCCATTTTCATCAACACCAAAAAATAGAGGATCAAAATTTGGCAAAATACCCTGTGGAATCCATCCAATTTCACCTCTTGTTCTTTTTGCTTCTGGATCCTCAGAAACTGAAACGACAATCTCTTCAAGATCATCTCCTCTAGTTAACATTCTTGAAATTTCCCTAATCTTATTAATATTGGGAGTTAACAAAGTGATCTTATAAAGATGTATTTGAGGCTGAATTCTTGAAATAGTTTTAGCCACCTCTACTCCAACTTTTTGCCTAAATAAATCCTTCCTAATTATATCTCTATACACTTCCTCTTTTAATTGAATAGAATTAAGAAACTGTTTTTTCTTTTCTTTGAAAGATATCAATCCTTCTTGATTTAATTTAGAAGTATCTTCTACATCTTGATATCCAAGTCTTTCAAAAAAAGCTCTATCTATTTCACTATCTTCTACAGTAACTCCTAATTGTGGAGCAACTTGAAAAGCTATTTCATTTTCAGACATAAGTTTTAAAGCCTCAAAAAGAGAATTTCCTAATAAATAAGGGTTCCCTTTTTCTTCTGAAATCCTCTGATTAAATCTTATAAAATCTACTACATTTCCTCTTGTATAAATCTTTTTCTCCACTACCAAAGCTTTGGTGTTATAAGGTGTAATATGAGTTTGCACGTAGTAAATAACAGGTATAAAAGTAATGATAATAAGAAAAATTACTGCTAAATAAATGAAAGGTCTATTCTTAGATTTGAATCTCCTTTTATTAGCAATTATCTCCGATCTGCTTTCAGAGAATTTAGTTGAGATATCAAGATCCTCTTTTTCTGACATTATATCCTTTGATTAACTAAATCATTAGAATAAATTTAATCAAGTTTATTTAGATTTCTCTTTAGCTTCAGGTTCCGATTCTTTAGATTCAGCTTTCACTTCCTCTTTAGCTTCAGGTTCCGATTCTTTAGATTCAGCTTTCACTTCCTCTTTAGCT
>CAYSUW010000006.1:0-827 GCA_964434385.1 uncultured Dehalococcoidales bacterium | reverse complement strand
TCAGGTTCCGATTCTTTAGATTCAGCTTTTGATTTGCTAATAGTAATCTTATTTTCTTCTTTTTCAAATTTTTCCTGTTTATATACTACTACTTTAGTATTCAAAACATGTTCAGCAGCTATAGGTAAAAAAGCCATATGCCTAGCTCTCTTAATAGCTACAGTTAAATTACGCTGACATTTGGAACAAGTACCAGTTCTAGCAGCAGATTCGATTTTGCCTCTATCTGAAATATACTTTTTCAAGAAACCAACATTCTTGTAATCAATTGAATCGATTTTACAAATCTGACAAGCTTTTCTTACAGGAAGTTTATCGTATTTATTTCTAGAAAACCTATTTTTTGTAGTCATATTTCCTTTCTCTTATAATTCACTCATAAACAATTATCTACCACGGTAGATCTTCAATTTGTTCTTCATTATTTTTATTTTGAGGTTCTTCCTCACTATTTTCAATATTTCCTTTACTCTCAGTTTCTTGATTTTGATTATTATCTTGTCTTCTATCAAGAAATTGAACAGTGTTAGCTCTTACACCATATGCTTTTCTAGTTTGCCCATCAGCGCCAACATACTCCCTACTTTGGAATCTACCTTCTACATAAACTTTTGAACCTTTAGCTAAATACTGATTAACAGATTCAGCCTGTCGTCCCCAAACTGAAATTTCAAACCATTCAGTATGATTGCGCTGTTCACCAGAATTATCAGTAAAATAATTGGTTACTGCCATATTAAAATTTGTTACAGGATCTCCAGAAGGAGTATATCTCAATTCAGGATCAGCTCCTAAATTTCCTATTAACATAATTTTATTAAGCATTT
>CAYSUW010000005.1:0-80023 GCA_964434385.1 uncultured Dehalococcoidales bacterium | reverse complement strand
CAAGTATTATCCCTATAATACATAAACGTACAATCCAAAATAAATAACGATTCATTTGATTTATGAGTCTCTTATATAAACTAAACTTAGTTCATAATCAGGATATTTTATTGAGTAGTCATCAAAATTAAACCAAAAAAGATCAAAATCATAATAATTATGTTGCTTCTCAAAATCATATTTCACTAAAACCGTATAAGTGCCAGTGTTTTTTAATAAAAATTGTTTAACTATTATTCCAGATTTTTTTTCTACATAATATTCTTCAGTAATCTTCTCGTACATTGAATTAGGGTTTTCTAGTAATATCTCTGTATCGTATAAAACATGAGGATTTAAATTCATTCTAAGTACAATAAGATCATTTTCCTTACCTTGAAATCTATAAATATGTTCTTCTTTTGTATTTACAATTTTATTCTTTCTATTATCACCTTGTTCCAAAGAACCCATAATAGTTCTAACCGGTTGATTTCTAGGACTTAAATCTGCATATACGAAGAACAAAATCAGACCTATCACAAGAATTCCAAAGGTAGATCCTAAGAATATTTTGAAAAAATATATTCCAGGAATTTGATCATAATAAGACCATCCTGTAGAAAACATTGATTTAATTTTATTTAAAAAAGTAATCATTTTAGTTCTTAGAAAACCATAATTCTAATGCATTTTCGCCTAAAATCATTTGTTTTTCTTCATCTGATATATTTAGATGTTCTTGAAAAATTTCTAGATGTTCACCATAAGTTACTTTAGGAATCCACAAAGAAGTTGGAAAATCACTACCCCAAATACATCTTTCAGGAGAATAAGCATTAATAATCTCTCCCGTTAAATCAAACATATCTCTGCAGGGAAATTCTTCTTCAGATCCTGTTACTAAATATGAAAGTTTTGCATATAGATTTTTAAATTTTGATAATTCTAAAACAGTTTTTAAATTCTGAGAATCAGGATAATCTGAAGCATATAAATTAGCACAATGATCTAATACTACTGGAACTTCAGGAAACATTTGAAGAAGCTCAGAAAGAGAATTGCAATTTTCTGGATTCAATAAAGCTGTAATAATATAATCAAAATCTCTAGCACCTTCCCATAATCTTTTATGTTCGGGCAAAATGCTCCCATCTTTTGGCCAAAAAGTTGAAACCCTATTGCCTTTTATTCCTAATTCTCTAGAATTCTGCATCAATTTTATTGAATTCTGATCAAAAGGATCTAAATTTAAAACTCCCACTGTCCAATCATTATTATCACTAACTATATCAATAGTTAAACTGTTGTCATGCTCATATGCACTATGAGTTTGGACTATAACAACCTTATCAACATTATTTTGTTTTACTTCAAGTTTCAAATCTTCAATTGTTCCTCTTCCTTTTTTGGGTAAAAAATGTTTACGATGATCCTTAAATATTAATATTTCCTTAGGATCATCCATTAAGGGATATTTTTCATAATTTTCTGAATAAATATGAGCATGAGTATCTACTATTTTCAATTAATCTCCTTTAGGATATTGAGTGCAAAAGTTAATTATTAAATTCGAAAATTAACTTTTCTCAGCACATTTAGATTCCTGATTATATAGTTTTTAGCTTTTTAGAAGTTATCTAATAAGAAATTCTATCAGAATGATAAATATTTATGTTTAAAGAACAATTTTTTATTTATATTGTTTAAAATATATATATCAATTTTATTTATTTTATTACTCCTGTGTTTTAATCGTTATCCCCAATCCTTTTTTTGAGAATTTAAACAATCTGAGATTTATTCAAAAACAAATGAGATCAGTTCAAGAAAAAACTTTTAATCATAATTCCCTCGGAAACAAATGGCTCTACAATTTGGGATAATCTGGGGAGAAAGTAGCAGAACAAATTTTAAATTTATTGCATTCTCTAGACTAATATTTGAAATTATAAATTATTACTGTAATATATTTAATTCATTGGGATAACTCGGATGAGAATCCAGACCAATCATCATGTTTACTCCATAATGAAAAAGGTCTCTCGAGTTATCCCGATTTTTTATCTATGCTGAATCTCCCTTAACATCAATTACTTGTTTAGTGTAATCACACATTTCTTTCTTCTCACAAATAATTATGTAATTATCAAAGATTAAATTGTAGAAACTTTTATCAATCGATCCTATCTTGATCAACTCATTAATATAGAAAGAAGTGATTTTATTTTCTAATTCAAAAATTGACACATTATAATTTATAAAATTCTTCTTCAAGCCTAATTCTTTTTCTAATCTATATCTTTTTTTTATTTCTAAATTTTCATTATTAAAATAGTCTGAAGTATCCTTCCAACATTGATCCTTATTTCTCTCTAAAATACTTTTTAATAAATACTCCCTACTCTTAAACAATTCACACTTCTCAGCATCAAATATTCGAAAATCAATTATCTTATCATTTTCATAAGCAAAGATAGCTTTAGGTAAAGCATAATCTCGACCCTCAGTTAAATATAAAATCATGAAAGCTTCTGACAATCTATCTTCTAGTACAAGAGGTTTTATTAAATGATCTCTTAGAGTAGTTTTAAGTAATTCTTTCTTTTTAATACCCAAATGTTCAAAAACTAAGTCTGGATCCACTCCTCTTTCTATTGAGAATAAAGTGTCATCATTGATTATAAAAACCAAAACATCATTTATTGAGTCTAAATAATAGCCATATTCAAGTAATAAAGGTAAATAATTTATATCTTTTAATATATGCATACTCCAATATTTTTCTCTTACTGTTCTCCAATAACCTTCAGAAATCAAGTAATTTAAAATTATATTTTTCTGAGTCTTGATCTGTAATGTAATCATTACAAAACTCATAATATTTCTCTTCATGTTCAACATATTCAATTCCTTCAGGATCCAGCAAATACGTTGTGCGATATCTGACGAGGAATTATTAAAATATTTATATACACGATCATTTGGATCAGCAATAATATCAATCTTTAAAAAATCAGAAGCTAAAAAAGATTTTAAATATTCTTCTTCACAAAAATATTTTGTAACCAAATCAGGGTTTTGATCACAAGCATTATTTTCAGATGAATTAAATAAAACACTACAAGATAGAAAAAGAAATGACGAAAGTAATATTAAAAATCTCAAATCTATATTATAAACTTAATATTTATATTAATTATAAAACACTCAAGAAAATTATTAAGGAATTGAAAATATGAAAATCTCAGGAATTTGTGGAAGTTTAAGGGATAACTCATGGAATAGAACTCTCCTATCAATCATTCTAGAAAGTTTAAATGAAAAAATGAAATGGAATGCAAAAATAGAAAATATTAATGATATTCCATTGTATAATCAAGATGTTGAAGATATAGGAATGCCTAGTTCAGTCAAAACACTTAGAAATAATGTACAAGAATCTGATTTAATTATTTTTTCTACTCCTACTTATAATTCATCTTACTCGGGAGTAATAAAAAATATCATTGATTGGCTATCAAGGCCACCTAATTGTTTGAACAAAAAATATGGTTTAGTAATCTGTGCGACACCTGGAATATCAGGAGGGCTGTTAAGTTACACAAATTTAAATCAGATAATTTTTCACTTAGGAATGAAAATTATGAATCAACCTAAAATTTTAGTGCCAAACATTGAAAATAAAATATCTTCAAATGGTGAAATAATTGACACAAAATTAAAAAAAACATTATCTGATTCAATAAATGTTCTTACTAAAAATCTAGATCCACAAATTACTTTTGAAAGTTAATAAATTATGCAAAATTTACTGTTAATAACTTTTTTTAGTTTATTTTTTATTTCATGCAGTGATGAAAACTTAAATGATAAAACAATCTCTTCTAATAATCAGGTTTTTGAATCCAATATAGATTCTAAGAATAATTCAAATTCAGAAAATATTTCCATTGAAAAAAACTTCAAAAACTATATTACAGAACTTCAAAATTTTAAATTAATCGAAATAGTTCAAGGCCTAAATTATCCTTGGGGCATGACATTCTTAGATGACAATAACTTATTAGTTACAGAAAAAAGCGGAAAACTAATAAGAATTAATTTGTCTACAAATGAAAAGTTTGAAGTTAAACATAATATTAATTATGTAACATCTGGCCAAGGAGGATTATTAGATGTTTTATTTAATGATAATTTTATTTATTTTTCATTCTCTGAAGATAGAGGTTCTGGAAAAACAAGTACTTCAATATCCAGAGGAAAATTAGTAGATGATAAAATAATTGAACTAGAATCTATTTTCCAAGCTGAACCTCCTTTAATAGGGACTAAACACTTTGGTTCAAGACTAGTAGTCGATAATCAAATGCTTTTTGCAACAATTGGTGAGCG
The DNA here is from genome assembly GCA_964434385.1 of uncultured Dehalococcoidales bacterium. GTDB lineage: Bacteria > Chloroflexota > Dehalococcoidia > Lucifugimonadales > Lucifugimonadaceae. Next base: position 75,649 of record CAYSUW010000005.1, on the reverse strand, counting down.
TGGTCAAGGAATGATTGCTCAAGATTCTAAAAAACATCCTGGTAGTATTATCAGAATAAATTTGGATGGATCTATACCAAAAACAAATCCGAAATTTAAAAACAATAAAGAATGGTTACCAGAAATTTTTCAAATTGGAATTAGAAATCCTCAAGGTATGGCATTATCTCCTTTCAACAATAAAATATATATATCAAATCATGGAGCTAAAGGCGGAGATTTTATAGGAGAGATAAAAAATGGAGGAAATTATGGGTGGAAAGAAATAGGTTGGGGAGGTACAAATTACACAGGATCTAAAATAGGAAATGGAGAAGCATTTAATCCCAAATTCACCAAACCAATACTTACATGGGTTCCATCAATTGCTCCTAGTGGAATTATGTTTTACAAAGGTAATAAATTTAAGGAATGGGAAGGTGATTTATTGGTAACATCTCTAAAATACAATATGCTCATAAAAATAAATATGGATAATAACAAAATTGTCAATGAAACAATTTTAATCAAAGATAAAATTGTAAGAATAAGAGATCTGGAAATTGATACTAAAGGTAATGTCTATTTAATTTCAGATCAAAACAATTCTTCTCTTTGGAAATTAACAAAATAAAAATATTACTTAAAGAAATTGCTCAATTTACCTCTATTTCTCGCAATAATAAGATATATACCATTACCTATATAAGAAATTGCTTTTATGGAGATTAAAAAAGAAGCCCATTGAAATTTAGGAGACAATTTCACAAGTTGTTGAAAAACAGAAAACCTCATCCACTTGTTGCCTTTACTATCAATAAGTATCCAAGAATTTTCTTCTTCCATAATATTTTTTATTACATTATCAGAAGACCTTTAAATAATATCTTTTCAGATATCTTTAAAAATCTTGTGATAAAAAGAACAGATCTAGTACAAAAACTACATTGGTCATCGTAAAACAACTTCATTGAATCAATCATTTAGAAAATTATAATTTTTATATCACAAATTTAATTCTGAATTTCATAACATGAGTTACAAGATTCATTAAAATATATTTTAGCAAATGTTCATATTTGATTAAAAAAACCAGAGTAAAAAGTAATCAATCGGTAATTTCTATCCTAATTCTTTTATTAATTTTACCTTTACTTTGATGACCAGTAACTACAACTTTGCCAACTTCTTTTGTAGAATTAACATGAGTCCCTCCATCAGACTGGATATCCAAACCTTCAATATCAATTGTCCTAAAGATCTTAATAGTTTCAGGTAGCAAATTTACTTTTGTCCTGATTAATCCAGGAATCTTTAATGCTTCTTCTCTTGGAATAAATCCTACTTTTATATTTAAATCTTTTTCAATCTCCAGATTCACTTTTTCTTCAATCTCTTTACTCATTTCAGATGACAATGATTCAAATTCAAAATCCATTCTTCCTCTTAAAATATCCATATTACCTCCAGTAACAACAGCACCATAATCTCTCCAAACTACACCACATAAAATATGAAGAGCAGTATGAGTTCTCATAAGCTTATACCTTCTATCCCAATTAATTTCACATGTTAATTGATCATCAATATTTATTTTAGAAAAATCATGAAAATGAAATATATCACCATGGATCCTTTTAACTTTTTCTATAGGAATTTCAAGACCATCTTTTAACTTAAGAATACCAAAATCATTAGGCTGACCACCACCACCAGGAAAAAAAACAGTTTTATTTAATTCTAATCCATCATCGGTAATACTAATTACTCTAGAATCACATTTCTTAATGTATGCATCTGTGTTAAAAATTTCTTCTGTCATTATCACCTCACAAATATATTAACAAATATAAGTGAAAACAATTTCATTTCATAAAAAGTAAAATACGATTTAAGTTGGATTATTATTCATAAATAAGAAAATGTCACGAATTTGTTACGAAGAACGAAAAAACACAATATATAATTATTCATGAAAAATAATTTGGAGGTTTTATGATTAGAGATTTTGTTGGAATAACTTTTTGGGTTGCTACTGCCTCAATGCTAGCGTCATCAGTGTTCTTTTTATGGAAAGAGGAGATGTTATCAAGCAATGGAGAACATCACTTACTGTAGCTCTCTAGTTACAGGTGTTGCATTTTGGCATTATTTATTTATGAGGTCAATTTGGGTTGATACAGAAATGAGCCCTACAAGTTACAGATATGTTGACTGGATAATTACTGTCCCATTACAAATAATAGAATTTTATTTAATTTTGAAGGCTGTCACAAAAGTAAAAACAAGATTATTTTGGCAATTACTTTTAGGTTCTCTGATAATGCTTGTATTTGGTTACCTGGGAGAAGCTAACTACATTTCTGACATTCCAGCATTTATATTAGGAATGATAGGTTGGATAATAGTAATTTACTTAATCTTCTTTGGAGAAGGAGCTAAAACCAGCTCTAATAGTGGAAATTCATCATCACAAATGCATTTAATGCTATGAGATGGATTGAATTGGTAGGATGGGCTATTTACCCTATAGGATTCGTTATTGGTAATTTACTGGATATAAGTAATGCTGCTTCAACAATGAATGCCATTTACAATCTTGCTGATTTAGTAAATAAAACAGCTTTTGGATTAGTCATTTGGGCTGCAGCAAAACGAGATAGTGAAAATAAATAATTCTTTAATTAACCCCCCCCCATAAGTAATCGGGGGGTTAATGATATTTAATAACATTATCAATATATGTTTGTGTAAAAAATATATGGTTATAACAATATAATTAGTTTGGAATATGATGTGAGAGTTTATTAATCTCTTAAATCATCAATATGAGGTATATCATCTTCATCAAATCCAGGAGGTGCATAAGGATGATTTTCATCTAAATTTAACCCAGATCGTAAACTCAAAATAATTGATAAAACAATTAATCCCAAAAAAATAGCTAAAGTTATTTTCAAAATAACCATAATTAAGCAAGTTTATACAATATTGGCATAGCAACTATATTATTTTCGTTAAAAATCTTAACTCAAAATCTTTAAACCTGACATATTCCAAAAAGAACTAAAATAAGTGTTGGCATTACATCAAATAATCTACCCAAAGACAATGATTAATTAGTTCATTTCTTCACATTCTGGAGGAATTTTCATGAATGGACTCATTTCTATTTCTTTCACTGTGGGACAATCATCACCACCATCAGTTGGAATTAAATAAAATACACCTGTTACTATAGTAAGTACAATTGCTATAACTACTAATGCTACTAGTGTTTTTGTCATTTCAATACCTCCTAACGTTAGTGTGAAATATAATTAAAATATCAATGTTAATTAAGAAACTATAATAACATTTGAAACATATTTTTTGAAACGAATTTTAAATCTATCTCTTACTTTCTTGTTTGTTTTATCTCTTTTCTCTAAATTCAAATCCATGTTTTCTAGATAAGTATTTAATAAGTCGATATGATTTCCAATCTCCAACCAAAGATGCCATTAGACCAGCTAAAAGACAAAGTACAATATAATTAAAAATATCATTGATTGTAATTAAGAAATTAATCCCCACTACTACAAATGCACAAGGAATAGAGAATATCAATGCAAAGATCGAAACCCATCCGATTTTTTTCGCAATCCTTTTAATACCTATTTCCATAATAACCCCCACTTCTTTTATATATTATGTGATTTGAGTATTTATTAGAAGATTATAGGAATATATATTAATTAAAAGTTCTAGGTTCAAGATAGATGTGAGTCATTATATGAATTTCAATTATTTGATACCAAATCTATATAATTAAACTATTTGATCTATTATAAAAGTTCCATCATTCCATGTAGGCTCTCCGTCAAGATATTCTATCATTTCCAAAAAACTTTTATGTTGTTCTGGTCTCTCAGAATTAGCTCTATATGATTCTTTGTCTTTGAAAATAGCAATTCCAATCAAATCTCCTTCATCATCAGGATTCATAACAAACCATGCCACTCCCCCTGCGGGTATAGTCTGATCTTGTTTTAAATAATCTATTAGAGCTGCTTTTTTTCCTTGTTTTGGTTTAAAACTAAATATACTTCCATACATACGATTTCTCCTTAATATTAAAATCTTCAGCTGATACCCCAAATAAAAAGGAAAGAGTGAAATCTCTACCTAAAAAAAGGACTATCAGCCAAATATAACTTTGATTCATTCTATGACATTTAAGTATTTGTGAGAATCTTTAGAAGACATCACATTAAACCCCAGATTAAGGAAAGTAATGCACGACTAAAACAATCCTAAAATCTGGGAAAGATAATATTATCATGACATTTGAGTATTTGTGAGAATCTTTAGAAGATTTAATATCTTTTAGCCCCAGAAAATCCCGAAAATCCTAAAAAGAAAAAGTGCAACAACACCTATTATTAAGACAAACATGATATAAACAATTATCTTATCAATCCATTTTACTTTAGGTTCTAATTCTTTCATGCTCTTACTCAATATGGTTTGATTCATTCTATGACATTTGAGTATTTGTGAGAATCTCTAGAAGATTTAATATCTTTTAGCCGACTCTATATAGCTTTAAGAGTTATAAAAGGATTGTGTAGATAACAAAATAACCTTTGGAGTCGGTAATGGTGACCCGCCTCGGGCTCGAACCGAGAACCTATTGATTAAGAGTCAATTGCTCTACCATTGAGCTAGCGGGCCTAAAAAATTATTATTCCATCCAAAATTAAACTTGTCCATTAAGAATTATGGTATTCCTTAGGAGTAACCCTAATATATCGGTTAGGCTCATTTCTGGATAAAGATAATTGTATCTGTCGTTTTCTTTCACGTAGATTTTCTTTTTTCTGTTCTGACAAACGATCATAACAATTATCACATGAAACAGAATCTTCATATTTATAAGATGTTTTATCTGTTGGAGTAACTGGGTATCTACAACCAGGACATATAATTGCTTCACCTTCAAGTAACTCATTTTTCACAGATATACGATTGTCAAAAACAAAACATTCGCCTTCCCATTTACTTTGCTCTGCAGAGATATTTTCCAGATATTTTAAAATTCCTCCTTTTAGTTGGAATACATTTTTCATACCATTTTCTATCATGTACGAACTTAGTTTTTCACATCTTATTCCACCGGTGCAAAACATTGCGATTTTTTTATCTTTATTTTCCAATATTTTTTTATCAACAAGTTCTTTTAATTGAGTAAAAGTTTTAATCCCCAATATTTCTGAATCAGAAAAAGTACCTATTTGTGTTTCATATAAATTCCTTGTATCTAATAGTGTGACTTCAGGATCATCAATCAATTTATTCCAATCTTCAGGGCTTACAAACTCAGCAGTTTGTTTTTCTACATTTACTTTTTCTCCCCCAAATGTAATTATTTCCTTTTTTAATTTAACTTTCATTCTGTGAAAAGGCATATATGAAGAATAAGCATATTTCTTCTCAAGAGTTGTGAAGTCTTCTTTTTCTAAATATTCCTCCAATTTCTTAATTCCATCAATAAAACCAGAAACTGTTCCATTAATTCCCTCATCAGCGATCAAGACAATACCTTTTATTTTTTCTTTCTTAGACAAACTATTCAAATTTTTCTGAAGCTGTAATTTGTTAGTAGTTGTTTTAAATTGATAAAAAGCAAAGATGCAAAATTCTTGTTCTTTCATGTCTGCTCCAAACTTAGATTCCAATCAATTAATTCTTTAGATGTTTTAGGTAAAATTATTACTATAATAGCACCAATTAAACTTGATACACATGAAATTATTATTGCAATATCATACGAGTTAGATAAATCAAAAACTAAACCTGGAATTATTCCTCCAAGAGCCATTCCTAATCCAGCTCCAAATAATTGCCATCCATAAGTTCTTCCCATTGGGAATTGTCCAAAATATTGTCTATTAATTACTGGATGAACTGTACCTTCTCCACCATAAGGAATTCCAAAAGAAACAGCAAAAACATAAAAACCAAATGTGGAATCAGTAAATAATAGAATCAAAACACTCAAACCTTGTCCTAAAAATGAAATAAATATAATGAATCTACTACCAAACTTATCTCCTATAATAGGAAAAAAGAAACGACTTAAAATACTTACGGTTGCTATAGTACTTAATACACCTGCAGCTTGAATAGAGCCAATTCCTTTATTAATAGCTAAAGGAATAATGCAAACTAAGATAATTGCATGACCCACACAACCCCAAAAATGAATATTTACTAAATGCCAAAACGCATCTGTCCTATATATTAATCTTTGTTTACTCAAATCAAATGAACTTAATAAATTATTTTTTGAATCTTCATCTTCTTCTAACCATCCAAATGGTTTCTTCCCAGCTTTTTCTGGGCTATCTTTAAAAAATATTAATAATACGAATGTGATAATTGAAACTAAAAGCCCAAGAACCCAAAATGTATTTCTCCATCCATAATTAACAAAAGATATTGCTAATATTTGAATAGTCAAAGCTGGCCCAAGGCTCCAAGAAACCATTAATGCTCCAGTTCCTAAGCCAACATGCCTTCTAAACCAAGAGATAACAGCTGGTACAATTGGTACACCTATTAGAGACTGAGAAAACCCTAAAACAAGTCCATAAGCAAGATAAAACTCCCATAGATTATTCATAAATGAAACCCATAACATTCCTACTAAGAATAAAATTGTCCCAAAAAATATAGTTTTCCTTGCCCCAAATTTATCTCCTAACCATCCAGAAAACGGAGATGATAAAGCAGATGTTAAAGACATTACTGCATACGCTATGCCTATCTCTCCTACAGACCAATTGAAGTTTACATTTAAGGGATCAACAAGTATTCCAAAAATATTTCTTAGTGCACTTCCTATCATCTGAACAAATACACCAATAGAAACTATCATCCAGACATAATGTTTTAGATAACTTTTCAATGTAAAGGACATACCCATAAAACTGTATTTTCCCACCAAACTGGGTTTTTTTGCTCTCGAACTTCTAATCTTTTTTCAGTAACCCACGCACCAAAATAAATCAAAAAAGCTAAACAGATTATAATTGTAAATCCCATTAAAGATAGACCGATAATTGGATTTGATTTATTTTTTTTATTAATTATTGAAAACATTAATAATACTTCATGAACAGTTCATCAGTCTTGGATGCCATAATGAAATCATTCATATGTAAGTCTTTAATTTTATGAGTCCACCAAACTACACTAACTTTTCCCCATTCTAGAGTTAATAGAGGATGATGTCCCTCTTCTTCTGACAATTTTCCCAATTTAATTGTAAAAGTTAAGGCTTCTTGAAAATTAGAAACCTTAAATTGTTTTTTAATTTTTCTTATTCCATTTTCATTGAACAGTACCCATTCTTTAAAATTTTCAGCAAAAATTTTTAAATCTGAATCTGTCACAGGTAAAGAGCCTACTCTACATGCCTCACAATGTCTTTTACTTAAATTATCCATATTTAACTTTCTGAAGCCATCACTCCACCATGTGCCCAATTTGATTTTTCTACATCATGAAATATTATCTGAGTATCCTCAGCAGTTGTATTTCCTATTTCTGCAACAGCTTTTGTTATCACATCTGCTAATTCAGATTTTTGTTGTGCACTTCTTCCTTTGTACCACATTATTTGAACCGTAGGCATCAATTTTTCTCCTTAAGACTTATAATTGTTACATTAAATAATATTTTAAACTTTTTATTAAGTTAAGAAATTTCAACATGAAGTCAAGTTTTTCAGAAAAAGAACTCATAAAAGATTTTTGCAACATTTTAATCAATAATTCTAATGAAGATAACCTTTTAATAGGAATTGGAGATGATGCAGCAGTATTCAGATCACATGAATTCGCTACTCAGAGCACTGATGCTCTTGTTGAAAATATCCATTTTGATCTTTCTTACACATCATTCTATAACTTAGGATGGAAATCTATTGCAGTTAATCAAAGTGATCTTGCTGCTATGGGTTCTTCTTCAAAATATTTTCTTGTTACAATCGGAGTCCCCAAATCAATCGAAAGAAAAAACTTAAAAGAATTATATATTGGATTTAAGGATATATTGGCATTTGGTGGCGGGCAAATCATAGGTGGGGATTTAGTTAGAAGCAATGAACTATTCGTCTCCATTGCAGCTACAGGTTTCTGCCAAGTTAAAAATAATAAACCATTAATAATGAAAAGAAATTGTGCAAAACCTGGAGACGTAATAGCAGTAACTGGATTCCTTGGGGATTCAAGTGGAGGCTTAACCCTATTAAAAAAAAGAGTAAAGAATTTTGAATATTTAAAAAATGCTCACTTCAAGCCCAAACCTAAAATTAAAGAATCTCAAATATTTTCCAAAATGGGCATAAAATCTTGCATAGATATAAGTGATGGTCTTTTTACAGATGCAACAAGAATTTCTGAAGCAAGTAAAGTATCAATAATTATTGATACTGATAAGATTCCAGTTTCTCAAGAATTAAAAGAAGCTTTTCCTACCAATTGGAAAAATCAAGCTTTAAATGGCGGAGAAGACTACCAACTTCTTATAACCGGGAAAAATGAATTAATTACTAAAATTAAGAATGAAAATGACTTGAATTTAACTATAATTGGAAATGTAGAAAATAAGTCATCAGAATTATTAACATTACTGGAAAACAAAAAACCAAGTTCCAAATTCCTATCAAAAGGATGGGATCATTTTAAAAATAATGACAAATAAATCACATCAAAAACCTGAAATATCAATATCAACCTCTTCAGAAGATGAAACTCAAGAAAAAGCAAAAGTTCTTGGAGAATATATAAGAAAAGGTGATTTGATTCTTTTAAGCGGAGATTTAGGGGCAGGAAAAACACGTTTTATTCAAGGCTTAACTATGGGAATCAATTCTTCTCAGATTGCAAGGAGTCCTACTTTTGTATTGATAACAGAATACAGTGGTAACATCACTCTTTTTCACTGTGATCTATATAGAATAGATAAGCCTGAAGAAGTAATAGACTTAGAATTAGAAGAATTATTAGATACCGGAGCATTAGCAGTTGAATGGCCTGAAAATGGTGGAAATTATATGCCAAATCCAGATTTAATCATTTACACAATAATTAACGGAAAAAACTCTAGACAATTAAATTATTTCTCTTATTCTGAAAGAGGAAAAAATTTAATAAAATATATTAAGAAAAATATTTAAATGAAAGAATTTACCCTGTTAACTATAGATACTTCTACTAAATTTGCCAATGTTTCTCTATCTCATAATTATAAAATATTACATAATATAGATTGGTTCTCAGAACAAAATCATAGCCTTGAACTTATGCCAAATGTACAAAAATGTTTAGATGCTTCAGAAAAAAAAGTTTCTGAAATTACACATCTAGGGGTTGCCTTAGGACCAGGAGGGTTTAGTTCTTTAAGAGTAGGTATAAGTACTGCTCTAGGAATTTCATTGCCAAATTCCATTATAACTTTAGGAATTCCTACTTTTTTAATAGAATTTTTTGAATATAAAAACTCCTATGATAATTTAATTGCTTTCCTTCCAGCTGGACGAAATAAATATGCATGGAAAAAATACAAAAATACTATGACTTTTCTACCAGATGGAGTGGATACATCTGAGGAGATTTCTAAAATGTTATCTGCAAAATCATATATTTGTGGAGAATCTGCAAAAGAATTGTCTGAGATAATAGAATTTGATAATGTTGTGGCTAATAAAAATCCAACTAGATCTTCAATTAGTTTTATAAAAACTATCAAGGAAATAATTGAAAAAGATTTACTTAATCAGTATCAACTGATAGAACCAATCTATTCAAGACCACCGAATATTACTAAAACTAAAAAACAATTACCTAAATGGAGAACAAATTAATGTCCTTAGAAAACACTTTAGTATTAATAAAACCAGATGCAATACAAAGAAATTTATCAGGAAAAATAATTACCCGAATTGAAGATACAGGTCTAAAAATAATTGGATTAAAAATGATCATAATAGACAAAAACCTAGCAGAAAAACATTATCAGGAACATAAAGAAAAACCGTTTTTTAAAAACTTAGTTGACTTCATTTCAAGTTCTCCAGTAATAGCAATTGCAATTAATGGTCCTAATTCAATAAAAAAAATAAGAACATTAATGGGTCAGACTAATCCACAAGATTCTCCGCCAGGAACTATAAGAGGAGATTATGGAATAGACCTTGAACGAAACTTAATTCATGGTTCTGCTAATCACTCCGATGCTAAGAGAGAAATAGAACTCTTCTTTGACAAAAAAGAGATCCAAAATTTTGAAAAATCAATAGATGACTGGACAGGGTTAACTACTGAAGCCTAACGATTTCTCGTCCTCCTTCTAACAAATCTTCTATATCATATTTTTTTCTGGATTCATCACTGAATATATGTGTGACAAGGCCCAAAAAATCTAATAGAATCCATCCTCCCGAACCACTTCCCTCTTTATGATGTACCCTTAAACCAGCATTTCTTAAATTTTTAGTAACTTTAGTAGACAAAGATTCAAGATGTTGATCAGTTCTACCTGAAGTAATTACTAAAAAATCAGAATAATCATTATTACCACGAACATCTAAAAGAACCACATTATCTCCCAAATTATCAGATAAAATTTTTACAGCCAATCTACCAAATTCTTCAATGGTATTAAGTTTAATGTTTGCAGTACTCATATATTTTAATTATAAACAATGTTATAAATATTTCCTTGTAATATATTAACGTGATAATTTAATAATATGAATACTAAAACAAAGAAAAGAGTAGTAGTAGCTATGAGTGGAGGAGTAGATTCTTCTGTGGCCGCTGCATTATTATCTAAAGAAGGCTATGAAGTTGTCGGAATCACTATGCGATTATTCTCTTATCCAGAAGAAAAAGCAAGCAAATTAAACAAATCTTGTTGCTCACTTGAAGATGTGGAAGATGCACGTGCTGTATGTAGAAAAATAGGAGCAAAACATTATTTTTTAAATTTTGAAAAAGAATTTAACGAACATGTTGTAAATTATTTCATTTCTGAATACGAAAAAGGAAGAACACCTTATCCTTGTTTAGCTTGTAATGACAGATTGAAATTTGATTTCCTCTTAAAAAGAGCAGAATTTCTAAATGCAGACTACATTGCTACCGGTCATTATGCTCAAATAAAGCATCAAAAAAATGAATGGCATTTAATTAAAGGAAAAGATGAAACTAAAGATCAATCATATGTTTTATATAACTTAAATCAGGAATTTCTATCAAAGTTGAAATTACCGATTGGAAAATTTCTTAAGACAGAAATCAGAGAGCTTGCTAATAATCTTGGATTACTAAATGCTTCAAAGCCTGATTCTCAGGATATTTGTTTTATTCCAAATGGAAATTACAAGGAATTTCTTGAAAAAAGAATTGAAAAAAACCCAGGTAAAATAGTTGATGTGAAAGGAAACACAGTAGGAAAACATGATGGGGTTTATAATTTTACTATCGGACAAAGAAAAGGATTAAATTTAAATGGTGGATTTAACGAACCTATATTTGTAACTTCCATAGACCACAAAACGAAAACTGTTGAAGTTGGAACATCTAAAGATCTAATGCGAACTAAAGTAATTGCATCTGCAGTGAATTTCCTGTCTGGGGAAATCCCTGAAAACCCCATAAAAGTTACAGCAAAAATTAGATACCAGAGTAAAAATTCAACAGCAATTGTAAAGATATTAAATACACATACAGAAATAATTTTTGACGAACCACAAAGAGCAATTACTCCAGGTCAAGCTATTGTTTTTTATCAAGGAGATGAAGTTGTAGGAGGAGGAATAATCGAAGGATCTCAAATAAACGAAAAAATTGCAGCATAATATCCATTTAGGAGAAAATTATTAATTTACTAGAACTAGAAAAAACTCCTATTCCATTAAAAAAAACATCATTTCCTCAAGGAGAAATAGAGAGGAAATTATTAGAATGGGGAAATAAAAAAATTGTAGGAATTGATGAGGTGGGAAGAGGTCCTTTAGCTGGTCCTGTAGTAGCAGCAGCAGTTGCCCTTGATGAAAAATTTTTCCTAAATAAAAATAATCTTTTTAGGGATAGTAAAACTTTATCAATAAAACAAAAAAATATTGCTTTCAAAAACATACTAACAAAAAGTTATATCGGGATAGGTATATCAACATCAAAAGAAATTGATTCAAAAGGAATTTCATACTGTACAAAGAATGCTATGTACAAAGCTATTCAAGAATTAGAAATTATCCCTGATTTTGTAATTATTGATGCAGTAAAACTTGAATCACTAAAAATACCCAGTATATCTTTAATTAAAGGAGATCAAAGATGTTTAAGTGTCGCTGCTGCTTCAATAGTAGCAAAAATCTCAAGAGATAGAATGATGAGAGATATTTATGAAGTAAAATTCCCTAACTATGGTTTTGCATCTAACAAAGGGTATGGATCCAAACAACATCTTGAATCGTTAAATATTTTTGGCCCATCAAAAATACATCGAATGTCTTTCAAGCCTCTAAGTGCAATCAATATGAAGGTTGAGTAAAAAATGAGTAAATCAGAAATAATAAAAAAATTACGGGGACTTTATGTCATAGTAGATCCAGAACACATATTAGAGAGACCCTTATATGAAATGTGTGAACTAATTGCTTCTTCAGGCACTAATATCCTTCAATTAAGAAGTAAAATACACGATGATGGAGAATTACTTACTCATGTGAAAATCATTAATTCTATTTGTAAAAAGAACAATACACTCTTCATTATTAATGATAATTGTGCTGTTGCTAGTCTATCCGATGTAGATGGTGTACATGTAGGAAGGACAGACCTATCAGTAAAAGATGCAAAGATTATCCTAAAAAAAAATCAAATAATAGGTAATTCAAATTCATCTATCGAAGAAATTCAAAAATCATCTAAATTAGATACAGATTATATAGCTATAGGATCAATTTTCACTACTAAAACAAAAACTAACACCATTCCATCAAGCATAGACATTATTAGAAAAGCTAAAAATCTAGTTCCTCAACCAATTGTTGCAATAGGAGGAATAAATTTAACCAATATAAAACAAATCACTAAATCTGGAGCTAATGCATTCTGTGTTGCTAGTGCAATAACGAAATCAAAAAATCCTGAAAAAATTATTTACGAAATGAAACAATTTACAGATTAAAATAGGAGAATTATGAATTATAAAAAAAATAATCTTGTAACAATTATTAATGAATCAATTCAAAATCTTAGTGAAGCCCATTCTGGAAGAGAGTCTGCTCTCTCAAACTGTAGAAGAAGTATTCAAAAATCATCATCTTCTATAAGAGCTAGTCATAGAAATCAATTTGATGAAGCATTGGTTCTTGCAAATGAATCAAAAGAAAGTTTGGAAAAAGCTAAAGATGCATTAAAGCCCTTTTATCTTAATATTAATACAGTATTCTTTTTAGACACGGAAAAAGAATACTGTGAAGCAATGCTAGTATATTCATTTCTTTCTGAATCTAATATTCCCACGCCTGAAGATCTTCAAGTAACTACAAGTTCTTATTTAAAAGGTTTAGCTGAAGCTAGTAGTGAGCTTAGAAGAACATCATTAGATAGTATTCGAAAATCAAATTATGAATTAGCTGATAATTATTTGGGAATAATGAATGAAGTTACTGATTTACTTGAAACAATAGATTTCCCAGAAGCAGTGACTGGGGGATTAAGAAGAACTACTGATCAATTAAGATCTGTAGTAGAAAGAACGAGAGGAGATGTAACACTATCATTAGATAGAAAAAAACTAGAAAACCAACTGAAAGATTTTAAAGACACTCTAAAAAACATTTAAAACAAATCTTCAATAAAAAAAAATGGTTTGACTGATCAATAAATTAAATGATAGGTTTCTTTAGAATTTTATTTACAAGAAATCTTATAAAAGGAAAAAAATGAATTTTATAATCGTTAGTATAATAGCTGGAATTCTAGCACTTCTGACTGCCCTATTTTTATCTATAAAGATCACAAGACAAAAAATTGAAAACCCAGTTCTTTCTGAAATTGCATTCTTGATTCAAGAAGGGGCAATGGCCTTCTTAAAAAAAGAATATACAATCCTATCAATATTTGTTATTGCTATGTTTGTAATAATTTCAGTCTTTATAGATTTTAATATTTTAAACGTAGATAAAATTAAGGCATTAAATTCAAATGGAAATATTACAAGTTCTGGTCCATGGACTGCTATATCCTATCTTTTTGGAGCTATAGGTTCTGCTCTAGCAGGTTTTATAGGAATGAGTATAGCAGTAAGAGGAAATTCTAGAACTGCAGAAGCAGCCCAAAAAGGATTAAACTCATCTTTAAGAGTAGCATTTAATACAGGAACTGTAATGGGCATGACTGTAGTAGGAATTGGGATAATAGGAGTCTCTATTCTTTGGTTAGTTTTTGGAAATATAAATATAATTGCGGGTTTCGGATTTGGTGCATCATCAATAGCATTATTTGCTAGAGTTGGAGGAGGAATTTATACAAAAGCCGCCGATGTGGGAGCAGATTTAGTTGGAAAAGTAGAAGCTGGAATTCCTGAAGACGATCCTAGAAACCCTGCAACAATTGCAGATAATGTAGGAGACAATGTAGGAGACGTTGCAGGAATGGGTGCTGATCTTTTTGAATCATATGCAGGATCTATCATTGCTACAATTGCACTTGCATTATTCACAACTTTAGATAATGAATTATCACAAAGTTCAGCAATTATATTTCCTATTCTTATAGGAGGAATTGGTATTTTCTCGTCTATAATAGGAACACTTCTCGTAAGAACAAAACCAAACGCAACTATGAGTTCTCTATTATGGTCTTTGAGAATAGGAATATTTGTAGCAGGAATTCTTAGTCTAATTGGAACTTATATTGCAACAATTTATTTAGACATAGATATTTATTATTTTTATATTATCGTTATAGGTCTAGTTGTTGGTCAGGTCATTGGAACAGCAACAGAGTATTTCACATCTTATGAATATAGTCCTGTAAAATGGATAGCCAAGCAATCACTTACTGGTCATCCATCGAATATTATTGCAGGAATTGCAGTCGGCCTTTATAGCACATTAATACCAGCTTTATCAGTAGTGATTGGAATATGGGCTGCTTATCAATTGGGAGGATTATATGGCATAGGATTATCTTCTGTTGGAATGCTAGCAACACTGGGCATCACTCTATCTACCGATGCATATGGTCCTGTTGCAGATAATGCAGGTGGTTTGGCTGAGCAAGCTGGACTAGACCCTGAAGTAAGAGAAAGGACAGATGCACTAGATGCTCTTGGAAATACCACTGCAGCAACAGGCAAAGGATTTGCTATAGGATCAGCTGTATTAACAGCTTTAGCTCTAATGGCAGCATATGCAAATGTTATTGAAGTGGAAAGTTTCAACCTTTTAGAACCACCAGTTCTTATTGGAGTATTAATTGGATCTACTTTACCTTTCATTTTTTCTGGAATGACTATGCAGGCTGTTGGAGTAGCGGCTGGCGCAATGATAGAAGAAGTAAGAAGACAATTCCGAGAAATACCAGGTCTCAGAGAAGGAAAAAAAGGAGTAAAACCTGATGCTGCTAGAGCAGTAGAAATTAGTACTACAGGTTCTCTCAAAGCTATGATTTTACCAAGTTTAACTGCCATTATTGCCCCTATAATAGTAGGAATCATTTCAGAAGAAGCCCTAGGTGGTTTATTAGCAGGATCTATAGTATCTGGATTCCTTTTAGCAATATTTATGGCTAATGCTGGTGGTGCATGGGATAATGCAAAAAAATATATTGAACTAGGAAATCATGGAGGAAAAGGTTCTGAAGCACATAAAGCTGCAGTAAGCGGAGATACAGTTGGAGATCCTTTTAAAGACACTTCTGGTCCAGCAATAAATATATTGTTAAAACTTATGGCAATTGTTTCACTTATTTTCGGTCCTCTATTTATAGGAATAAATATATTTTAAAAACCAATTAAATAAGATAAGGGTTATTATTATTTTCGGAACCTATTGTAGTAGAGTCACCATGCCCTGGAAGAACAATACAATCTTGTTTTAATGTTAACAATTTTGTTTTTATACTGGATAATTCCTTATCTTTATCACCTCCAGGCAAATCATATCTTCCTATAGAATTCTTAAACAAAGTATCTCCAGTAAAAATATAATTTGCTAATTTATAACATAAGCTACCTGATGTATGACCTGGAGTAACAATAACATCTATATTTAAATCATCAATTTTCATTTTCTTATCATTCCTAATTATCGAATATTTTTTTGGAGGAGATTCAAATTCCGGAAAAAAATCAGTTATCCATTTATCTGGATTTTCATATAAATCTTGATCCCCCTCTCCCAAAAATACTTCAAACTCATATTCTTGATTAAGTTTAGCAATAGCCCCTATATGATCAGCATGACCATGAGTAACCATTACAAATTTCAAATCAAATCCATATGAAGAAATCTTATCTAACAACTTAGATGATTCATAACCTGGATCTATTAAAAAACAATCTTTGCTTTCTTTTCTATTTATCAAATAACAATTTTCAAGAAAAGGGCCAACAATGATTTTTTCTATTGTGAAATTTTTACTATTAAAGATTTTTTCCATCATCATTAATTTCTTGAGATTTTTTCTTAATTTCTGATAGTTTATTTAAAGCATCTAAAGGAGTCATTTGGTTAACATCTATTGAAGAAATTTCTTCAGAAATCCAATTTTCTTCTTGGTTGCCCATCATTGGAATCTGAAATCCATTATCTTTATTATTTATAATTCTTTCTTCATGATTTCCTATACTATTTCCTTCATAGTCTGACAAGAGATCATATGCCCTATTTATCACCTCTTTAGGAAGACCTGCAAGTTTCCCCACATGAATACCGTAACTTCTTTTTGATGCACCAGGGACAATTTTATGGAGAAAAGTAACATCATTTCCTGTTTCATTTACATCAACACGTGAATTAACACATCTATCTAAATATTCTTCACAATTAGTTAATTCATGGTAGTGAGTAGCAAACAATGTCTTACAACTTCTTTCAGGATTATTATGAATATACTCTACTACTGCTTTAGCTATAGCTAGACCATCATATGTACTTGTTCCTCTACCCACTTCATCTAAAATAACTAATGACCTTGAAGTAGCACGTCTGAGAACAGTAGCAGTTTCTACCATTTCTACCATGAAGGTCGATCTGCCTGCTCCAATATCATCACTTAAACCAGCTCTAGTAAATAGTTGATCTACTAAACCTATTTCTGCCTTTTCAGCGGGAATAAAACAACCTATTTGCGCCATTAATGTAAGAATTGCAACTTGTCTAATATATGTAGATTTCCCAGACATATTAGGACCAGTTATTACAATTATTTGTCTTTTATCATTTGAAAGATCTATATCATTAGGAATAAATTTTCCAAAAGGCATAGACTTTTCAATTACAGGATGTCTCCCAGCTTTAATATTAATCTTATTTTCTTGAGTAAAATCAGGACAAATATAATTATTATTGACACTTATTTCGGCTAAATTAGATAAAACGTCAATTTTAGAAATTATTTTAGCAACTGTCACAACATCGTTCTGGTATTCAGCAAGAGAAACACATAATTGATTAAATAATTCATTTTCCAATCTTGAAACTTTATCTCTTGCACTAATAATCCTAGATTCTAAATTTTTCAGTTCAGAGGTTGTATATCTTTCTGCATTAACTAGAGTTTGTTTTCTATGAAAATAATCAGGTACTTGTTCAACATAAGATTTTGAAACTTCAAAGTAATATCCAAAAATTTTATTAAATCCTACTTTCAAATTATTAATTCCAGTTTTTTCTTTTATATCTTTTTCTATACTGGCCAATTTCTCTCTAGATTCAAAAATATATCCTCTTTGAATATCTAATTCCTTATTAAATCCTTTCCTAATTATTTTCCCACCTCCAACTAAACCTACAGGTTCCTCTTCAACAACACTTAAAATATTTTCAGAAAATTCGTTTAAATCTTTTATTTGTTTAGATAAATTATTAATTTGAGGTAAATTTTTATCTAGGTTTTCAATAATCTTTCTTAAATCTGGAATTATTTTTACAGATAAAGCTAAAGCAACAATTTCTTTTGGATTTATTCTATTAGTAAGAATTCTATGCATCAGTCTTTCCATATCAGGAATAGAATTCAATAATGATCTTATTTCAGATCTTTGAATGTTTTTCTTAAAAAACACTTTTATTAATTTCTGACGATCTTTAATTTTTTTCAAATCTGCTAGGGGTTTTGAAATCCAATTCCTTAACAATCTTGCACCCATTGATGTTTTTGTAGAATTTAAAATCTCAAAAAGAGTAAGGCTTTTGGAAGAAGGATTCAAAGTTTCAAATAATTCAAGATCACGAGAGACTTGATTGTCAAACAGGAGAATTCCGTCTCTGGAAAGAATGGAAATATTATTAAATTTGGGTAAAACCTGTTTCTGAGTTTCAGATATATAATTAATAATTTCATTTACGGCTAACAAAGAAGGATTACCTTCTACACAACCCATTCCTTTCAAATCTTTAACTCTTAAAAAATCTTTAATTTTTTGAGCAGTATTAATCAAGTTTTGATTGTCTGGAGATACTATTCTTACATTGGTTGGCACTTCTCCACTTTCTTCAAATAACATTCTAACTTTATTATCACAAATTAATTCAGATACAGAATGTCTTGTAATCTCATCAGTGACCAAATGATCAGGGAAATCACCAGCAAAACATTCGCCTGTACTTATATCTGCTATAGCTAAACCTACTTCAAAATCACTTGAAATAGCGGCACACAAATAATTATTTTTATCATTTTGAAGTAAATCAGGCTCCAAAAGAGTTCCCGGAGTAATGATTCTCACTACCTCTCTTTTAAAAATACCCTTATATGAAGTTGGTTCCTCAGTTTGTTCACAAATAGCTATTCTATTTCCAGAGTCAACTAATTGCTTTAAGTATGAATCTATAGAGTGATAAGGGATACCAGCTAAAGGAACTTTTAAACCTTTACCTACATTTCTAGACGTTAATACTATTCCAAGAATTTTTGAAATTAATTTAGCATCTTCATCAAATGCTTCATAAAAATCACCTACTCTTACCAATAATATTTCCTCAGAATAATCTTTTTTTAATTTTATAAATTGTTTTCTAGATGGAGATAAATCTAAAATATCTTTTACCATTTTGATCACTCTGTATAGGCAATTGTTATAGAATCCGATGCCAACCAAGCAAATTGCACAAATACAATATTGGTAGGGATTTCAAAGGCAAATGATCCTTTTATTTTTTCATTAGGAAAAAGATCAAAAGATCCCCATAAAGGTGTAAATTCTATCAAATCACTAGAATCATAGTTATCTATAGCTTCAGATTTTTCAACAGAATCTAAGGGTTTAAAAAAATCTTGCTTATTTGTAATTAGTTCAGTTGACTTACTATCTATTAATATTTTTACAGTAGAATTAGAATGATTAGTTAATTCAACGTCAACTTTTGCTAATTTATTATTAGGATTTTCCGGTTTAATTCTAAATGTTGTCAATTCTCCGGATTGTGAATTTCCAGAAAATATAATCTCATCAGATACTAAAGGTTCGGTAACCCTAAGATAAAACACTTTACCTGAAACATACAATGGGTCTACCGGGATCCATGGTTTGAAAATAATCATTGGAATTAAAATTATAGCTAATAGAACTGAAGTTACTGCAATAATTAATAATAATTTATTAGTATTCATATTATAAAAACCTCATATTTTTAAGTTCCCATTTTTCTAAGATCTTTTATTATCCTGGCCAATTCTTTTACAACATAATCAATTTCGGCTATTGAATTAGTAGGGCTAAGACTAAATCTTATAGATCCCACAGCTAATCTTGGATTTAAGCCAGTAGCAATCAGAACATGAGATGGATCAAGAGATCCTGAACTACAAGCACTACCACTAGAAGCATAAATTCCTGCAAAATCTAACCCTACTAGAATTGGTTCTCCTTCGACTCCATCAAATGAAAAATTTACAATATTTGATAATTTATTTTTCGGATGACCATTCAAATACGAATCAGGAATTAATTCAAAAATTTTGTTTGTCAATTTATCTGATAATATTTTGCATTTTTCATTAAAATTATCTCTCTCAGAGTCAGCTATCACTAAAGCTTCTCCAAAGCCTACGATAGAAGCCACATTTTCAGTTCCTGATCTTAATTGTTTTTCTTGTCCTCCTCCAAAAATTAACGGTTTTAATGGAGTTCCCCCCCTTACAAATAGAGATCCAATTCCTTTTGGCCCATTAATTTTATGAGCAGAAATTGAAAGTAAATCAATGTCTAATTGTTTCATGTCTAATTTCATTTTACCCAAAGATTGAACTGCATCAGAATGAAATAAAATAATATTGTTATTTAAATTTTGTTTCTTGCGAACAATTTTTATTAACTTGGAAATATCCTGAATTGTGCCTATTTCATTGTTCGCCATCATAATAGAAATAAAAATGGTATTAGGTTTTATAGAATTTGATAAATCATCAGGGGATATTAACCCAAATTTATCCACAGGGAGATAATCTACTTCGAATCCATTTTTTTCTAATTCTTCACAAGCATGAAGTACTGCATGATGTTCGACTGAAGACGTAATGATATGATTTCCAAACTCTTTCATAGCATTAACTCCACCCAAAATAGCTAAATTATCAGACTCAGTCCCTCCACTAGTAAAAATAATTTCTTTAGGACGACAGTTAAAAACAGTAGAAATTTTCTCTCTACTTTCTTCTATAGAATTTCTTGACTCTTGGCCAAAAGAATACAAACTTGAAGGATTACCAAAATTATCTTTCAAATAAGGAATCATAGATTCCAGGACTTCTTTCTTAATTTTAGTTGTAGCTGCGTTATCTAAATAAATATAATCTTTAATCATTTTTTATTTCAGAAATAATCTCTTTTTTCAATGATAACTCATAAAAGGTTCTAATATTATTGAAGAATTCGAATGTTTTGGCTATCATCTTTATTTTGTAATCGTTTTTATAATTTTAATCAGTTATCCAATATTACTATGATTAAAGTAAATAATTTATCAAAATATTATGGAGATTATCCAGCAGTAATCAATATTTCCTTTGAATTAAATAAAGGAGACATTGTAGGGCTTCTAGGTCCAAATGGAGCTGGTAAAACTACTACTATGAGAGTATTGACAGGCTTTACTCCTCCTACTGAAGGAGATGTAACTATAGGAGGGTTTGATATTATAAAAAATTCTCTAGAAATCCGAAAATTAATTGGATATTTACCTGAGAGTGTTCCTTTGTATCAAGATATGGAAGTGACAGATTATTTGGAATTCATGGGGAAAATACGTGGGATGAGTAATTCCAAAATTAAAAAACGCCTACCTGAAGTAATAGAAATAATAGGTCTTGGTGAATATCGTAATGTTTTAGTGGGAAAATTATCAAAAGGTTATCGGCAAAGAACAGGAATTGCTCAAGCAATTCTACACGAACCTAAAATATTGATTCTTGACGAACCAACAATAGGAATTGATCCAGTACAAGTAATTGAAACTAGAGGTTTAATCAAGGAATTAGGAGGAAATCACACCTTAATTCTTAGTTCACACATTCTTCCTGAAGTAAGCATGATTTGCAAAAGAGTACTTGTTATTCATGAAGGAAAAATCGTAGCTGACGACAAACCTTCTGTATTATCTGAAAAATTAAAAACTTCTGAACAAATTGAACTTTCTATTAAAGCAAAAAATATCAATGAAATTCTTAAAGAACTTAGAAATCTTAATTTCATAGTAGATGCTAGGCAAAGTCTAACTAATCAAGAAACTAGCACAAGTGACGAAAATATTAATCTTATAGTAGAAGTAAAACCTGAAAATAATGCTCAAGAAATCATTGCCAAAACCATAATTGAAAAAGGTTGGGGGCTAATCAGATTAAATTCTATTCCAATGACCCTAGAAGAGATTTTTATGCATGTAACAACTGATGAAAAACAAAAAAAATGAAAAATATTTTTTTAATAGCAAATAAAGAACTAAAAACTTATATAGCTTCGCCTATGGCATATATTGTATCTGCTTCTTTCCTAGCAGTTACAGGATTTTTCTTTGTAGCATCTGTTTCCGATGCTTTTGCAGAAGCAAGCATAAGAGGATTTTTAGCTGGAGCTGTGTTTTTTCTAATTTTTCTATCCCCTGCAATCACTATGAGATTACTTTCGGAAGAACAAAAACTTGGAACTTTAGAACTTCTTCTGACTTCTCCATTGAAAGAAACTGAGATAGTAATTGGAAAATTCCTTGCTGCTTTTTCAATAATATTATTGATGTTTTCACTTACGATTTATTACACAATTATACTTTTAATATATGGAGTACCTGACATCGGACCCATATTTACTGGTTATTTAGGATTAATTTTATATGCTGCAGCTACTCTATCAGTAGGCTTATTTGCATCTGCATTAGGACCCAATCAATTAGTCTCTTTAGTAGTGGGATCTGGAATCTTAACTACTCTAACATTTATTGATTTTATTGCAGACAGATTAACCCCAAATATAGCTAAAATACTAAACCAACTTCAACTTGGAGGTTCTTTTTCCGTATTTGATCAACAAAGTTTCGGGATTTCCGAAGGTGGACATTTTGCTGACTTTGCAAGAGGAATAATTTCAATAGGAGATATAACTTATTATTTTTCTATAACTTTAATATTTTTAATGCTCACAATTCTTATTCTTGAAAGTAGAAGGTGGAGATAGTGAATCAAGATCAAGACAAAAAACAATCAAGAATTCCACAAAAGAAAAAATCACTCAACTTATTAACATGGTTAAAAGATAATTCAAGATCTTTCACACAATTATTAGTTCTGTTTGGATTTGGATCATTAATCATTGGCATACTTGTTTACATATTTTTCAGAGATATACAGGATGCAGGAATAATAGTTTCTGGAGTAGCATTAATTAGTTTGTTAATTGCTGGAATATTAAATTGGAAAAATGTATTTCGAAGTGTTTTTGGAAGAAGAGGGAGATATAGTGCAAACACTTTTTTCATAGTTTTGGGAACAATCATTCTCATGATATCAGCAAATTTTCTTTTCTTCTGGCTAGAAAATAAAAATTCTCCTACTGAGTGGCTTAGAACAGATCTAACTGCAACAAAAGAATACGAACTATCTGAACAATCAGGGGCAGTTTTAGATCAATTAACAGAAGACATAGAGATATTTATTTTCATCAAAAGCAATAACCAAAACAGTAATATAGCTATAAGGCACACTGAAGATCTACTAAGTGAATTCTCTAAAAGATCCACAACAACAAATTTAACTTATAAGCTCATAGATCCCGACTTAGATCCAGATATAGCTCAAAATCTCGGAATAGACAGATTTTTATCTGGAAGAAGTTTACCTGCTCTCGCATTTAAAGGAAGTGACACTCAAAGAATATCTTATTCAATAGGAATTGATCCTAGAGAAACTCCAGATGTATTTTCTGAACAAGATATAATTACTGGATTATTAGTAGTCAGTCAATTAAAACAAAAAATGGTCTTATTTCTTTCAGGTCATGATGAAAGAGACATTACAGATTTTGATCAAAATTCAAATGGTTACGGCTTAGCAGTAAATGCGTTAGTTAGAGATAATTATATAGTAAACAATATCACTATTTCTGAATTAGGAAATCTTTTAGCAAGTGGAGATCCAGAAAATTTCCCTGCAGCACTAATAATCGCTGATCCCAAAGAACCAATCAATCAATCACAATCTCAACTTTTGACTGAATATATCAATTTCGGAGGAAATATATTTTTACTAGTTGAATCTGATGCACCAGAAGAATATCTCACATTTTTAGCTCAATGGGGAATTATCGTAGGTAATGGAACACTAGTAGACACCATCAGTTATGTTGCTCCAAGCCTAGATTTCTTACAAGTGAAAAACACAAACTTACAAATACCTGAACATCCAATTACTCATAATTTTGATGTCATGTATTTTCCAGGAGCATCTTATATTGGAATGTCATTATCAGATGAAGAAATCCCAATCACTCCAGAAGGAGTTCTCTATGTAAATTCTAAGCCTTTAGCATTTACTACAATAAACAGTTGGTCTGAAACTGATTCTGAAGTACTTTCATTCGATCAAAAAACAGAAACACCGGGACCATTACCAATAGCTATGGCAAGTCAAGTAATTAGTACAATTATAGGAGAACCGAAAATGAAAACAGATGAAGGGTACCTATACTCTCATATTGTTGTTATTGGAGATTCTGACTTTGCCAGTAACAAATATATCACTTCATCAAGAAATCAAGATCTTTTTGCAAACTCAGTGAATTGGTTAACAAAAGATACAGAACTTATTTCTCTTAGAGTAAAAGAAACCGTATTCAGAGAATTAGTACTTACAAAAAATGAAAGAGCCTTTATCAGATGGAGCGGATGGTTATTAATGCCAAGCATTATTGGATCCCTAGGCATATTGGCTTGGTGGAGGAGACGATAAGTTTGAGTATCAGAATTTCACTTGTACTCGTAATTCTATTAGCCCTAAGTTCTATATTAGGAACATGGCTCTATTTAGAAGTTTATAATTCAGAAGATGACAACAACCAAGAATCTCCTTATCTATACAGAATATCAAATAAGGATATGACTGCGATTAATATAAAAACTAATACAAATGAAATTTCAGTAGAAAAAAGAGAAGATCAACAAGGATTATGGTTTTTTACTTCCTTAATAAACACACCTCTTAATTTAAATAGATGGGGAGGTTTTACATTTTTATTACAAGGTCCATTAACAAGCAGATTCATAGATGACTCAGAACAGAATCGATCAAAATTTGGCCTTGATGAACCTACTTTATCACTTCAAATTGAACTTTCTGATGGAAGTAAAGTTGAGGTTGAGTTAGGCGATAAAACTCCTGATGGATCCTATCACTATGCAACAGTAAAAGGTAGAACAAAGATAATGGCTGTTGATGTGAGTTGGGGTGAAGTCATTCAAAAACTTGCTGATATTCCGCCACTACCAGACTGGTTTTATTCTCTAGATCCAATGACTGTTACTGAGATAGTTTTCTATATTGATGGGAAGATCTCAAAAGCATTCGGATACATCAAATCTAATCCTGAAAATAGTTTCAATTGGGAAAAATGCGAATTGTTAATTCATCCAGAAACAAAAGAGCCTTATTTAGAAATAGAACCATGTAGAGGTAAACAAATAAAAGATCAAAAAGAATTAAGGGATCTAATAAAACATATCTCTAAACCAGATTTTGACGGAATTGCATCCGAAGGGACTGGATTAAAAACCCCAAAAGACTTTGAAAAATTTGGTGCCAATTCTAACTCCCCTCATATTTTTATAAGAACTGAAGGTTTTAATTCTAAGGGTAATAAGATTATTTCGAGGGTAGCAATTACTTTTGGCTCTAATAGTCCTGATGGAAAACATGTTTTCGTTGTGCCTCAAGACGGAGAAGATGTGATTTTAGCAGATAAGAAATGGGCTCAAGAAATACTTAATAATTTTAATTAAGTCATAGTTAAAGCTTTATACAATTCAGGTAATCTTAATGGCAAAAGACTGATGTTGTCCAATACCTCATAGCTCATATCATCCATCATATTTTTCATGTAATCATGACCCTGTTTGTCTACAGTTAAACAGAAAGGTGTGATACCACTAGATTTAGCCTCTTGTAAAGCTTTTTTGGTATCATTTACTGCATACTCTTTTTCCACTCCTTCTCTGCTATATCCTCTATCCTGAGGCCTACCATCACTGATCAAAAATAAAAACCTTGATTTTGCTTCAACATTTTCTAATTTTTTTATAGTATGACGGATTGCAGGACCCATTCTAGTAGCATGTAAAGGACTTACTCTATCGATTCTCTTTGAAACCTCAGGACTGAATTTCTCTTCTATTTCTTTCATTACAAAGAATTCAACATTCTCACGTCCGTATCCTGAAAAACCATAGATTCCATAAAAATCACCTAAAGTTTCTAAGGCTTCTATCAAAAGAATTATCCCTTCTTTTTCTAAGTCTATAATTCTTTTGTAACCTCTCCTTAATCCCTGAGATCTTCTTTTCCTTAACCATTCCATATATTTTTCAGGATCATCGGGAGCACCCCAATCATCTCTAGAATATTTTGTATCTTCAATAGCTTCTGCAGTTGAAGCACTCATATCCAATAGGAAAGCTACAGCTATATCTCTCTCGACTTTATTTCTTCTCCAATATAATTTTTCTGAAGGAGTAATTCCAGCTCTTAAATCAGTCATGGCCTCTATAACAAGGTCAAGATCTTGTTCTTCTCCATCTTCCAATCTTTTAATTTTTCTGTAGTTTTCCGGAACAATCAATTCAAACTGTTTCCTTATTTCTTTCATTAAACCAGAATAATTTGAAAGAGTTTCATCATAAAAATCAGATTCGCCTTCAGACATACTTTTTTCATTGACTAAACACCAATGTTTTTTATATTCTTTTGCTCTAAAATCCCATTCATCATATACAAATTGATCTTTTCCTGAAGGGACTAAACTATTACCAGTTTCATCAACATGACCAAATGAATCAGAAAACATTCCTCCAGATTTCGATTCTTGACCATCTAGTTTATCTATAAGATCAGCAATATTTTTTGCTACATTACCATCAATTTGATCAGTTTCAGAAGAATCTCCATCTTGAATTTCAGAAGAATTTTTGAGCATTTTTTCTAATTCACTTTCTGAAAGATTCATATTTTGACCATCTAAATCAGTTCCTCCGGCAATTTGCAAATCATAAAGCAATTGAGATAGTTCAGGCTTAAAATCTCCTCTATATTCCACTTCTTGAGGTGATTTATAATCTGATTCTTCAGGGACAACTTCAGAATCAGATGTGTCTTCTGTTGAATTGCTAAATTCTAAGACTTCTTCAAACGATTGGAAATAGTCTAATATATCTTTAATTACTTGATCATTTTCTTCACTATTTTCTTCATTTTGATTGTCTTGATCTAGATCTAATTCTTCAAACTCTTGTTCATCAGACACAGTATTCTCAATTTCTGAAAGAATTTTATATATTCTAATAGTTGCTTCTGCTGAATCTTCAACTAAAGCTTTAGGAGAATTCATTTTGTCTACAAAAATGGACAATCTTAAAATTGTATCTTTATGAATTTTAGGAATATTGATTTTTATATTAGGATTGATACTGTATTTTATTAAAATCTCTACCAAAGCTTCTCTAGTAGGCAATTCTTCAATTTTAGGCCTATTAGTTATAGCTATATTCTGAACTTTTAAGTAATCTTCTTTGATGCCTTGGTATACTCTTAAAACTTTTTTATCAATTCTAGAAGCCTCTAATAAAGTAAAAATATCTAAAGCTAGTTTTGAATCATCAAATAAATCTAAAAATTTACTAATATCAGATAAATATGATTTAGAATTTTGGTCAAGATTATTTTCGTTATTAGAATCATTTGTAATCTTTGGGGATTTTAAATCCCAAACACGAGACCTTAAATCAATAAAAGAAGAAGATTTTCTATTAAAATTAAATTCAAAACTCCCAAATTCAACATGACCAGTCTGATGCGTAGCTATAACTTTATACCATGCAAAATTATCTTTTTTTGAATTAAATCTTTTTATAGTTTGTGGAAGAAAAATTGTAGTTCCTTCAGTAGTAGCCAAATTTGAATCTAACCAACCAATTTGTTTTTCAACAAGTTTTTGAGATGATTGAATTTCAAGTTCTTTTCCAGATAGAGCAGCACAATAAATTTTAAACATTTCTTTTTCTCTTTCTATATCTACAGAATATGACAAAGAATCCAGTAACAATATTGATTGTTCTGTTTCCATTGCAAAATACATTTGACCTAAAACAATATCTTTCTTTAGAAGTGCTAATCCAGTTGAAAACCATTCTTTTAGTTGGCTATTAGTCAATTTTTCTAATAGAACATTTACAGAATTATTGAAATTATTTGCAGCTTTAGATGAGAGTTTAATAAGCTTTAAATTCATATTAAAAATATTCTCAAGATCTGAATTTCCAAATTTTTCTGTAATCGACAGAAAAGTTTTTGTGAAATCAGATATCTTAATATTAGATTGGTTCTGATAGAAATTATCGGAATTGTTCTTTGGTTTTTCCGATTTATCTTTTTCTAATTCAAAATGTAAGAGTAACTGAATAAGGTAACTAATATTTTCTATTTTATTTTTCTCAATATTTAAATCTAAAAATTCAAAAAAACCATTTATTTCGCGCCAATCTGAATTACTTAAAGATTTTATCAGTACTATGAAATCAGAATTTTCTTTACCTAAAATAGATAAATTTTCTTTACACCATTCTAAATTTTGAATAGCCAAATCACATGATTTTACTGCAATATTATTCAAATAATCCGATAAATTTTTTAAATCATCAAAAGAAATTGTTTTAAGTAAAAATGGAGAAGACTCCATAAATTTAGAAGCTAAAGAATTTGTCTTCCATGATCCAGTATAAATATTTTTACTTATATCAGACCATTCTTGTAAATATCTAGGTCTTAAAACATTCAAAATCGAGGGACTAGAAATCAAGTATGAATATCCTAAAGTACTAGAATCTTTGCAAATCAAAACTACTTTTTCCATCCAAATATTAAAAACAGACTTAGGGATTTTTTCATAAAGAAAAGAACTGATTTCAAAAAATTTTTTACCTGTGTTCAAGGAATTTTGAGAGGCTTGAGAAATATTTAATCCATTCGAAGCCCATTCAACAAGAGTTTTTTCATCAAAATAATTTTTTAACTCTTTTCTGCTATGAAGGAAAGTCAAATATAATTCTTTAGAAATTGACTCTAATTCTTTTTCAATTTTTTCTAATTTTTTATTTTGATATTCTGAACTCATTCTTAATTGTAATAATTAATTTTTGTTATTAATTCATTGGTGATATTAGATGTTGCTCCCCATACAAGATAATTCTTCACCATAAAACCATTTCTATGAAAACTAGAACCATCCAAAATAAAATCTATAGTTCGTTTTCTATCAGGATCTTGTATATCTTTCAAAGTGACAAACATTACTTTTTCTATCTCTGACATGTCAGGTTTTATAGAAGAATCATCAAGTAAATGTCCAACAAAAGGAATAATAACATAGCCTGTTCTAGTAATTTCTGGAGTCAGAGAGCAAATTAAATTTACTGAGTCTCTAGAAACACCTATTTCTTCTTTCAATTCTCTAAAAGCGGTATTTAAAAGAGATTTATCTGAATTTTCTTCTTTACCACCAGGAAAACATATTTCACCTTTATGAGTAGAAACTTTAGAAGATCTTTTCACTAAAAGAATACTTGTTCCATAAGGCCTATCTATTAATAATACAAAAACTGCTGCTTTTGGAATTCCAAAAAACTTTTTATCAGAAATTTTTGGAACCTTATTAACTTTTAAGGTTGATTCTATTTGTTTTACTGAATACTGCATATTTTAAATTGTAATTACGAAGTTTATTTTAAGGAAAAATAGCTGAAATCACTTCTTCTATACTACTGTGCAGTTTTTTATCATCTGTAATACCCCAAGTTATTGCAACTTGACATGCTCTTCTAGGTGGAATTCCTTCTTTTATAAGACGGCCAGCATAAATTAAAACTCTGGGACTAGCGGCTTCAGTTAAACCATAATCAGTTAAATTTCTAATTTTTTCTCCAATTGTGGCTAATGAAGATGCTGTAGAATCATCAATTCCTGCTTCAGTTTTGATAATTTCTTTTTCAACTTCAAATGGAGGAAAATCAAATTCAATAGCTATAAATCTTTGCCTTGTGCTTTGCTTTAAATCTTTTAAAGCATTCTGATATCCTGGATTATAGGAAACAACCATCAAAAAACCTTCTGAAGCTTCTATCAACTCACCAAGTTTATCGACTGTAAGAACTCTTCTATGATCAGTTAAAGGATGAATAATTACAGTGGTATCTTTTCTAGCTTCTACTACTTCATCTAGATAACATATACCTCCTGCTTTAACAGCTCTGGTTAAAGGACCATCTACCCATCTTGTACCTTCAGGATCTATAAGATAACGCCCTACTAAATCACTAGCTGTAAGATCTTCATGGCATGCTACTGTAATTAAAGGAACTTGTGTTAGATTATTTTTGGCCTTGGAATTATAAGCAACATTAGAAATATGCCATGCCATATATTCAACAAATCTGGTCTTTCCTGTTCCAGTAGGGCCTTTAAGTAATACTGGTATTTTTTGATTATATGCAGAATGGAAAATATTAATTTCATCAGAAATAGGTATATAAAAAGGTTTTTCAGTAATTTTGAAATCCTCAATTTTAATATTTTTATAACTAGATTTTTGTGAAGGCAAAATTAATCCTCTCTTTTATACTATCTTTAATGTTTTGTTAATTATTTCTTCCAAGTTTTTCAAGTCATCATCATTCAAAATTATTTTATCAGCCTTTTCTTTGATCTGTGGAGAATTTAACTGAAGAGACAAAATTGAATCTATTTTTTCTTCAGACATTCCTCTGAATTTAGCTAATCTTGATTTAATAATATTTTCTGATGATTCTACAAACCAAATCTGATCACAAAATTTATCCCAACCACTCTTAAAAAGCAAAGCAGATTCAATAACTACTTTTTCACACAAAGATTTTTTTAAAGTTCTAAATCTATTTCGAATTTCATTATCCACTTTAGGCCATACTAGTTCTTCTAACTCAGTTAATTTTTTCTTATTAAAAAAAACAATATCGCCTAATTTCTTTCTGTTAATAGTTAAATCAGGGTTGATTATTTGACATCCAAAAATATTAATTATTTCTTCATAAACATCAGTACCAACTTTGTATGATTGATGTGCCATTTCATCTAATTCGATTACTTGAAATCCATAATTGCCAAGCAACTTACAAACTTCTGATTTGCCACTTCCTATTAAACCTGTGATTCCTAACACAAACATCGCTTTAATAAAAATTTGAATTTTGATATTTCATAACTTAGATAATATATCCATGAAATAGTAGAATATACCTTAACTCAAATATAAAAACAAAGAAATAATTATCAAGGTACTAGTGGATTTATTTGATCATAATTCTGAGATACAAAAAATATACAATTCTCCTCTCTCTAGAAGAGTAAGACCAAGAAATTTAAATGAATTTTTTGGTCAATCTCATTTGTTAGGAAATAAATCAGTAATAAGAACATCCATTGAAAGAAAAATAATTCCTTCTATGATTTTGTGGGGACCTCCTGGCGTAGGAAAAACAACTTTAGCTAATATTATTGCAAATTCTTCTAATTCTAAATTAGAAGTTATTAATGCAGTCAAATCCGGAGTTGAATCTATTCGTCAAGCTTCAAGAAAATCTAAAGAAACACTTGGAACTCAAAATGTAAAAACAGTAATATTTATAGATGAAATTCACCATTTTTCTAGAAACCAACAAGAATCACTTTTAAACATTATAGAAGATGGGATAGCTACAATTATAGGTGCTACAACAGAAGACCCTGGTAGAACATTAATAGGCCCTATGATATCAAGATGTAGAGTATTCATACTAAAACATCTTGAATTTAATGAAATTAAAAATGTTATTGAACAAGCATTGCATGATCCTAGAAGTAGGCTTAATGAAAAAAATATTGAAATTTCAGATGAAACTTTAAAAACCTTCATTTCAAAAACTTCCAACGATGTAAGAATAATCTTAGATACAATAGAATTAGCTTCACAAGGGAAACAAAACTCAATAATTATCACAGAAGATCAAATAAATAATATATTACAAACTGAATTAACAACTTCTTATAACAATGATAATTACTACAATTTAATTTCAGCATTAATTAAATCGGTTAGAGGATCAGATGTAGATGCTTCTGTTTATTGGTTAGCAAGATTAATTGATACAGGAATAAATCCTGAAATAATCGGAAGAAGATTGGTTATTTCTGCTTCTGAAGATATAGGTTTAGCCGATCCTTTAGCTCTTACAATTGCTTCATCTGCTCTAGAGAGTGTAGCTAGAATTGGATGGCCAGAATCTAAGATAATACTTTCAGAAACAACAATTTACTTAGCAAAAGCACCAAAAAACAATTCTGCCTATATAGCTATCCAATCAGCTTTAGATGAAGTTAATAAACCTATAAAACATGAAGTCCCATTACATTTAAGGAATGCTACTAATTCTGTTTCTAAAAGATTTAATTACGGAAAAGGGTATGAAAACCCTCATAATAATTTGGGTAAGAAAATAGAGTATTTACCAGAAGAATTAAAAGGAAAGAAATTTTTTAATGAAAAAAATCATTAAAAATTAATTAACTATTTTGCTAACTTTTTCAATTGTATAGTCAATATCTTCAGAAATAATGCCATAATGAGTAACCATTCTCAAATTCTTTGTCTTCACTGAACCATTTACCAAAACACCATTTTCTCTTAGCTTTGATACAAAGAAATCTGAATCCATTTCTTTCAAATCAAATCTAACAATATTTGTTTTTATTCTATCAGGATCAATTATAATTTCAGAAAATTCAGATAAACCAAAAGCGAGTTTTTTTGCATTTTGATGATCTTCATCCATTCGATCAATCATTGAATTCAAACCTACAATTCCTGCAGCAGCAAATACACCAGCTTGTCTCATTCCACCACCTAACATTTTTCTCCAACGGTTTGCTTCTTTTATAAAATCTTCAGGTCCGCATATTACACTTCCAATAGGACAAGATAAACCTTTAGACAAACAAAAACCTATAGTATCTACAGATTTTGTTAAATCTAACAAATCAACTTTCAATGCCACTGCAGAATTAAAAATTCTTGCTCCATCTAAATGAATATTTAAATTAAATTTTCTACCAAAATCTGAAAGTTCAGAAATTTGAGTAGGACTCAAAGGTTGTCCTCCAGTTAAATTATGCGAGTTTTCCAAGCACAAAATAGAACTTTTAGTTTTATGAGGATCAATAGGATTTATAGAATTTTCAATATCATCAAATTCAATTGATCCATCTTCTTGATTCTTAACAGGCCTTAAACTGATTCCTCCTAAAACAGAAGCTCCACTAGCTTCATTTAAAAAAATATGAGATTTATCTCCTACAATTGCCTCGTCACCTCTTTGTGCTAATGCAAGAATAGCAACTAAGTTACTCATTGTTCCAGAAGAAACTAAAAGTGCTGATTCTTTTCCCGTTTTTTCTGCAGCTAGTTCTTGCAATTTATTTACAGTAGGATCATCTCCATATACATCATCTCCCAATTCAGCATCGTACATAGCTTTTCGCATTTCTTCTGTAGGTTTAGTTACGGTATCACTTCTAAAATCTATTTTCATATTGTTCCTTCCTTATTTACAATGATAAGTTTATATAATGTAAACAACTTAATATTAATACTCATCTTAATAAATTTGTATTAAATTTAATTACTAAAATGAATTTCAAGCAAATAAATCTCAATAAACTCCTTATTATACTTAGCATTTCATCTTTTATACTTATTTCAGATCAAATAACCAAATTATTAATAAGATCTCAATTAGCAATTCATCAATCAATACCTGAACAAGGTTTCTTTAGACTAACCCATGTAAGAAATACTGGAAGTGCGTTTAGTTTAATAAAAGATCAAAATATTCTTTTAACAACTATAGGCATAATAGTATTAATAATATTAATTTACTTCTTAAAGGAATTTGACACAGATCAACCATTAGTAATAACTGCTATAAGTATGCAAATTGGAGGAGCCTTAGGAAATCTCTTAGATAGGATATTTTTAGGATCAGTTGTTGATTTTTTTGATATTGGAGTTTCAGGTGTATACAGATGGCCCACATTTAATATTGCAGACTCTAGTATTGTGATAGGAATAACATTACTAATTTTTTCTTTTTTCACCACACCAAGTGATAAAAAAAATAATTCAGAAAAAATACAAAAATCCAGGAAACTATAAATTGAATATCTTAAGCAAAGATTTTGATCAAAAAGAGTACTCTTTCCAATACT
The DNA here is from genome assembly GCA_964434385.1 of uncultured Dehalococcoidales bacterium. Classification (GTDB taxonomy): domain Bacteria; phylum Chloroflexota; class Dehalococcoidia; order Lucifugimonadales; family Lucifugimonadaceae. The sequence continues at coordinate 41,357 of CAYSUW010000005.1, read as the reverse complement.
CTAAAAAAAAATCTAATTCAGAAAGAATTGATTATTTTTTGGCAAAAAAATTAAATATTCCAAGAAATCAAATACAAAAGTCGATAGAATTAAATAGATTAAAATGTAATGGAAAGGTAATCACAAAACCTTCATTCTTGCTCACCTCAGGAGATTTTATAGATTTCGAACCATTCATTGAAGAAAAACCTGATCTAACTCCTGAAAAACTTGATATAAACTACATCTATAAAGATAAAGATATTATATTGATCAATAAACCTGCAGGAATCATTGTGCATCCAGGCACAAGAAATCCTAACCATACATTATTAAACGGAATATTAAATGATTTTCCTGAAATAAAAGATGTAGGTGACTCTCAAAGACCTGGAATAGTTCATAGATTAGATAAAGAAACTTCTGGGATATTAATAGTAGCGCGAAATAACAGATCATTTGTATCCCTATCAAATATGTTTAAGTCTAGAGAAATTAATAAAGAATATATCGGATTGGTAAAGGGTATTATAGAGCCAATAGAAGGCACTATTAATAGTCCAATTGCAAGACACCCAACTTTAAAAATAAAACAAGCAATAGTGAAAAGTGGAAAAGAATCTCTTACTAAGTATGAAACTATTAAAAACATTAAAACTTTTTCACTACTTAGAATTAAAATTTTTACTGGAAGAATGCATCAGATCAGAGTGCATCTTAGTTCAATAGGGCATCCAATATTAGGAGATTCTCTTTATGGAAAGAAGAGCAAAATATCAATTGATAGACATTTTCTTCATGCCAATAAAATCATTTTCACTCATCCAGTTACTAAAAATTTAATGGAATTTAAAAGTGATTTGCCAAAAGATCTAAAAACAATATTAAATAATATAGAAAATGATTGAACTTAAGGATTGAATGTCAAAAAATCAAGGAAATATTAGAGTCAGATTTGCTCCAAGCCCAACTGGAGAACCTCATTTAGGAGCAATGAGAACAGCTCTATTCAATTGGCTTTTTGCAAAACATCATAATGGAAAATTTATACTTCGAATAGAAGATACTGATCAAACAAGAAAGCAAGAAGGATCCTTAGAAAATATTTTGAAAGGTCTTGAATGGATGGGGATAGATTGGGATGAAGGACCACAAAAAGGTGGAGATTTTGGCCCATATACTCAATCAGAGAGAAAACATCTCTATTCTAAAGCTGCTAAATATCTTTTAGATAATGGTCATGCTTATTTATGTGATAGAACCCCTGAAGAACTTAAAGTGATGCGGGAAAAACAAATAAGAGATGGTAAACCTCCTGGATATGATGGGTATTCTAGAAATAGAACAAGTGATGAACTAAAAAAATCCAGAAAAGAAGGACGACCAATAGTAACTAGATTAAAGGTTCCTAAAAGTGGCAACAGAGAATTTACAGATACAATCAGAGGAGCAATAAATTTCGATTTATCTACCATAGATGACTTTGTAATCTTAAAAGCTGATGGAATGCCTACTTACCATTTAGCTAATGTTGTTGATGATCATATGATGCAAATATCACATGTGCTAAGAGGTGAAGAATGGATCTCGAGCACACCCAAACATATATTGTTATATGAATTTTTGGGTTTTACTCCTCCAACTTATGTTCATCTATCATTATTACTTGGAAAAGATAAAACAAAACTTAGCAAAAGACATGGAGCTACATCGATACTTGAATATAGAAATTCTGGATTTTTACCTGAAGCATTAAATAATTATCTAACCCTACTAGGATGGTATCCAGGTGAAAACCAAGAAATTCTTTCTAAGAATGAAACTATAAAAAAATTTAACTTAAAAGGTTTAAATGATAGTCCAGCAATATTTGATCAAGAAAAACTCAAGTGGATGAATGGTGTTTACATAAGACAATATTCAACTGAATTTTTAGCAAAAATTTTTCATCAAGAACTGGAAAAAAATTTACCCAACACAGTAAAAAGGCCATTAAATAAAGGAGTATTAGAGAAAATTGTCCCACTTGTAAAAGACAGATTAAAAACAATTAATGATTTAATGGAATATGTAGATTTTTTCTTTATAGTTCCAAATCAAACAAATCAAACACTTATTCAGAAGGGAGTATCTAAAGAAGAAACTATAATGATATTACAAAAAACTCTTTCAGTAATAGAAAAACCAGAAGTTAGCCAAAATTTCGAAACCGAAAATATAGAAAAACATCTTAGAAATTTAATGGGTACTTTTCAACTTAAACCAAGGCAAACATTAGGTACAGTAAGATCAGCACTAACAGGAAAAGAAGTCGCTCCTCCACTATTTGATACCTTATCTATAATAGGATATGAAGAATGTATAAAAAGAATCAAAAATTCCATTGAAGTTTTAATAAATAAAACATAGCTTCGTTGAAGTTAGATTTACTATTGGTTATAATGCTTTTTGGTAAAGAAACATTAAATAGGAATATTAATGACAGAAGTAAAACAATACGATGGAGAAACTTTTGACAGCTTGTTAAGAAGATTCAACAAGAGAGTTCAACAAGATGGAATACTCTCTGAGACCAAAAGGAGACAACACTTTGAACCTCCTAGCGAAATCAGAAAAATGAAATTAGCTTCAAAAAAAAGAAAAAGCTCTAAACAATCTTCAAAATATTATTAACCTCATCTCTAATTTTATATATTTATTTTTTACAATAAACCTATAAAATAAAATTTATGAAATTTGGAATTATTGTTTTCCCCGGAACATGGAGTGATAAAGATTGTAAGTATGCCGTTTCTGATAATTTAGGGCAAAAATCAAAATATATTTGGCACAAAGAAACTGACCTCTCAGGAATAGATTCAATTATTATTCCAGGAGGTTTTTCTTTTGGAGATCATCTAAGAGTTGGAGCTTTAGCTCAAGTTTCTCCAATAATGAACTCAATAAGAGAATATGTAAAAAAGGGTTTTCCTGTAATAGGTATTTGCAATGGATTTCAAATACTTTGTGAAGCAGGGATTCTACCAGGTGCACTAATAAGAAATAAAAATCTTCAATTCAAATGTAAGTGGACAAATCTACAAGTTTCTAATAACAACACTATATTTTCTTCTGAAATAAATTCTAAAAAAATTCTTAAAATACCTATCTCACATGGTGAAGGAAACTTTCAAGTAGATTCTAAAACATTAGATGATATAGAAAATTCTGGAAAAGTTGTGTTCAGGTACTGTGATTCAAATGGGACAATAGATACAGAGTCTAATCCCAATGGATCTATCAATAATATAGCAGGCATCATGAATAAACAGGGAAATGTATTGGGTATGATGCCCCATCCTGAAAGAGCTTGTAATGGAAACATCGGAAGTAATGATGGAAATCTAATTTTTCAATCTATGATTAATTATGTAATCAAATGAATCACGGTAAAGCACTTAAAAAATCTGAAAAAAAATTCCTCAAAGATATTGCTCTTTCTCTTAAAGAATATCAATTAATAGTTTCACTATTAGAGAGGACCCCTTCAAAATTAGAGTTGGGTTTATTTGGAGCATTGTGGAGTGAACACTGTGGATATAAACATACTAAATCACTAATCAAGACCTTACCTACAAAAAGCAGAAATGTTTTAATTGAAGCAGGCAAAGAGAATGCAGGTGCTGTAAATATAGGAGATGGATACAGCATTGTAATGAAGATTGAATCTCATAACCACCCTTCAGCAGTTGAGCCTAAACAAGGTGCTGCTACAGGCGTAGGGGGAATAGTCAGAGACATAATGGCCATGGGAGCATACCCGATAGCACTACTCAATTCTTTAAGGTTTGGTCCTATAGACAAAAAGATAAATCAATATTTACTATCTGGAGTAGTTGAAGGAATTTCCAGTTATGGAAATTGTCTTGGAATTCCTAATATAGGTGGAGAAATAGAATTTGAAGAATGTTACACAGACAACCCACTAGTAAATGCAATGTGTGTTGGGATTCTTAAAGATGCTGATCCTGTAAAAGCAATTGCTCAAAACCCTGGTGATTTATTATTACTTGTCGGTTCTAAAACAGGTAGAGATGGAATTCATGGAGCTTCTGGATTAGCTTCTCAATCACTCAATTCTGATTCTGAATTACGAACTGCTGTACAAATAGCCAACCCTTTTCTTGAAAAAAAGCTCTTAGAAGCTTGTTTTGAAGCTTGTAGATTAGAAGGGGTGGTAGGAATGCAAGACTTAGGAGCAGCAGGGTTAACAAGTGCAGCAATTGAAGTAGCTCATAAAAGCAATCTAGGACTATCTTTAGATGTAGCAAAAGTCCCTGTAAGAGAAACTGGAATGACTGGATATGAAATAATGTTATCTGAATCTCAAGAAAGAATGATATTGATAGTAAAAAAAGAATACAATCAAAATCTTAATAAACTCTTTAGTAAATGGGATTTAGAATCTAAAGTTATAGGAACTTTTATAGAAGATAAAAAAGTAGAAATATATGAAAATAACAATTTGCTTTCTTCTACTCCTATAGAATATTTAGTGGAGGCTCCTAGTTACAAAATTGTTTCAGAAAAACCTAAATGGTTATCCAAACTTCAGAATGAAAAACTATCAAATCCTAATATTAAAAATATTCCTGCAAAAAGCATTCTAAAATCTTTGTTAAATACATCTAATATTTCATCCAAAGAATATGTTTTCCAACAATATGATCATCAAGTACAGACAAATACTATAATACCTCCTGGAGAAGCAGATGCTTCAGTAATTCAAATAAAAGGAACTTCAAAAGGAATCGCTCTAAGCACTGATTGTGATAGTAAGAAATGCTATTTAGATCCATATATAGGAGCTATGATGGCTGTTGCAGAATCATGCAGAAATATTTCTTGTGTTGGAGCTACTCCCCTAGCAATTACAGATGGATTAAACTTAGGAAACCCTGAAAAAAAAGATGTTCAATTTCAATTGTCTGAAACAATACTAGGGTTAAAAGATGCTTGTAATAAACTAGAAATTCCAGTGATAAGTGGAAATGCAAGTCTTTATAATGAATCAAATAATTATTCTATATATCCAACACCTATTATAGGTTCAGTCGGACTCATTGATGATTTTAAAAATTGCGTTTCATCTTCTTTCAAAGAAGAGAATGATTTAATTATTGCAATAGGAAATGATATTTTTGGTAATAATCCTAATTATCTCGCAGGTTCAGAATTTCAAAAATATATAGAAAGACAATTATCAGGAAAACCTTTATTAGATATAGATTTTGAAATAAAACTCCAAAAATTAACAAGAAAACTCATCAATTCTGGTTTAGTGAATTCAGCTCATGATTGTTCTAGTGGTGGCTTAGCTGTAGCAATTTCTGAATGTTGTGCTTTAGGAAATATTGGCGCAGAAATTGATATGCCAATTGATAGTTGGGAGATTCCTTTATTTGGTGAAAATAAATCAACAATAATTTTTTCAGCAAACCCCCAAAAATTAAAAAAAATTATGAATATATGCGATATGAATTCTATTCCATGTGAAAATATAGGAATAGTAAAATCTAATAAATTAATCATAAACAAAATATTAGAAATTAATCTTAAAGAAATTAATGAATCATGGTCATCTGGATTTAAGAATTTATGAAATATATTTTGACAACATATTCAATTAATGCTAACTTCAAAATCTTTGAAAAGCATTTTCTATTTTATTCATGAGGGTTTTTAATAATGCCAAAGTATGATTACAAATGTAATGATGAGAATTGTGGAGAAATCTTTGAAGTTACTCAAAGTTTTTCAGATGAACCCATAGCTAGTTGCATAGTTTGTGGTAACTCTAGTAAGAGGTTAATAAGTAGGGTTGCTGTACATTTTAAAGGATCTGGTTGGTATTCTACAGATAACAGGTCTAAAGTTAATTCTGATAATAATGCAAAATCTAAAAAAGATACCAATAAAATCAAAGATAAAGGCTCTAAAGCAAAGAAAACTGATTCTACAAAAAAAACTACCCCTAATAAATCATCTGTAAAAAAACCTTCAAATTCTTCTACAAAAAAGAAATGAAAGCTTTAATCCAAAGGGTTAGACACGCAAATGTATTGGTTAATAAAGAAAATTTTTCCAATATTAATGAAGGCCTATTAGTCTTCTTAGGAATTCATAAAGAAGACACATTTCATGAAACAAAATACATAGTAGATAAAATTCTAAACTTAAGACTTTTTCCAAAAAACACTTTAGAATCCGGGTTTGAGATTTCAGTTACTGATTCTTCTAGAGATATACTAGTAATAAGTCAGTTTACTCTTTATGGTTCTACAAGAAAGGGAAGACGCCCTAATTTTTCAGATGCTGCAAATTCTGAATTAGCAATCTCAATTTATGAAAATTTCCTACAAGAAATTGGAAAAACCAATTTAAATATCAGATCTGGTGAATTTGGAGCATATATGGAAATAACATCAAATAATTGGGGACCTGTATCAATACTTATAGATTCTAGAGAAAAAGAAATCTCTAGAAAATCTGTTTAACTCTAATTTAACTCTAAACTGAAATCCACTGCTTTCGAAGAATTAGTAATGTAACCTATTGATATATAATCAGCTCCTTGTTCAGCATATTCTCTTAAATTAGATTTTGATATTCCACCAGATATTTCTATTTTTATATAATCTGAATTATCTCTAATAAAAGTAATAGCTTCTGAGATGTCTGATAAATCCCAATTATCTAGCATAATCACATCTAAGTCAGTATTTATTGCTTCACGAAGTTGTGACCAATTTTCTATTTCCACTTCTACTTTCAAAGAATCATATTTTTGTTTAGATGTCCTAACAGCGTCAGTAATTGATACATTATTTAGATGATTATCTTTTATTAGTATTTGGTCTCCTAAACTCATCCTATGATTTTTCCCTCCTCCTAACCACACAGAATATTTGTCTAAAACTCTCCATCCAGGAATAGTTTTCCTAGTATCTACAATTTCTACAGGTAAATCTTCAATTGATTTTACTAAATTATAGGTTTCTGTAGCTACACCACTCATTCTTTGGATATAATTGAGGGCAGTACGTTCTGCAGTAAGAATTGATTTTATTGGACCACATAAAACACCAATATTTCCTATCTCCTGAAACCCATCTACTAAATCAGTATGAAACTCTATTTCAGAATTAATATTTTGGAAAACATACTCAAATAATTTTAAACCTGACACAACAGCATTTTCTTTAAGTATTAAAATTAATTTTGCTTTTTTTGAATTTGAAGAAAAAATTGCTTCACTAGTAGGATCCCCTAGTTTAGTGTCTTCTTCTAAACTGAGTTCAACTAGTCTTTGTACTTCATTATTCTTAATTAAATCTACCAAAAATCCTGCCAGATTAAAGAGCTATCATTCTTTTAATAGCCTTGTTAGCATTTCTCTTTACAGTTTCAGAAACTTTTATGTGATTAATAATTAAACCAGCTCGTAAACCATCCAAAACCCAGAGTAGATATGCAGGATGAATTCTATACATTGTTGCACAAGGACAAACAACTGGATCTAAACAAAAAATCTTTTTATCTTTATTATTTATTGATAATCGATTAACAAGATTAATCTCAGTACCAACAGCCCAAGCTGTTCCTTTAGAAGCATTATTTATTGTATCAACAATAAATTCGGTAGAACCTACATAATCGGATCTATCGACCACTTCAGTAGTACATTCTGGATGAACTATTATATTTGCATCAAATTCATTCCTTGCATTTTCTATCTGTTCAACTGTGAATCTAGTATGTACTGAACAATGACCTTTCCAAAGAATAACCTTAGACTTTTCTATCTCATCTATTGAGAGGCCCCCCATTCTTTTAAATGGATCCCAAACAACCATCTCTTCCAATGGTATACCTAAAGATTTAGCAGTATTTCTTCCAAGATGCTGATCAGGTAAAAACAATACTCTTTGTGCCCTATCGAATGCCCATTGAAAAGCTTTTTTTGCTGTACTTGAAGTACATACTAATCCCCCATTTACTCCACAAAGAGATTTAATCTCTGCAGTAGAATTCATGTATGTTATTGGAATAATCTGGTCTTTATTAGAAAAAATCGCATCCAAGTCATTCCAAGCATCCTGTACATCTTCTATATCAGCCATATCAGCCATAGAACATCCAGCAGCCATATTCGGTAAAATTACATTTTGATCTTCAGCAGATAAAACTTCAGCAGTTTCTGCCATGAAATGTACTCCACAAAAAATTATATGTTTTGCTTTTGCTTGAGATGCCAGAACAGATAATTTATAAGAGTCACCCTGAACATCTGAATGTTTAATTACATCTTGTCTTTGATAATGATGCCCCAATATAAATAGTTCATCTCCTAATATGCTTCTAGCTTCTTTTATTCCTTCTTCTAACTCTTCTGAAGAAAGTTTTAAATATCTACTTGGAGCTTTTTGCCATCTAACACCTGATTTAAATTCTTCTTCTAATGTTTTTGTTCTTAAGTTAGATGAAGTCTGACAAAATGCCATTTGCTCCAATTCTGAGATTGGAATAATAGGATTTCTTTTTTTGAAAGTTTTAGTTGACATTTATAAAATCACTTTGAATTTTCGCACCTAAATTATCTCCAGATAACGACCAAGGACTTGAATTAGTAATTCTAACCATTATCATTTGTCCAATTATACTCTTATCTCCTTGGAAATATACAAGTTTGTCTAATCTAGATCTTCCAAAAAGTTTCCCCTTTTTTTCTCCTTCTACTAGAACTTCTAGTTCTTGATCTTCAAATTTAATATTATTTTCTAAACAAATTTTTTCTTGAAGATTTAGAATTACCTGCATCCTTCTTTTTTTCTCTTCTTTAGGAATATTATCTCTATATTTTCTTGAAGCGATCGTACCTGGCCTCTCAGAATATATAGATGCATGAACTTTATCAAAGCGAATTTTTTCTAACACTTCAACTGATTTATGAAATTGTGATTCAGTTTCATCTGGAAATCCAATGATTAAATCAGTAGTCATGGAAACATTAGGTATTGTTTCTCTAATAAGATCTACTTTTTCAAAGTATTCTTCTCTAGAATATCCTCTTCTCATAACTTTTAGAATTTCATCATCTCCAGCTTGAAAAGGCAGATTTATAGTTTCGCATACTTTAGGAAGATCTCTTATAGCTTCAATTATTTTAATAGACATATCATTTGGGTGAGAAGTCAAAAACCTAATTCTTTCTAAACCTTCTATATCATGAATTGAATAAAATAAATCTGCCAAATCTGATTTAGGATTTAAATCATGTCCATATGAATCTACATTTTGACCTAACAGTGTAACTTCTTTCACGCCTCTATCAATCAAGAGTTTAGTTTCTTGATAAATATCTTGAATTGTTCTACTAGTTTCCCTTCCACGTCTATAAGGAATAATACAAAAAGAACAAAACTTATCACAACCATGAATTATTGGGATAAAAGTTGCAACTTTTGGTTTTCCTGGGACTAAGTCAGGAGCACAACCTGAAAGATCATTATCAACTACTTGAGCTACAGGATCTAGTATTTTTTCGAATTCCTGAGGTCTTGCCCATGCATCTACATGAGGAAATCTACGAGAAAGGGTCTTAGAATTAGGCCCTACCATACATCCCATTACACCAATAACAGTTTCTGGTTTAATATTTTTTATCTTTTTTAATTTTCCTAATAATCCAGTTGCTGTATCTTCTGCAGATTGTCTTACAACGCACGTATTTAATACAATTACATCTGAAGATTCCAAATCATTATTTTCCTGTAAGCCTAATTCTTCTAAACCTGTAGCCAGTCTTTCAGAATCAGATTTATTCATTTGACACCCTACAGTCCAAATATGATAACTAAAATCAGATTTATTTTGTTTTTGTAAAATATTTTTTTCCACGTATCAATTATATCAATTTTTTCTTCAACATTATGGCGGAGAGTATGGGATTCGAACCCATGGTCGGAAATAATCCGACATCGGTTTAGCAAACCGACGCACTAGGCCTCTATGCGAACTCTCCACGCAACTAAATTTAAGTTCAAATTCTACTATTCATACTATGTAACTGTCTATTATTTTTAGAGTTATATGTGGATTTTGTTTGTGGATTAGACCAAATAATAGGATTTCGAAAGCCTACTTCAGATATTTATGTGGAGATAAGGTTTAATCTTATATCCATTCTTGCCGATCTTCATAAATCTCTTTTTTCCAAATAGGAACAGTTCTTTTCAATTCATCAATTAAGTAATCAATAGATTGAATAGCAGGTTTTCTATGCTTTGATGATATTGCAACTATCATGCTTGTTTCACCTGGATATAGCTTTCCTAATCTATGAAATAAACCAATCTTAGAAATGTCCCATTTTTTATGGATTGAAATAAAAATCTTATTTATTTCATTTTTTGCCATTGGGACTAGAGATTCATATTCTAGGGATATGACTTTTTTATTATCATGATTATTCCTAGTTACTCCATGGAAAACCACAACTGCTCCATCTTCTTTAGAAAATAAATCTTCTATCAATTGATCTTCTTGAATCTCATTTTCTTGAATAATGATTTTGTCACCATAATTTGAATTCTCATCACTACCACCACTTACAGGAGGAATCAAAAAGATCTTGTCTTCATTCTTAATAATATAATCTTTTTCAACATATTCCATGTCTACTGCCACCATACAATCATTAACACTAACCAAATTAAACTTTATTTTTAATAAATGAAGCAATTGAGATACAGAAGAATCTTTTTCTAATTGGTATGAAATCTCTTTTTTACCAAGTTTTTCCCTAATAGATGCAAAAAAATAAATTTTTATATTGATCATAGAATTTGACATAAATCCTGAGGATATTAAATATCAATCGCTAAATAAAACTTACAATATTGTACCATTTTATCTAAATAGCAATAAACTATAAATTGACATACTTTTATAGCGTCAATAGAATCTAGTGGTTTAATAACATTAATCAAAAAAAAATATGGTAAGAATTAGACTTAAAAGAATTGGAACTAAAGGCAAGCCTATGTACAGAGTAGTAATTGCGAATCAAAAAGCTGCTAGAAATGGCAAATTCATTGAAGAAGTAGGCACATATAACCCTTTAACAGATCCTTCAACAATAAATTTAAATGAAGAGAGAATAATAAAATGGGTAAATGATGGTGCTCAACCATCAGAATCTGTACATAATCTCTTCAGACAATCAGGTTTACTAGGAAAATTAAAATTACAATGATTGAAAAATCTGTTAGTGAAATGGTGGAGTATTTAGCAAAAGCTCTTTCAGAAAACCCGGATTCTGTAAGTATAGAAGAAGAAGATACTGAAGACGGAATAACTCTCAAACTAACACTACATCCCGATGACAAGGGAAGAATAATTGGAAAAAATGGTCGAGTTGCTCAATCTATTAGATCCTTAATCAGAGTTGGGTCTGTAAAAAGTGGGAGAAAAATACGCCTTCGAATAGACTAAACCCATTCATATTTGAATCTCATAAAATATGGAAGAAAAGAGCGATTTAGAAAAAGTTGAACTGGGCATAATCACAAAGCCATTTGGAATAAAAGGTGAAATAGTAATAATGCCTTTTTCTAAAGAACCCATCCATTTAGTAAATGCCAAAAAAGTGTGGATTGAAGAAAATATTTATGATGTGGATAATTCTCGAAATAATCTAAAAAAGATAATTGTAAAATTTAAAGATATAAATACTAAAGAAGAAGCAGAAAAATTAAGAGGAAAAAAAGTTTTCTTAGAAACTAATTCTTTAGAGAAATTGGAAGACAATAAATATTACCATTATCAAATAATAGGATGTAGGGTAATTGACAAAAATATTGGAGAAATCGGAAAGATCACTCAAATAATAGAGACAGGAAGTAATGACGTGTATGTTACAACTAAAAACAACTCAGAACATCTGATTCCTGCTTCCAAAAATATTATCTCAAAAATAGATATTATTAATAAAATAATTTTAGTAAACTTGCCTGACTCTTCATCCAATTAGATAATATAAAGAATTTATAAGGGATAATTATATGTCTGGTCATTCAAAATGGAGCACAATAAAACATAAGAAAGGTGTTTTAGATGCTCGAAAAGGAAAATTATTTACGAAACTTTCTAAGGAAATAATTATTGCAGCTAGGGATGGTGGTGGAGAGACTGATTCTAATTTCAAACTAAGGTTAGCTATCCAAAATGCGAAAGATGCTAACATGCCAAATGAAAATATTGAAAGAAGCATTTCAAAAGGTTCAGGGAAAGAAACAGGAGGAATAACTTTAGAAGAAATTACATATGAAGCTTATGGACCTGGAGGTTCTGCTCTTCTAATAAAAGCTTTAACTGACAATAGAAACCGAACAGCGGCTGAAGTAAGGTCGACTTTAACAAAAAGTAGCGGAACACTTGCAGAAAGTGGGGCAGTTTCATGGGGTTTTGAAACAAAAGGAACCATAAATATTGAAACTGATACTAATCTTACTGAAGAAACAGCATTATCTGGAATTGATGCAGGAGCAGAAGATTTTGAAATAGATTCCGAAATGATCACTTTTTATACTTCTTTAGATAATTTTGAAAGTCTAAGAAAACATTTGATTCTAGAAGATACAATTAAGATAGTTAATGCTCAAATAGAAATGGTACCAAAATCTTTTCTTAGTCTAGAGAAAACAATATCTCTCAAAATCCTTAAACTAATGGAAAATCTTGAAGATTTAGATGATGTGCAAAAAGTGTTTACTAATATTGACATTACAGATGAGATTATCGAATTATTTGAGACTCAAACTTAAAAATGCAATTTGATTTACAAAATCCTCCTACTTTCAACCTAAATAATCAATATAAGCCAACTGGAGATCAACCAAAGGCTATTTCAAACTTAATTGATGGAACTAAAAAAGGTCTTTCAAGGCAAACTCTACTTGGAGTAACAGGAAGTGGGAAAACTTTCACGATGGCTAACATTATTTCTTCTTTAGAAAGACCTGCACTAATAATCGCTCATAACAAAACATTAGCTGCTCAACTGGCTACAGAATTTCAAGAATTATTACCGGAGATGCCTGTTCATTTCTTTGTGTCTTATTATGATTACTATCAACCTGAAGCTTATGTTCCAAGAACAGATACTTACATTGAAAAAGAAACCAGCATTAATGAAGAAATAGAAAGATTAAGACATGCTTCAACTTCTTCTTTAATTAAAGAAAAAAATGTTGTGATTGTTGCTTCTGTATCATGTATTTATGGACTAGGTGATCCTGAAGATTATTCCAATGTAAAAATTAATTTGAAAATTAATGAAGAAAAAGGACTCAGGAACTTAATTAGAAATCTTATTTCAATACAATATCAAAGAAATGATCTCGATTTAACTAGAGGATCTTTTAGAGTCAGAGGTGACAATTTAGAATTAATCCCCTCTAATGAAGAACTGGCATTAAGAATCCAATTCTGGGGTGAAGAAATTGAGAAAATCACTATGATAGATCCGTTAACAGGAGAAGTAATAAGAACTTTAAATTCAGTAGAAATATTCCCTGCAACTCATTGGGTCACATCTGAAAAAAAACTAGAACAAGCTTTAGAAAATATAGAAGAAGAATTAGATGAACATCTGGAAATTTTAAAAGTCCAAAATAAATTGTTAGAAGCTCAAAGATTACAACAAAGAACTATGTTTGATTTGGAATTATTAAAAGAAACTGGAATTTGTCCTGGAATAGAAAATTACTCAAGGCATATCAGTGGAAGGTTCCCAGGAATGCCTCCTCCAACATTAATTGATTATTTTCCTGATAACTTTATAGTATTTATAGATGAATCCCATATAACATTGCCACAAATAAGAGGAATGTATAAAGGTGATTATTCTCGAAAATCAACATTAGTAGAACATGGATTCAGGCTACCTTCAGCAATAGATAACAGACCATTAAAATTTGAAGAATTTGAAGAAAGATTAAATCAAATAATTTTTGTATCTGCTACTCCTGGAGATTATGAAACTGAAAATGAAAAAAACAGAGCTATTCAAATTATAAGACCTACAGGTTTACTTGATCCAACAGTAGAAGTTATTCCAAGTAAAAATCAAATAGATGTATTAATAGAATGGATACAAAAAACTATAAAAAGAAAGGAAAGAGTATTGGTCACTACTCTTACTAAAAGAATGGCAGAAGAACTTTCTGATTACTTAATAGAAATGGGAATAAAAACTCATTATCTTCACTCAGAAATAGACACATTGGAAAGAACAACAATTTTAACGCAACTAAGAAGTGGGGTATTTGATGTAGTAGTGGGAATTAATCTTCTAAGAGAAGGTTTGGATTTACCTGAAGTCAGTTTAATAGCAATAATGGATGCAGACAAAGAAGGATTTTTAAGAAGTTCTACTTCTCTTGTACAAACTATGGGCAGAGCTGCAAGACATATAAATGGTCATGTGCTTATGTTTGCAGATAAAATCACTAAATCAATGAATTTAGCAATTAGCGAGACTCAAAAAAGAAGAAGTGTTCAAATGAAATACAATTTAGAACATAATTTAAAACCTGAAAGTATAATCAAAGAAATAAAAGATATTACTGAAAGAGTAAAAACAAACTCGGAAAATATAGAGAAAACTGATTATAAAGATTTATCTAAAGAAGAAATAAAGAGACTCTCAAAGAAGTTAGAAAAAGAAATGAAAACATTAGCAAGTTGCATGGAATTTGAGAAAGCAGCATTAATTCGAGACCAATTAATAGATTTAAGAAAACTGGAAAGTGAAAAATAAAATTGTTGACAGAAAACTTCAAGAGCATAAAATTAAACTTGAAAATTAAAAAAGGAAAAAATGACTGACACATTAACAAAAGAAAAAGTTATAGATGCATTAAAAGAAGTTTACGATCCAGAAATACCTGTGAATGTAGTAGATTTGGGACTGATTTATGATGTAGATTTAGATGATGGTGACGTTGCAGTAAATATGACTTTAACTGCTGCAGGGTGCGGAATGGGGCCTTATATAGCACAGCAAGCTGAGTGGGCTATTTCAGAAATAGATGGTGTAGAGGATGTCAAAGTAGAATTAGTATTTGATCCACCTTGGAGCCCAGATAGAATTACTGATGACGGGAAAAAATTATTAGGAATAGATTAGTTTTTACTTATGACTTCTGAAAAGCAACGCTCTCCCCAAGAAGAAGCAAAACTAAATCAAATAAGAGCAGCTTTCCAAAAAAGAAAACAAATAGATGAATCTTTATCTAATATAAAACATAAAATTGGAGTATATAGTGGTAAAGGTGGAGTAGGAAAAACCACTGTATCTGTAAACCTAGCAGTAAGTTTAGCAAGCAAAGGATATAAAGTTGCTATTTTTGACGTTGATATAGATTGTCCTAATGTAACAAATATCCTCCATCATAATTCTCCCCCTAGTTCACCTAAAGAAGGTGTTTTTATTCCATCTTCCAGATTCGATGTAAAAGTAATGTCAATGGCTTTTTTCCATGAAAATGAAGAAGAGGCTACTATTTGGAGAGGACCAATGATTACTAACGCTATTAACCAGTTAGTATTAATGACAGAATGGGGTGAACTAGATTATTTAATAGTTGATTTACCTCCAGGTACATCAGATGGGCCTTTAACAGTCCTACAAACTTTAAATCTTGATGGTTTTGTTATAGTAACTGCACCTCAAGACATTTCAAAACTTGATGCAATAAGATCAATAAATATGATTAAAAAATTAAATCAAAAAGTTTTAGGAATTATAGAGAATTTTTCTGGCACTATTTTTGGTTCTGGAGCGGGAAAAGAAATATCAGAGAAATTCAACATACCAATGATGGGAACTTTATCTTTAAATGGAGATTATGGAAAAGGAAACAAACCAACAGTTTTAACAAATACAACTGTAAAAGAAGAATACAATAAAATCATTGAAGAACTATCTAAAGAGCTAACCAATTAATTATCATTACTTCTATTTTCAGCTTCAAACAACCATTTATCAATTAAGATTGACAACTTCCTCATTTCATCCTTCTCATTAAAATTGTCTAGTTTAGTTCTTTCAAATTCTTTGGAAATTATATCAAAAGTATCTGCAGATCCCTTGTGAAAATTACCTGAAATAGAACTATCACTAAAAGTATCAGAAATTTCCAACATTTCACCAATCCATCTATATGCTTTTGATTTGACATTAGGAAAAGAATTTTTCATATTATTTAAAACATTTTTCTGACTTTCAGACAATTCTTTTATGAAATGTTCATATACTCCTGTTTTTTTAGCTACTATTAAAGCTGCTGCATATAATGCTGTGGTACCTTTAGTGATAGAAGCGTAAGACATTTTTAAAGCAGAAGCATCCCCTATTTGATCACTTAACACTCTAACTTCAATCCCAGATCCGTCTAGAGGGCTAATTTTATTAGCATTGTTACCAGAAACATAAAATCTAGGAAATAAATTTCTCTGAGGTGGCCCTCCAATAATACTCCCGTCTACATAAGAAACTTCTAAATCTTTAAAAATTTTGTCGATTTTCAAGGAAGTTTTTGGAGAGATTGCATTCATGTCGAAATAAACAAAATTCAACTTATTTCTTAATGCAATATCACCTATTTTTTTAGCAAGAATAACTGATTTGTCTGGAGGAATAATTGAAAAAAATAAATCTACTTCATTAACAATAGATTCTAAAGATTCCAGATCAACAATTCCTGCATTTTTTGCTCTAGTTTTAGATAAACCAGACCTATTCGATAAATTTGAATAAACCTGAAAGCCTGCTTTAACGAAAAAATTAGCTACAGACGCACCCATATCACCTGGGCTCATTAATCCAATTTTCATAAGTTAATTTAAATTCTTTAATTCTTCAGCCAACCTTGCACCAACAATTTCTTCTTCTCCATCCTGTAAACCAAAAGGAGAAACAGCAAGCTTAGAATCATCTAAAACACCATCCATATTTGAATTACATCTTAGCCAGATACTTGGTTTTCCATTCTTTAAGTTTTCTACTACATCTAATAAAGATTTGTTATCATCTTCCAATTCTATTGTTACCCCAAAAGGATCATGACCTATTGAGTTTTCTTTTACTTGAACTTTAATTCCTTGAATATTTTTCAAATAAGATGCAATTGTTTCGCTAATTTTATAAGCTTTCGATAATCGGTCTTCATGATTAATAGAAGTCCAAAGTTTTACTGCAGCTACAGCACCAATTATTTCTTGTCTATCAATTTTTTGAGGCCTACCTACACCTCTTATTCTTCTCATTTCATATGCTATAAAACTATGTAAAGAAATTTTTCTTATCATTTCTTCTGTGCCAATAGCAAAACCAGTAGAGTGAGGAGCCCCAATATATTTAGCAGCCATTGCTGAAAATTCAGCACCCATGTTTACATATTTACCAATGTTCTCTATAGGATATACTTGGCCGGCAGCATCAACCATAACAGGAACATTTTTTGATTTCGCAATATCAATTGTTTCTTCTAAGGATAATACATTTGGATCTGTAAAAGTCTCATTAGCAACATAATGTACAGCCACAGTTTTTTCAGTGATTGAGGACTCTAAATCATCTCTATTAGTACCATTTTTATTACCAAATTCAACAAGTTTTGCGCCAGCTAATGTTAAACATCTTTCATAATGATAACGTTGTCTAGCTTGAATCAATATTTCATCCTTCATTCCTGATGTGTCAGGTAATTTTGTTATGAGATCATCATTATCTCCTGCCATCAAAGCTGCAGTAGCAAGTGTTAAAGCAGAACCAGCACCTGAAGTAATATAAACTGCTTTTGCTCCCACCATATCAGCAATATAACTTCCAGCTTTTTTTTCAAGTTCTTCTAAAGGAACATATGTACTATTAGCATCATCCATAGCATCCAATACAGATTGAGGTGGAGTAGAACCTCCTAGTAAAGTGACACTACCAATTGCGTTGATAATTGGGCTTATCCCCAACTCTGAATATATAGCAGTTGCTTTATTATCTGACATTTAATTCTCCAAAAAATTACAAAGTGTTATATTAAATAATTGGTTTTTAATTATAAATAAAAAGGTTATCATATTTGAAATGAAATCTTATCAAGAAAATGAAATCTATATATAAATCAAAATATATTTGCAGTGAAAAATTCGACAAGTGGCTAATTGACCACTCAATAATTGTAGAAAATGGTTCTATTATTGATGTGACACCTACTAGTAAATTACCAGAAAAAACTGAATTCAAAATTCACGATCTGGGAGATGTTTACCTTATTCCAGGGTTAATTGAAACTCATGCTCATATGCATTGCAGTGCAACTCACGATGCTCTAGACATTTTATTAAGTGAAACTAAAGAACAACTACTTCTGAGAGCATCTGAAAATTTAAAAAAAGCAATTTATTCTGGAGTAACAACATTAAGGGATATAGGCTCAAGAAATGACATTGCTTTCCCAATAAGAGATGCAGTGAAGTCAAATATTTTCACATCTCCGAAATTATTGATTGCAGGAACACCAATAACTATCACTTCAGGTCATTGTCATTTCTTTGGGACAGAATGTGATAATCAAGATTCAGTTATCAAAGCTATCAGAAATCAAATTAAATTGGGCGCAGATCATATAAAAATAATGGCATCTGGTGGAAATTTTACTCCAACTTCTAACCCTAGAGAACCTCAATATGACTTTGAAACAATAGAGGCAGCTAGAAAAGAATGTGAAAGACTGGGAGTTTATTTAACTGCTCATACTCTATCAGCCAAGTCTACTAAATTTTGTATTGATGCAGGAGTTCATAATCTTATACACAGCAGATTTTTAAGTAAAAACCCTTCTAACAAATATGACGGATATTCAATTGAAACTTTTTCAAAAATTGCTGAAAAACAATTATTTGTTGAACCAACAATTGGAGCAGAATTATTAAGAATGGAAGCTGAAAAAAAAGGATTACCAATGAGGAAACCTAATTGGTCTGTAGCAAAATCACCTATTACAACTCAAGATATGATTGAACAATTTACAAAAATGGAAAGTCAAGGAGTAAAACTTACTGGTGGATTAGATATGGGAATGGCTTACGCAACATTTGAAAAATCTGCTGCAAGTGCATGGGCAATGGTAGAATTTCTTGGAAATGATTCTTGGAAAGCAATAAAAACTATGACTCTCATAAACGCAGAATGTCTTAGAATTGATAACATCACAGGATCTATCTCACCCAATAAATCAGCTGATTTTATAACATTTGAAAAAAATCCTATCGATAATATTCGAAATCTGACAATTAATCCTTCAGATGTTATTTTGGAAGGAAAATTACTGAAAAGAAACCACAGGATACTGAATTGATTTTAATCATCCTCTAATGTAGAGGTGTCCCCTTCAGGTAAACCTAATTCTCTTGCCTTTAACAATCTTCTCATAATTTTGCCACTTCTAGTTTTTGGTAAAGAATCTACATAGCTTATATCTCTAGGAGCTACACCAGCTGAAAGTTTTTCTCTAGTAAATCTCATTATCTCTCTCTTGAGTTTATCATCCCATTCAAATCCTGAATTTAATGCAACAAATGCTTTTACAACTTCCATAGCTATTTTATCTGGAATTCCAATCACACCTGCTTCTGCAACTGCAGGATGTTCAATTAATGCACTTTCAACCTCAAACGGACTAACTAGATGACCGGCAGTGTTTATAACATCATCAGATCTACCTTGAAACCAAAAATATCCATCTTGATCCATTAATGCTTCGTCACCCGTTATATACCATGTTTTTTTAAACCTAGAATTATATCTTTCACTATTATTCCAATATGCATGGAATTGAGAAGGCCATCCAGGTTTGACAGCAAGTAACCCTGGTTGATTAGCAGGTAAAGGGTTAAAATCATTATCTAAAATTGCTAATTCAATTCCCGGAATCGGTTTTCCCATTGATCCAGGCCTAACATTCATTGATGCATAATTTGCACACATTATTGCTCCTGTTTCAGTCTGCCACCAATTATCATGAATTGCTTGATCAAAATTCTTGTTACCCCAAATTACTGCTTCAGGATTCAAAGGTTCTCCTACGCTACCTATAAATCGTAATGTTTCAAGATTATTTTGTTTCACAGGTTCTTCTCCTGCTTTCATCAACATTCTTATTGCTGTGGGAGCAGTATACCAAACTGAAACTTTGTATTTTTCAATAATACCGTACCACTTAGATGCACTAAATCCCCCTTCGTATATAACCTGAGTAATACCATTACTCCAAGGTGCAAACATCCCGTAAGAAGTACCAGTAACCCATCCAGGATCAGCAGTACACCAATAAATATCTTCTTCGTGAAAATCTAAAGCCCATTTTCCTGTTGCATACTGTTGAACAATTGCTTGATGCCTATGAACAGCTCCCTTAGGTTTTCCAGTGGTACCAGAAGTATAATGCATTATTGAATAATCATATTGACTAGTATTAGCAATAGAAAAATCAGAAGAAGCTTTTTCCATTAAATCTTCATAAGAAAGATCATTATCTCTTAGTGGGTTATCTTCTCTATTACCTTTATTCACAACAATAATGTTTTCCAAATCTTCTAATTCATCCAACATACTAGAAATCTTTCCTCTTAATTCTGGTTGAGTAACCAATAGCTTAGCACCTGCATCTTCCATTCTATCTTTTACAGGATCAGGACCAAAAGCAGAGAATAAAGGTCCCATTACAGCACCAATCTTCAATCCTCCAAAAACAGCTATATAACATTCAGGAAGTCGATCCATAAAAACAAAAACTCTATCTCCTAATTTAATATCTAAAGAACTCAGAACATTAGCAAATTTATCTGTTAATTCCTTCAATTGTTTGAATGTGTATACTTCTTCTTCTCCATTTTTCCCCTCCCAAAGCATAGCAATTTTTTCACCTAACCCATTGTTAACATGTCTATCAATACATTCATATGCTTTGTTTAAACCTCCACCAGGTAACCAATCTAATTCCGAATAGATTTCATCCCATGATGAATTATTATAAGAGTTATCATAATCTTCAATATTAGACTTAACTGTAAATTGATTTTGATCTGGTTTTTTGATTTCTTCAAAATCCATTTCGCCTCCTGATAGAAATTCTTTTGATCATATTAATATAAAATTAATAATTTATATCAAATACAACAATTAGGAATCTTTTTAAGGTATACTAATTCTTGCCTTGATGAACATTTTCATTATTATAAACCTAAGAAACAAATATTTCTTTAATTTAAATAACCCGTGTTGAAAAATGAAAATTTTACATAATTAATGTAAATTAAGAAAAAATAAAAAGGAAAAGATGAAAGTAATATTTTTAAAAGACATACTCCCTACCGCAATGGCTGGAGATATAAAAGATGTAAAAACAGGATTTGCAAGAAATTATCTTATACCCAAAGGCTTAGCAGTTTTAGCTACAAAATCTGCAATGGTTCAAGTAACAAAACTTCAAAAAGAAGCTCAAGAAAGAAGATTAATAGAATCAAAACAATGGGAAGAAAAAGCTAAATCTCTTGAAGAAAAAAACATCACTATTACTGTGCAGACTGGACCTACTGGAAGACTTTATGGTTCTGTAACTAACACATTAGTAGCAGATAAACTAGAAGAAGAAACTGGAATAAAATTAGACCGGAGAAACATAAGATTCCCTAATCCAATTAAAATGACAGGAGATTATAAAATTCCAGTAAAACTTTATGAAGGAATTAATATAGATTTAGGATTAAAAGTTGTAAGTGATGGAACAAATTTGGAAGAAGAAGTATTCGAAATAACTGATACTGAATCAAAACCAGTTTCAGAAAGTAAAGAAAGTAATATTCCAGAAGTTGAACAGCCTGAACCAGAATTAACCACAGAAGAAAATCAAGAAGAACTAAGTGTCCCTAAAGAAAATACCGAAAAAGAGGAAAAAAATAATTAGTAAATTAGGGATTACAAATGCTTGGAGAGAAATTACCACCTCATGATTTAGATGCTGAAACTTCAGTTCTTGGCTCAATAATCATAGATGGAGATTCTATAACAAAAGTAACTAGTTTTTTGAACCCCGAAGATTTTTACAGTAAAGCTAACAGTGTTTGTTTTAATGCTTGTTTATCATTATTTGATAGAGGAACACCTATTGATGAAAAAACACTTGGAGATTTCCTAGAATCTGAAGATTTACTAAAAGAAATTGAAGGTGGAAGAGGTTACTTCAGTTATATGGTTAGCCAAGTACCTACTCATCTTCACATAGAATTTTATGGGAAAATAGTTCAAAGAACTGCAACTATGAGACGTTTAATAGGAGCAGCCAATGAAATAGCTTCGATTGGATACAACGATAACCCTGATTTAACTCAAGCTTTAGGACAAGCTGAAGAAATAATATTTGGATTAAGAACTACTCATGAAAGTCAAGATTTCACTGCTTTAAGAGAATCACTAGATACTTTTATATTACCTCAAGATTCATTAGAAGATACTCAAAAAGCTATTCCTTCTGGATTTAGAGATTTAGATGATTTACTTGGAGGACTTCAAAGATCAGATATGTTAGTTCTTGCAGCAAGACCAAGTATTGGAAAAAGTACCCTTGCATTAAATATAGCTAGACATGCTGCTGGGAACAATCAAAAAGTTGCCATTTTTAGTTTAGAAATGGGAAGAGAACAAATTGCATTAAGGTTATTATCCTCAGAGTCCAGAATTGATACACATAGACTCCGTCTACGTTTAACAACTACAGAACAAGATGCAATAATAGTTGACTCTGTAGGAAGACTATCTGATTTACCAATTTGGATTGATGACACTCCAATTCAAACTGTAATAGAAATGAGATCTAAAGCAAGAAGGCTGCAAAAAGAAAGAGGTCTAGATTTTATAGTAGTTGACTATATGCAGTTAATTTATGGAAGTCGTGGAAATCGAGATAATAATAGAGCTCAAGAAGTAAGTGCTATTTCTAGAGAATTGAAAGCAATGGCTCGAGATTTACATGTTCCTGTACTAGCGGTTTCTCAACTTAGTAGATCTATAGAGCAAAGACAATCACATAGACCAATATTGTCTGATTTAAGAGAGAGTGGAAGTATTGAACAGGACTCCGATATAGTAGCTTTTATTCATAGAGAAGAAAAATTTACTACCGAAGAGGATTGGATTAGAGCTAATAATACTGAACCATATCCCAAAGGTTTGGCAGAAGTTATTATTGCAAAACACCGCCATGGCCCCATTGGAAGTGTTTGGTTAGTAGTTAATGATAATTTTGCAACCTTTAATGATGCAGCTAGAGGAATAATATCAAGCTAATATGACTAATAATAACTGGTTAAAAACATTAGATAGATTAACTGAAGTAAATTTAGACGACTTAGATGAAAATTATATAAAAGACATTGAAGATGAATTTAATGAACTAGAACTGACAAGTGAAGCAAAATCATTTGTTTTATATTGGAGTGAAACGAGAAAATTAAAAAGATGGAAATTCGCTTTCAGAAATTGGCTTATAAAGTCTAAAAAATTTAAAGAGGAGAAATATGGAAAATCTAGGGGAAATCCTAAACAATTTAAATCGTCAGACTTCTACAGATCGGAAGAATATAATCAAAAATTCAAAGACAACCCAAGAGCCAATCATGTCTAAAAATAATTATGATTGTGAATTATGCCTTGATTTAAAATGGGTAGGTCATGAGAATGAAAGTGTAGGATCATTGAATTTTGGCAAATTAATTCCATGTCAATGTCAGAAAGAACAAATTAGTAAAGACAGAGAAGAGATTTTGTCAAAAAACATTACTTCTAATTTGGGTGACATATCTCTAGAAAAAATTAGAACCCAAACTTTTGAAAATTTTAATCATCCTAATGAAAAGAATGATATCTTAACTCACTCTCTTGACAGTGCCCAAAGATGGGAAAAACACATTGAGGGTTTTTTTTTAATTACAGGTCCTACTGGTGTAGGAAAAACTCATCTGGCATTAGCTATTGCTGGAAATAGAATTAAAAATAATCTACCTGTGTATTTCTGTTTTATGCCAAATTTACTAGATAAGCTTAGAAAATCATTCGAGGAAAGAGATCCTTCTTTAAAAATTGATTTCGATGAGTTAATTAACTCGCCATTTCTGATTCTCGATGATCTAGGATCTGAAAATTCAAGTAATTGGGCATCTGAAAAAATTTATCAAATCATAGTTAATAGACATAATCTTCGATTACCAACAGTAATAACTACACGAAAGAATGAAGACGACCAATTTAATTATGGTGAATACACTGAAGCAATTAGATCACGTTTAAATGATATTAAAGTTGTTTCAGCTATTCATATAGGAACTTCAGATCACAGAAAAAGATAGTAATGGAAAATGTGAATCATCCATACTTAATTGCAAATTCAGAAAAATTCTGGGATCTCATAGAACATGATTCATCCTTAGAAATTAAATATGAAGGAACCAAATGGGCAGAGGGTCCTGCTTGGAATTTTGAGAAAGATCAACTTGTTTGGAGCGATGTTCCTCAAAATAAAATGTATTGCCTTCATTCAGATTCCTCTGTGAGCATTTTCAAAGAAAAGTCAGATTACAATAATGGGAATTTCATAGATCTACAAGCAAGGTTAGTAAGTTGTCAACATGGGAAAAGAAGAGTAGTAAGAAAAGAAAAAT
Source organism: uncultured Dehalococcoidales bacterium (assembly GCA_964434385.1). Lineage (GTDB taxonomy): Bacteria > Chloroflexota > Dehalococcoidia > Lucifugimonadales > Lucifugimonadaceae. The sequence goes on along the minus strand of CAYSUW010000005.1, from coordinate 16,559 downwards.
CCGGAAAAACCACAACTATAGCTGATAATTACCAAGGAAAAAAACTTAACTCTCCAAATGATGTTGTAGTAAAAAGTGATGGAACAATATGGTTTACTGATCCTCCATATGGAATCATGACCAATGAAGAGGGTTTTAAGTCTAAAAGTGAACTAGGCGGAAACTATGTGTTCAGGGTAAATACAAAAAATCAGATTGAAATAGTATGTGATGATTTTGACAAACCTAATGGTTTAGCATTTTCTCCTGACGAGAATTTTTTATATATTGCAGATAGTGGTGCTTCTTTTGGAGGAATCATTCACCCAGAAAGACCTCATCATATTAGAAAATTCAAAGTTACAAAAAACAACTATTTAGAAGATTTAGGAGTATTTACAGTTATAAATCCAGGTGTACCTGATGGGTTTTCTGTAGACTCTCAAGGCAACATTTATACTAGTTCTTGGGACTCAATACAAATATTCTCTCCATCAGGGGGAAATATTGGAAAAATTGAGATTCCTGAAAAAGTTTCAAATTGCTGTTTTGGGGGAGCTGATAAAAAAACTCTATATATTACAGCCAGTTCTCGTTTATACTCCATTAGACTGAAAGTTAATGGAATATAACTAAAATATAAAATTAGATACAACTTTAATATTTCATGAAAGAAAATAAAAAAATGGATTTTGATCAAATTTGTATAAATACTATTCGCTTTTTGTGTGCAGATTCTGTAGAAAAAGCAAAATCTGGACATCCTGGAGCTCCAATGGGGTTATCTCCACTGATGTATGTTTTATGGAAAAATCATTTAAAATTTAATCCAAAGAATCCAGAATGGTTCAATAGAGATAGATTTATATTGTCTGCAGGGCATGCATCAATACTTTTATATTCTATGCTTCATCTTTCTGGATATGACTTATCCTTAGATGACTTAAAATCATTCAGACAATTACACAGTATAACTCCTGGTCACCCAGAATACGGAGTTACTAAGGGAGTAGATGCAACTACTGGACCACTTGGTCAAGGTTTTGCTAATGGAATAGGTATAGCTATAGCAGAAAAGATATTATCTACAAAATTTAATCAGAGAAATATAAACCTTGTAGATCATTATACTTACTCTGTTGTTTCGGATGGTGACTTAATGGAAGGTATTACGTCTGAAGCGGCATCTTTAGCAGGAACTCTTCAATTAGGAAAAATAATCTATATATATGATAAAAATAACATTTCTATTGATGGATCTACTGATTTAACTTTCAAAGAAGATGTTGCAAGTAGATTTTTGGCTTATGGATGGGATGTACAAAAAGATATTGATGCCAACAATATTGAAGAAATAGATAAATCAATAGAAAACGCAAAGAAAATCAATAATAAACCATCTCTGATTATCATCAATAGTCAAATAGGTTACGGAAGTCCAAATAAAGCAGGTAAGGAATCAGCACATGGAGAACCTCTAGGAGAAGAAGAGGTTGAATTAACTAGAAAAAACTTGAAATGGAAATATAAACCTTTTGAAATACCCAAACAGCTTGATGATTTCCAAAATGCCTGTATTAGAAATGGAAATAAAGAAGAATCAGAATGGGAAAAGATTCTAGAAAATTTTCAATTGAATTTCCCGATCGAGTTTAAAGAATTTAACAATATTATTAATAATAATTTCTCAGATAACTGGGATTTTTTATTAAAAGAAGAATTCAAAAAAGATGTAAAAGAAATTGCCACACGAAGTGCATCCTCAACTGCTATCAATGCAATATCAGAGAAAATCCCCAATTTTGTTGGAGGCTCTGCTGATCTTGCAGGTTCAAATAAAACTACAATGAATAACAGAAATATATTTCAACCAAATACTCCTGATGGTACTAATATTTATTTTGGAATAAGAGAACATGCAATGGGAGGAATAGTTTCAGGAATTTCTTTACACAAAGGATTAATACCTTTTGGAGCAACTTTTCTGGTTTTTTCAGACTATATGAGATCTGCCATTAGATTAGCTGCTTTAAGCAAACTACAAGTTATTTATGTTTTTACGCATGATTCAATAGGTTTAGGAGAAGATGGGCCCACACATCAACCTATCTCTCACTTATTATCTTTGAGATCTCTACCAAATCTTACTGTAATAAGACCAGCAGATTATAAAGAAACTTTGTCTTCTTGGCATTTAGCAATGAAAAGAAAATATGGCCCCACGGCTTTAATTCTTACACGACAAGATGTATCTTCTATTTCCAATTATTTAGAGATAGATAGTAAAGAAGGACTTTACTCTGGAGGATATACAGTTTATCAAAAAGATAAGAGTAAACCTCCTGAATTAATAATCATTTCTACAGGTTCTGAAGTATCTTTATCTGTAAAATCGGCTATAAAAATGTCTGATTTGGATGTAAATATACGAGTTGTTTCTATGCCTTCTTGGGAAATATTTTTGGAACAGCCAAAATCATACCAAGATTTTATTCTCCCTCAAAATATAAAAAAGAGAGTTTCAGTAGAAGCTGGTTCTACTATTGGATGGGATAGATTTGTGGGTTCCGAGGGGAAAATGATTGGTGTAGATAGATTCGGATTTTCAGCTCCTGGAAAAATTGTTATGGACGAACTAGGATTTTCAGAAGAAAATATTATTAACGTTTGTAAATCCATATTATAGAAAACTATTATGAATATAGCTTTTGGAACTGATCACGGAGGCTTTAGCCTCAAAGATTCAATAATTGAAAAATTAAATCAATTAAATCTAACCATCTTAGATATGGGCTCTTATATCCTTGATAATGAAGATGATTATCCTGATATAGTAGAGCCAGTAGCAAAAGCAGTATCTTCAGGAAAAGCGCAAAGAGGAATTCTTCTTTGTGGTAGTGGAATAGGAGCGTCTATTACTGCTAATAAATTCCCTGGAGTTAGAGCTTCAGTCTGCCATGACTTTTACTCTGCTAAACAAGGAGTAGAACATGATGATATGAATATAATATGTATTGGTGCAAGAGTAATCGATAAAGAGGAAGCAATAAAAATTATTGAAATATTCTTATCAGCTAAATTTAATGTTAAAGAAAAAAAATATAAAAGAAGACTTGATAAATTAATAAATATAGAAAAAAAGTTTAAGAAATAATTCAATGAGCAAAACGAAATCAACCAATTTAATAAAAGAAACTAATAAATTAGGTCAATCTATTTGGCTGGATTCTTTGTCTCGAGAAATGATTGATTCTGGTGATTTAGAAAATTTAATTTCTAATGGAATTTCAGGAATTACATCCAATCCTACTATCTTCGAAAAAGCAATATCATCAAGTAATTTGTATGATTCTCAAATAAAAAGATTAATTAAAAATGGAGAAAAAAACTTAGAAAATATTTTCACTCATTTAGCTGTAGAAGATATTAAAAAAGCATCAGATCTCCTAATGGCAACTTATATTAATTCAGGAAAAAAAGATGGGTTTGTAAGTATAGAAGTTAATCCACAATTAGCCTTTAACTCAAAACAAAGTATAGATGAAGGCAAAGAGTTGTTTTCTAGAATATCTCGTCCTAATGTAATGATTAAAATTCCAGGAACAAATGAAGGTATGTTAGCTATAACTACTCTTATATCTAATGGAATAAATGTAAACGTCACATTGTTATTTAGCAGAAAAATGTATAGAGAAGCTGCAAAAGCTTACATAAAAGGTTTAAAAATTAGAAAAGAAAATGGATTTGACGATCTGGAAAATATTTCATCAGTAGCATCCTTTTTTATAAGTAGGATAGATACTCAAGTAGACAAAAACCTACCTAGTGAATCTAATTTAAAAGGAAAAGCAGCAATCTCAAATGCCAAATTAGCGTATAAAGATTCATTAGAACTTTTTAAAACAAGAGAGTTCGAAGAATTATCTGAATCAGGAGCTAATGTACAGCGTCTTCTATGGGCATCTACAAGTGTAAAAGACTTATCATTCAGAGATGTTATGTACATAGAAAATTTAATAGGAAAAAACACAGTCAACACCTTACCTTTAGATACTATTTTTGCTTTTCTTGATCATGGAATATCAAAGAATACATTAGAAAAGAATATTCCAGAATCTTCAGAAATAATTAATGCTTTACAATCTCAAAATATTAACTTTGAAGAAATTACTTCTAAGTTACTTATAGATGGGGTAACTCAATTTGAAGATTCCTACAAATCATTGATTAATGGATTAGAGGATAAATTCTTTGCCAAAAACAAATAATGATTTACAAAAAATAAATCAAGATTTATATAAATTCTCATCTCTTTCAAAAGAAGAAAAATCTTATTGTTCTACTTTAATTAATTCACTTATTGAAGATAATATTCTAGAAAAATTATCTAAAGAAGATTTGAAAGTTTGGAAATCAAAAAAAATTACAAAAAAAAGATCTGGTTGGATAAATTTCGAAAAAATCACCCCAAACATTCTAATTCAAGCAGCCAATTTTTTAAATGAACTATTAGAGCAAAAATATAAACAAGTAGTTTTAATTGGGATAGGTGGAAGTTCACAATCTGCAAAAATATTCAATTCTCTCAAGAATAAAAAAAATAAATCTTTAAAACTATATATTTTAGATTCTATTCATAAAGAAAATGTAAAAAGTTTATTAGGAAATTTTGATTTAGAGAGAACTATTTTTATTATTTCTAGTAAATCTGGTTCTACCCTAGAAACAAATTATCTATTCAGATATTTCGAAGAAAAAATTTCTGAAAATAAAAATAATAATTTAGGAGACCATTTTGTAGCTATTACAGACAAAGATTCTCCATTACATCAAATGGCATTAAAAAAACACTTTAGACATATTTTTATATCACCTGAAGATATTGGTGGAAGATTTTCTTTTATTACACATTTTGGTTTAGTACCAGGATTAATTTGTGGTTTTGATGTAATTCAAAACTTAAAAAACCTAACAAAAACATCTAAGGTATTAAAAAGTAATTCAATAGAAAATCCTGTTTTAAGATTAGCCGTATTGTTATACATGAACCATAAAAGAGGCATAAATCAATTAATAATTACGCATAAACCTGAAATAAAATATTTTGCTACATGGTTAGAGCAACTTATTGCAGAATCTAGTGGAAAGGAATTAAAAGGATTGATTCCAATTTTAAAATCAGAATATAAACAAAAAGATCTTATATTGAATAATAAAAACTACTCTGTTTTAGATTATCAATTAAATCCTATAAATGAGAAGATTTTCATTAAACAAAATATCCCTTATATCAAGTCTAATATTATTTCAGAAGACAATATTCTCAGTGAAATGTTCAAATGGCAATTAATAATTACTCTTTTTTGTTATCTAATAGAAGTAGATCCTTTTAATGAACCTGATGTGAATGAATCTAAGATTTTATCTTTAAAAGTTTTAAATGGAAGAAAAAGAATTCCTGAAAGATCAAAAGAAACAGCACAGAATTCTATCCCAAAACTACTTAATATATTAAAAGAAAATACACCCTTAGCCATTAATGTTTACTTGCCAGAATCAAATTTAATAGATAAAAAACTTGAAAAAATTTCTAGTCTCATTAGTAAAAAAACAGGATGTCTAACATTTTTCGGCTACGGGCCTAGATACTTACATTCAACAGGACAACTCCAAAAAGGAGGTCCTGAAAATATACATACACTGTTTATTGTAGAAAACAAGGAAGAAATTAATAATCAAACAAAATCAAAAATAGAAAAACGATTAATAAATTTATTCTATATACAACCAGAAGTTGACATCATTTCATTAAAAAATTTAGGGCGAAAAGTATCAATTATAGATATAAATTCTGATCATGAAAATGAGTTAGATGAAGTGATAAATATTATCAATAATTCAAAAACCAGAAATAAAGTATGAATAGTTTCGAAAAGAAAATTATTATTTCTACAACTCCTATAAATCAGAGAATTTGGACAGAAGGAATGCCTGAAACAAATGCAGAAGGGGTACGTTCAACATTACAGATGAAAGAACACTCTGATACTTCAAATAAAATTTTTAATGGTCTCCTGTATTCTTTTGAATTAGGAGCTAATCCTAAAAGATTCATTGTGTCATCTGAAATTTTTAAAGGTGAAAGCACATTATTAAGAACTAATAATGCTTTCATAGAAAATTTTGGTCAATTAGACTGGGTAACAGATTTTCAATATGCTAATCAATGGAATGACGATCCTTTTCCAATTGATAAATGTGGTGATGCTTTAAAACTAGGAGTAAATAAAGTCGGAATCACAATTCTTTATAATCCTAATATTAGTTATAAAGATGCTACTCTAAAGAATGCAATTGACTCTATGAATGAATCCATGAAACTTACCAATCAAAAATTAATGATTTCTCTAAAGATCATCAATGAAGAATCCAAAGAAAATAATGATTTGATGGTATTAGAATCCATAAGACAATTACAAGATGCAGATTTAAACCCAGATTCATGGATACTAGAGTTAAATGGGAATGAGGATACAGCTTCTCTAATTTCATCACAAGCTCAAATTGATGACAGGCTAGATACTTCAGTGATATTAAAAATTAACGATTTAGAACAAATGCAAAAAAGCTTAGAGGTCCTTGCATCTACAATTGGAATACAAGGAATACTATTAGATTTCAATGTATGGGGAAATTTTATTCGAAAACTAGAAAAAAATATTGGATCTGCAAATTTTGAACAGATCATAGCAGACAAAATTTTAGAGATTCTAAAAAGATTAGATTATATTAATTCTTCAATGAATTTCTGATAAATCAATTTTAACAAGGAGAAAAATATGCAAATAGGAATCATAGGTTTAGGGAAAATGGGTAGTGGATTAATTTCTAGATTAATTTCAGACAATCATGAAGTTGTTGCTTTTGATACAGATCCTAAAATAGTTGAAACATTAAAAGAGAAAAATGTAACTACTACAAATGATCTAAATGAATTTATAAAAAAATTAAAAAATATTTCCTCTAACAAAAATTTAATTATTTGGGTCATGGTCCCTTCAGGAAAACCGACTGAAGACACTCTGAACAATTTAAAATACCTAGTTACCGAAGGTGACATAATAATAGATGGGGGGAATTCTTATTATAAAGACTCAATAAGAAGATATAAAATTTTCAAATCACTTAATATTCATTTTCTAGATGTTGGCACAAGTGGAGGAATCTGGGGACCTCAAAATGGATATTGCTTAATGATAGGAGGAGAAAAAAAACCCTATGAGAAGGCAGAACCTATATTCAAATCATTATCTTCAAATGACCAAAAAGCACCAACTTTTCTAGTTGGACCGAGTGGATCAGGTCATTTTGTAAAAATGATTCATAATGGGATTGAATATGGAATGATGCAGTCTATAGCAGAAGGTTTTGAATTATTAAAAGCAAAAAATGAATTTGATTATGATTTGCCTTTAGTTGCTCAAATTTGGGAGCATGGAAGCGTAGTAAGATCATGGCTATTAGATCTCACCAGGATTGCATTAGAAAATGATCCTGAATTGAAAACTTTATCTCCTTATGTTGAAGATTCTGGAGAAGGAAGATGGACAATAAAAGAAGCTATAGATTTAGGAGTACCTGCTCCAAGCATTACAACATCAATTTTTACTAGATTTGCTTCAAGAGAAAAAAATTCTTTCAGTTTAAAAGTTCTTGCAGCTCTAAGACAACAATTTGGTGGACATTCAGTAAAAAATCAATAAGTAAAAAATTTATCATACAAATCTTTTTGACGACCCATTGCTTCTCTAAGCAAAGAAGCTTTGTTGGAATCAGGATAATATTTTTTTACTATCTTGCTAGGAATATAATTCCAAGAATCCCAAATATTCAATGATTCTAATGCCAAAATAGAGGTGCCTTTACATGTATTCTCAGATATATTCGAAAGATTCACTGGAATTTGTAATACGTCACTCATTAGTTGTAACCAATATTCAGAGGATTGAATTGCTCCTCCTGAAACAAGAATTTCACAGTTATTTTCTAGAGATGGTAATAATTTGTCAGCAACTAAACCAAATCGATAAGATATTGCTTCCAAACAAGCTTGATAAATATCAAATTTAGAAGTAGATAATCCTATTCCTGAAATTAAAAGAGATCCATCAAAAGACCAACCTAAACTTCTTTCTCCCGCAATGAATGGAAGTACATTCAAAGCATGATTATCATAAGAAACGTTCTTTAAATAATCTTCAATTTTACTTTGCTCTGGCAAAGATAAATTGTTCATCAACCACATTAAAACATTTCCTCCTTCACTAAATGATCCTCCTAACAATGTGTCATCTTTCCCTAAATTGTATGCCCATAACCCTTTGGGTATTCTTTTATTAAAACTATTTAATAAAACTCTCATAGCTCCAGTTGTGCCGATTGATAAAGAAATATGATTAGCAGAAGTACATCCTGAACCGATATGAGATGCAGCTCCATCTCCTATGGGGAGAAAAAAGGGAATGTTTTTTAAAATATCCCATCTCTTAAAAAAATCACTACCTAGATTCATTAAAAATGAAGAATAAGGCTTTAGTTTTGGTAATTTATTCTGATTAATACCTATATGACGTAATAATTCTTCATCCCATTTAAGATTATATCTATTAAATAAACCACTCCAAGAAGCTATTGAATAACTACAGGGAACATCTTGATCATAAAACCATCTAGTATATAAGTAGGTTGAAAAATCACACCAATATTCAATTTTTCTATATAGTTCTGGAAATTCAGAATTTAACCAACGAACCTTAGCAGGAACATAAGCTGTATGTATAGGACAACCAGTTCTATCATATACTTCTTCTACATCAATCTCTTCTTTGATTTTCTCCATTTGGATTTTTGCTCTAGTATCAGCATAAGTAAATACATTTGTAACAGGATTTTTATCTTTATCTAGCCCCAAAAATGTGCTTGCCATTGAATCCACTGCAACAGAAAGAATTTCATGTTTTCGATCTGATTTTATTAATATATCATCTATACACTTTTCAATTAATAGGGACAATTCAATCGGATCAAACTCATTTTTTCCAACTTTATCAATCTTTAGCGTATGTGGAATTTTAAATTGAAAATCATTAACTGGGTTTGCCTTAAGATCAAAAAAACCAATTTTTAAAAAAGTTGTTCCAATATCAATAACTAATATTACAGATTTCTTATTTTTAGATAAATTCATGTAAGTATAAAAAAAATTGTAGAGAATTCGGTTAAGTTCATGATATTTTATAAATATGAATATAGGAATAGTTAAAGAAAATAGACACTCTGAATCTAGAGTATCACTCACACCTGATTCAATTTCAAAATTAATTAAATTAGGAAATCATAAGTTTTCCATTGTAAAAGATGCTGGAATCAAATCTGGATTTGAAAATAAAGAATATCAGGATTCAGGAGTAAAAATAATTGAAAATAATAAACAGTTAATCTTGAATAATCAATTAATCATTAGTGTAAATCCTATTGAAAATTCTTATTATAAACATTTCTCACCTCAATCAATATTAATATCAAATTTTGAAACATTCACTGATACTAAATGCGTACAATTATTAATCCAAAATAATATAACTGGATTAGCCTTAGAAAGAATTCCTCGTATAGCTAGAGCTCAATCTATGGATGTTTTATCATCTCAAGCTTCAGTTAGTGGATATAAATCAGTTTTAATAGCTGCATCAAAACTAAATAAATATTTCCCAATGCTAATGACTGCTGCCGGTACAATTCCACCAGCAAAAATTTTAGTTCTAGGAGCAGGAGTTGCAGGTCTTCAAGCTATAGCTACAGCAAAAAGATTAGGTGCATCTGTAACAGCTTTTGATGTGAGAAAAGAAGTAAGAGAACAAGTGGAAAGTTTAGGAGCAACTTTTTTGGAAATGCCCAATCAAGAAGATTCTCAAGAAAAAAGCGGATATGCAAAAGAACAATCCTCAGAAAAAATTAAATCAACTGCTGATTTTTTATACCCTTTTATCATTCAATCAGATAGCATAATAACAACCGCTATGATACCAGGCAAAAAATCCCCTATTCTTATTAATCAAAAATCTGTGGCCAATATGAAAAAAGGTACTGTAATCATGGATCTTGCAGCTGAAAGAGGTGGGAATTGTGAACTTACTGAAGCAGATAAAACCATAGTCCATAATGGAGTTTTAATTGTAGGAACTTTAAATCTTCCTAGTACTATGCCCTATCATGCAAGCCAATTATTATCTAAAAACGTTGAATCATTATTAAATATTCTTATAGAAAAAGAAGATATTAATTTAAATTTCGAAGATGAAATAATAAATAATATTTGTTTAACCCATAACAAGGATGATAGACATAAATTAACCAGTTAAAGGAATAACTAATTATGGAAAATTTATTAATATTAATAATGATTTTTGCTTTAGCATTATTTCTTGGATATGAATTAATCACAAAAATCCCTCCCACTCTTCATACCCCATTAATGTCAGGAAGTAATGCCATCTCAGGAATTGTAATTATAGGATCCATAATTATCCTCAAAAATGGAGATGGAAGAATAATGGAAATTATCGGTTTTGGAGCTTTGATTCTATCAACTATTAATGTAGTTGGAGGATTTTTAGTTACTGATCGAATGCTAAGTATGTTTAAAAAAACGGAAAACAATCATAAAAAATGATAACCACTAATATAATCACATTAGTATATATTATTTCTTCAATCCTCTTCATTTTAGGTATAAAGAGATTAAGCTCTCCCAAAACAGCTAGATCAGGAAACTTAATTTCCTCACTAGCCATGTTTTTGGCAATTCTAATAACAATATTGGATAATTCAACTCTAAAATTATCTTGGATAATAATTGGGCTAATTGTTGGTGCAAGTATTGGAATTTTAATGGCAAAATTAGTCAAAATGACTGCTATGCCTCAAATGGTTGCATTATTCAATGGGTTTGGAGGACTAGCTTCTGCATTAATCTCATCACAAGAATTTACTAGATTAGCCAATATAGGAAAATTTTCTATTTACTCAGGAAGTACAATTATTTTAAGTGTCATTATAGGAACGATAACTTTTACAGGAAGTATTATAGCTTTTTTAAAACTTCAAGAACTTATTCCTACTAATCCAATTTTAATTCCTTTCAGAAATATTTTGAATATTTTTCTATTAATAATCACTATATCTATAGGGTTCATACTTCTTTTAACTAACACTCATGTATTCATCTATTATTTGATTATATTAGGTCTTTTATTAGGAATATTAATTGTCATTCCAATCGGTGGTGCAGACATGCCTGTAGTAATTGCATTATTAAATTCCTACTCAGGAATTGCAGCAGCATTTACTGGTTTTGCTCTAAATAACACCATTCTCATAATATGTGGATCTTTAGTTGGTGCTTCAGGATTAATATTAACTAAGATCATGACTAAAGCAATGAATAGGTCTTTGATGAATGTTATTACTGGTGGGTTTGGTCAGAAAATTACCGAAACTCAAAATAGCATATCCCAAAACGCTCAAACATTTAAATCTATAAATACTGTAGATACTGCTATTCTGCTTGAATACTCAGAAAATATAATCATAGTCCCCGGTTATGGGCTGGCAGTAGCACAAGCTCAACACAGTATTAAAGAACTTTCTGAGATCCTAGAATCTAAAGGATGCAATATAAAATATGCTATTCATCCTGTTGCTGGAAGAATGCCAGGCCATATGAATGTCTTGTTAGCAGAAGCAAATATATCTTATGATAAATTATATGATTTACAACAAATAAATGATCAATTTGTGACTACAGATGTTGCAATAGTCATAGGTGCAAATGACGTTACAAACCCTGATGCAAGAAATAATAAAAATAGTCCGATTTATGGAATGCCAATACTTAATGTAGATAAAGCAAAAAATATTATTGTATTAAAAAGATCTATGAACACTGGATTCTCAGGAATAGATAATAAACTCTTTTACATTGATAAAACATCTATGCTATTCGGAGATGCCAAGGATTCAATTGAAGGAATAACTAGAGAATTAAAAGAAAGTTGATTAAGAATCTCTCCAACCAATCCCTGGTTGATCTAATAATTCCTGAGTTTCAGAAATATCTAATTTACCCCATTTTAGTTTCGGATTAGCTTGAGGGATAGAATCAATCAATAGTTGAGTATAAGGATGTTTAGGGTTTTTAATAACAACTTCGACTGGACCAGCTTCTTTTAGAACACCTTTATATAAAATCATTATTTCATCACTAATTTGATAAGCAGTAGTTAAATCATGAGTTACATAAATCACTGAGATACCTAAATCGTTGTTTAATTTTTTAACAGAATCTAAGATAGTAGCTCTAAGAGAAGCATCAACTGCAGAGACAGGTTCATCAGCTAAAATTATCCTTGGCTGCAATAACAATGCTCTGGCAACCATTACTCTCTGTCTTTGACCTCCACTTAATTGATGAGGTAATCTTCCTAATGTTTCTGAAGGAACTAAGCCAACTAATTCAAGTGCTTTTTCAACCATGTTTCTAGCTTCTTCACCTTTTGATGCTAGTTTAAAATTCTTAATAGGACTATATAAAACATGGTCAACTTTATAAAAAGGATTATAAGAACCATACGGATCTTGGAAAATAGGTTGGACCTCTCTTCTAAAATCCCTCCTTACCTTACCTTTCATTTCTTTTAAATTTTTTCCTAAATATTCTACTGACCCTTCATTAGGATCGATTAATCCGAGTAATAATCTAGCCAGAGTAGTTTTACCACTTCCAGACTCCCCTGCTATAGCAATAATCTTTGGGTTTTCTACTTCAAGGTTTATAGAAATATCATTAACTGCTATCAATTCTTCTTCTTTAGAGAAAAGTCCACCACCAAAAATTTTGGTTACATTTTTTGCTTCTAAAAGTGATCCCATAATTATATCCTCATTTTCCTATATCAGAACAAACGTTACATTCAGAAATCCAATGGTCTTTACTAACTTCTTTCCAAGGTGGATCATTCTTGTTTTCTCTATCAAATCTAGTACAAAAAGTGCAACCTGGAGGCAAATTCAACAATGGAGGAGGTAAACCAGGAATTCCTATAAAGTCTTCTTTGTTTTCTAAAGTTGGCAAACTTCTAATCAATAACCTAGTGTATGGATGTAAAGGCTTTCCAAAAACCGAATTAACAGGACCTAATTCGACCATTTTTCCCGCATACATCACTCCAACAAAGTCAGCAAATTGTGCTACTAATCCCATATCATGTCCCACTAAAACAATTGATGCTTCTAGTCCTTCTTGTAATCTACCTAATGTTTGCATTACAGTTCTTTGAACCACAACGTCTAATGCACTAGTAGGCTCATCAGCAACAATCACCTTGGGATCCATAGAAGTTGCAATAGCAATAGCAACTCTCTGTTTCATTCCCCCACTTAATTCATGTGGATACATATCCCCAACAGATGGAAGTAATTCAACTGCAGTTAAAAGTTCTGAAACTCTAGTTTTTTGCTCATCTTTAGAAATTTTTTTATCACCAGAAACTTGATGATCAAACAAACCATCTAAAATTTGATCTTTAATTTTCAAAACAGGATTCAGTGAATTCATTGCTCCTTGAGGAACAAGAGAAATTTCTGACAATCTAGATAATCTCATTTCCTCAACATCTAAATCCAAAATATCTACATCATCCAAAAAGATATTTCCATCCGCAATTCTCCCAGGGGGCCTGGTAAGTCTCATCAAAGCCATAGAAAGAGTGCTCTTTCCGCTACCAGATTCACCAACTAGTGCTAATCTTTTACCCTGTACTAATGAAAATGATATTCCATCTACAGCTTTTACAACTCCCTCTGGAGTATCATAGTAAACTTTCAAATCTTTTACTCTTAAACCCTTAAAATCAGATGTACTCACACTCTTTTCCTTAATCTTGGGTTAGACCATTCATCTAATCCAGCTGTAATCAAAAATAAACCTACGAAAATAATTGCTAACACCACAATAGGAGGGCCAAACCACCACCACATTCCATGAAGGATAGAAGAAAATTGAATGTTCCAATAGATAGTCATACCTAAAGTAGGAGAATCAAATGGACCTAGACCCAATGCTTCTAATCCAACAGAAGCTAAAATAGCAGACGCGACTGAGCCTACAAAACTTGCTCCAATATAAGGAGCCAGATTAGGTAGCATCTCTTTGAACATTATTGAAATTGCACCTGTTCCTGATAATCTAGCAATTTCAACATATAATTGTTCACGCATCACAAGTACTTGAGACCTTATAGTTCTTGCAGGCCAAACCCAAGCAACAGCTGAAACTGCTAATCCCATTTGAGTAACGGTTAAACCAGACTGTAAATTAACAGCAATTAAAATTAGTATCAAAATACCCGGGATTGTCAATCCTACATCGACTACAGTTCTAATAATATTATCAATCCAGCCTCCAAAATACGCTGCAACAAAAGCTAAAACTGTTCCTACAGTTATACCAATAATTCCAGCTATTAAACCTATTTGTATTGTTAGAGGAACACCTACAATCATTACAGACATTACATCTCTACCTTGTCTATCTGTACCGAGGGGGTAACCATCTCTCCCTTTCTTTGAGTCATATTCAAATGGAGCTAAATCTGTCCCTGTTTTAAGCGGTCGAAATCTTTCAGTATCATAAACTGCATAACCTATAACAACAAATAGAAAAAGAGATAATAGAAAACCTAAACCTACTCCAAGAGAAGGATTTCTTCTTACATAACGTAAGAAATTAAAAAATCGTTTTTTATATCTTATTTTCCAATCTGTTTCTGTATATGTAGATGTAGTCATAATTATCCTTTTTTATAACTTACCCTAGGATCTAATAATGGATAAGCTATATCTATTAAAAAAGTTGCAAGACCTAAAGCAACAATAACAATAAATATCAATCCTCGAATTACAAAGAAATCATTAAGTCTTATAGCTTGATAAAGAGTATTCCCCAAACCAGGATATCTAAAAATAACCTCAACCAATACAGAACCTGTGAATACCGTTCCTAATGATAATGCTAATGCAGTAGTTTGTGGAAGAATTGCATTTCTTACAGCATAATTGAAAAACATTCTTACACCTTTTAAACCTTTGGCCTCTGCTTGAATCATAAAATCTTCACCTTGTGTAGTAATCATCATACCTCGCATACCCAAAGCCCAAAAACCTAAAGAAGCTAATACTATTGAAGCACCAGGAAGAATTGCGTGGTGAACAACTTCAATAGCAAAAGAAAAACTCCATGAAGGAAGATTGGCTACAGCATAACCTCCAAATAAAGGAAACCATTCTAGATTAAAAGCAAATATATATATCAACACCAAGGCTAACAAATAATATGGAATAGCAGCCAAAGTTAAAATGGGCATAAATATATACTGAAGAAAACCTGGAGATCTAGGCCATCCTAACAATGCACCAGCTAGTGTTCCAGCAAAGAATGCTATAAAGGTTACCACACTCAATAGCCCTAAAGTCCAAATAACTGAATCCCCTATTAAAGAATTAACAGATTTAGGGAAATAAGCTATAGATGGACCAAAATCAAACCTGACTAAATCTTTCATATAATTTCCATATTGAACAATCAAAGGTTTATCTAGTCCGAATTTTTTCTGGTAAGCCTTAGCCATTTCTTCCAAACCAGACTGCATATGCCCACCTCTCTGGGCTTCTAATAACAATTTTTCCTTAACTGGATCTTGACCTGAAAGTCTAGGGATTAGAAAAATAGCTGTACTTGCTAACCAAATAATCAAGATAAAGAATAAGAATCTACGAACAATATAGTATTGGAATATATTTCCTATATATTTTGAGATTGATTTCATGTAGGACTGTTTATATCTTTGGTGATCAATATATCTGTTTTAAGATATTTAAATATTTAAAAATTTGACTGGTCAAAGGATATAAAAAGAAAATAGATATAGCAAATTAAAATTTCTATATTTAATTATTTTTTAAAGCTTGTTACAAGAAGGAATCTCCATATTTTTGCAAAAAAGCATATTATGGTATCATTTAACAAATTTAATCTACATTATTTCTGTATTTTACATTAAATAATTGTAGTTGAAATCCGAATTCCATTAATAATTAACAAGATAATTATTAATGCAAATTATTACAAATTATAAACTAAAATTTAAGGAGAAAAGGTAAATGAACCGAAAACTTCTAACATTAGTTTTAGCAGTAATATTGACTTTGACACTTACATTGGTTGCTTGTGGAGGAGATGATGCAGCAGAAGAAGCTGCAGCTCCAACACCAAAAAAGAAGAGTGAGGTAAAAATCCTCGGAAAGAGCACTCCATATGCTGGAAAAGAAAAAACCGCTGCTGAACACATTGAGGTAAAAAAAGAAGAGCCTAAAAAAGAAGAGCCTAAAGCTGAAGCTAGTGGCGCTTCTGGAGCAGCTGAAGTTGCAGAACTTGCAGCTAGAGATGTTTCTAGAGAACGAAC
>CAYSUW010000004.1:0-85750 GCA_964434385.1 uncultured Dehalococcoidales bacterium | reverse complement strand
ACCATAAGTCTAAGTTTGACCAAGTCTTGTAACTCCCATCTGCCATTTGCTCCAGATAGATTATCATTTCCTGCTATTGAATTTAACAAAACATCAGTAGCACCAAATTGCTTTGCAAATTTTAAATATTCTGGGCTTGCTGAGTTAAATTGTCCAAATCCTGCTCTCATGATTTTTCCTGTGAAATATTTTTTTAAAATTGCATTTAGAATATTATAAATAAATAAGTCTAAATTTTAATATATATAAAAATTCAACTAATCACATGAAAATAACAAAAGTAACACCGTTATTAATAGATCAGTATTTATTAGTAACAATCGAAACTGATAATGGTTTAATAGGAATTGGGGAATCTGGAGCATGGGGATTTCTTGAAGCATCAAGTGCTGCAATATCAAAATTTGCTGATTATCTTGAAGGCAAAAACCCTTTATTGATTGAGCACCATTGGCAATATATGTACAGGTTTTCTCATTTTAGAGGTTCAGCAATAATGGGAGCTATTAGTGCTATAGATATTGCACTTTGGGACATAATGGGTAAACATTTCGAAGTCCCAGTTTATCAACTCTTAGGAGGAAAGGTTCGTGATAAAGCTAGAGTATATTATCATGTTTTTGGAGACACAAAAGAAAAATTAATGTCAGGAATACTGGATGCAAAAAAACAAGGTTTTACCGCAGTAGGACATTTGACTCCATTTTTAGATGAAGACAGGGCTAAAAAATATTTCAAGACACATGCAGATAAAATAGAAGATGCAATAGAAACTGTAAAAAGTTACAGGGAAGCTGTAGGTAACGAGGTAGACTTATGTATTGAAATTCACAGGAGATTAACACCTACAGAAGCTGTGCAATTAGGAAGAGGAATTGAAGAATTTAGGCCATTTTTTTTCGAAGATCCTATTACACCTGATAATTTTGATGAAATGGCTTATGTTGCAGAAAAAATTAATATTCCTATAGCGACTGGAGAGAGATTTACTTCAATTTGGGAATTTCAAATGGCATTATCTAGAAATTCTGTTCAGTACATTAGGCCTGATGTATGTTTAGTTGGTGGAATTTCAGGCGCAAAAAAAATAGCTTCTTTGGCTGAAGCTCATCATGTTGGAGTTGTTCCTCATAACCCATTATCTCCTGTCTCTACAGCTGCATGTTTACAAATAGCTGCGTCTTGCCCTAATTTTTCACTTCAAGAATATCCAATTGGTGAACATGAGCCTCCAAAATCACAAATGGTATCTGGTGCTCCTGTTCATGATGGGTCAGGTTACTTGCTGTTACCTACTAAGCCAGGAATTGGAGTACAACTTAAGAAAAATGCAATCAAAGACTGCCCTACTAAAGTAAGAAAAGTGGAAACTAGACTTCATGAGGATGGCTCGGTAATTGATCAGTAGAGCATTGAAATGATTAACACAATAACTAATATTTTAAGAACAATTTGGAATATTATTTTTAATATTTTGTCTATCACTAAAACACCATTAGGAATCTTAGTAGTAATTATTTTGATAATTTTGGTAACTATAATGATTTTAAGAAGAAGAAACAAAGAATAATTTTGTTAGAAACATTGTCAAGAGTATAGAAAAAATCAAGGTTAAAAAATCTTATAATCCTATTGATTTAGGAAGATATCGGCTCAATCGTTTTAAAGTAAATAAACTGTATTTCGTGTATCATAAATATTATTTACTTAATCAGGAGGTAAAATGGCTACTAGAGCATATATTTTGATAGAGACTTCGGTGGGTAAAAGCCAAGATGTTGTCGATACTTTGGAAGCTATAGATGAAGTTAATATGTTAGACGTAGTTACAGGGCCATATGACATTATTGCAGTTATAGAAGCGGGTGATCTTCCTAGTATTGGCAAGATACTCAGCAATCAAATGCATAGAATGCCAGGTATAGTAAAAACGGTAACTTGTTTATCAGTGAAATCTACTAATTAAACTTTAAATAGAGAAATAAAGAAGAATTAATTTGCTCTATTGTATTCAAATTAAGATAATACTAATAGTGATTTAAATAAAATTTTATTCATAGGAGATTCAATTGCATCCATATAATTATTACGCACCTGAAAATATTGATGAAGCAGTAGGATTACTTGAAGAGTTTGGAGGAAAAGCTAGATGTTTAGCTGGAGGTACTGATATTTTGGTACAGACTAGAGGTGGAAAATTCGAACTAGACGCTATCATAGATGTTAAAAAAATCCCTGAATTAACAAAGGTAAATTGGACTGAAAACCATCTAGTTTTTGGTTCTGCTGTTCCTTGTTATGTATTATATGAAGATAAAAAAATCAGTTCTAAGTTTCCTGGTATTATTGATGCTGCTTCTCTGATAGGTGGTATTCAAATTCAGTCTCGTGCAAGCTTAGGTGGTAACCTTTGCAACGCATCTCCAAGTGCTGATGGCATATGTCCTCTAATTGTTCATAATACTATTTGCGTTATTGCCGGACCGAAAGGATATAGGGAAGTTTCTGTTGATGAATTTTGCGTAAGCCCTGGAAGAAATCTTCTTGATGAAGGAGAATTTTTAGTCTCTCTAAAAGTTCCTTTGCCTACTACAGGTTTTGGAGCTGCCTACGAGAGATTTACTCCAAGAAATGAAATGGATATAGCCGTGGCTGCAGTAGGATCTTCAGTAGTCATAGATAGTGGTAAAATCACTGATTCTAAGATAGCTTTAGCAGCAGTAGGACCTACTCCTATTTATGCAGATAAAGCTAGTGAATTCTTAGAAGGAAAAGATGCTTCGGATGAAAATTTAAATCAAGCTTCTCAGATAGCAGAAGATTCTTGTTCTCCTATTACTGATATGAGAGGTGATGTGGAATTTAGGAAACACCTTATAGGAGTTTTAACTAGGAGAACTTTAGACTTAGCAATTAAAAGATCAGGAGGAAATTAGATGGCAACTTCTAAAAAAGTTAAAAAAATACAAATTACAACAACTATTAATGGACAAGAGATGGAATTGTTGATTCCTCCTTATATAAGTTTATTAGAAACTCTGAGAGAAATTGTTGGGATTACTGGAACAAAAGAAGGGTGTAATGATGGAAATTGTGGTGCATGTACTGTAAATATAGATGGAAGAATTGTTGATTCTTGTCTAGTTTTAGGTGCAGAAGTAGATGGAAAGAATATAGAAACTATTGAAGGAATGGCTACACCAGAGGGACTTCATCCTCTTCAACAAGCTTTCTTGGAAGAAGCTGCTTTGCAATGTGGAATATGTACTCCAGGTTTCTTAGTAGCATCAAAGAATCTACTTGATAATGAACCTAATCCTTCAGAAGGAAGAATTAGACATTGGTTATCTGGAAATTTATGTAGGTGTACTGGTTATGACAAGATTGTTAAAGCCGTGCAAAAAGCTTCTGATAAATCTTAGTTTGGAGGAAAAATGGTTTCAACTGCAGATAAAAAAGAATATAAAGTTATTGGTACTAGGCCGATTAGGCATGATGGATACGATAAAGTAACAGGAAGAGCTCAGTATGGAGCTGATATTAAGTTGCCTGGTCTTGTATTTGGAGCAGTACTTCGTAGTCCTCATGCACATGCAATTATTAAAAACATTGATACCTCTGAGGCAGAAAAACTTTCTGGAGTACTTGCTGTAATGACAGCTAAAGATCTTCCAAGACTTGAAAATATTCAGAGAGCTTCAGCAGAAGAATCAGGGTCTGAAAAACATTTAAGTGAAAATGTTTTGGCTCATAAGAAAGTGATGTATAAAGGTCATGCAGTTGCAGCAGTTGCAGCTGGAGATATAAATACAGCTGAAGAAGCTTTAAATAAGATTAAGGTTGATTATGAAGTATTAGAACCAGTTATAAATGTTGATCAAGCGATGGATAAAGATGCTCCTATCATTTTAGAGGGTTTTGAAGCAGATCATTTAGGAAAAAAAGTTTTAAATACTAATGTTGCTCTTCATGAAATACATGATTTTGGAGACGTAGAAAAAGGTTTTTCAGAATCTGATTTTGTTTTGGAAAATGAAGTAAATATGCAAACTGTTCACCAAGGTTACATAGAACCTCATAATGCCACTGCAATTTGGGATGAAGAAGATAGAGTAAAAATTTGGACTAGTACTCAAGGTTCTTTTACAGTAAGAGATAGTGTGTCTAAGGTATTAGGATTAGATGTATCTAGAGTTAGAGTGACTCCTATGGAAATTGGAGGAGGTTTTGGAGGGAAAATCCCTATTTACTTAGAGCCTTTAGCAGCAGTTCTTTCTAGAAAATCTAGACGACCTGTTAAATTGATAATGACTAGAACAGATGTTTTTGAATCTACAGGACCAGCGCCTGGTGGAAAAGTAAAAGTGAAATTAGGTGTTGACTCTTCAGGTAAAATATTAGCTGCTTCTGCAGTTATAAAATTAGAAGCAGGAGGATTTCCTGAAGCTTTCATTGAAGCAGCTTCTCAATGTGTTTTTTCTTGTTATGATATTCCTTCCACAAGGATTGAAGGCTATGATGTGATAGTTAACAAGCCTAGTTCAGCTGCATATAGAGCACCTGGTTCTCCTCAAGTTGCATTTGCTATAGAAACTTTAGTAGATGAAATATGTGATAAAAAAGGTTGGGATCCATTAGAGTTTAGGGTAAAAAATGTTGCTAGAAAAGGTACTAGGACTGCTTTAGGGCCACTTTATACTAGAATTGGTTTGGAAGAATGTTTAGAAGCTGCCAAGAAATCTGATCATTGGAATTCAAAGTTAAATGATAATTTGCCTTCAGGAAAAAAGAGAGGAAGAGGAATTGCTAGTGGGTATTGGTTTAACATTGGATTCAAGTCTCATGTAAATTTAGCTCTTAATTCTGATGGAACAGTAGCTTTGACTGAAGGCTCTACTGATATTGGAGGAACTAGAGCTGCTATTTCTATGCAAGCCGCTGAAGTTTTAGGAATTCCTGCTGAAGATGTGAGGCCCTCTGTAGTTGATACTGATAGTATTGGTTACACAGATGTGACTGGTGGAAGTAGGACATGTTACGCTACTGGTTATGCTGCATATTTAGCTTCTCAAAAATTAATCGAAGAAATTGAAGAAAAAGCTGCATTAAAATGGGATATTGATGTAACTGAAGTAGTTTATGAGAATGGGATAATTAAATCAAAATCAAATTCTGAATTAAAAATGACGTTGAAAGAATTTGCTGACGATTCTCCTGGAGGGCCAGTTACAGCTAATGCTTCTGTTGATCTAGAAGAAGCAGGTGGAGGATTTGGTGTACACATTGCAGATATAGAAATTGATGAAAATACCGGTAAAACTGACGTAGTAAGATACACAGCAATTCAAGATTGTGGAAAAGCAATCCATCCTTCTTACGTTGAAGGACAACTACAAGGTGGAGCTACTCAAGGTATAGGGTGGGCTTTAAATGAGGAATATTATATGAGCCAAGATGGTAGGATGGAAAATTCCAGCTACTTAGATTACAGAATGCCTATTTCTTTAGATCTTCCTATGATTGATACAATTTTAGTAGAAGTTCCTAGTGAAGAACATCCATTTGGTGTGAGAGGAGTAGGTGAAACACCTATTGTTCCTCCAATTCCAACTATTTCTAATGCTATACACAATGCGTTGGGTATTAGAATGTCAAGTACTCCAATGAAACCATCTAGCATTATTGAGAGTTTGAAAAATAAATAATATTTCATGGCAAGTGTTTATTTACCATATAAATTAAGGCATTTTGCTATGGGCTCGAGTCCTATAGATGTAGATGGGAAAACTTTGAATGAATTGATTAATAATTTAGAAAAATTATTTCCTGGAATCAAACTAGAATTGGTCGAAAATGGAAAACTCAAGCCTGGGCTTTCAGCAGTTATTGACGGTCGTGCTACTAGGTTAGGTTTAATTCACAAAATTAATGAAAACTCTGAAGTGCATTTTTTACCTGCTATTGCTGGAGGATAAATTGGTTACTAAAGATTATGATAATTTTCCTTGGAGAATATTTATAAGCTTAAATGTGCCTTATATTATCCAAAAACAACTTTCTGAATTTAAAAATTTAGTTCCTAAGAATTATTATCATTTGTTTAAATGGGTAGATTTATCGTTGATACACTGTACATTAACATTTTTAGGAAATTGTATGGAAAATCAAGTTATAATTCTTAGAAAAATTATAGAAGATTTTCAGTTTGAAAATGAAATTGATACATATATTGAAAGTCTAGATTTTTTCCCTAATAAAAATCACCCAAAAATTTTTATTGCCAAATTGAAAAAGAATTCTTTGATTTCTCAGTTATATGATGATGTTAGTTTAAAATTGTTGGAAAATAATTTTGAGTCAGAAATTTCTTTTCTTCCTCACATTACAATTGCGAGAAAAAGAAAAAATTCTTCAAGAAAAGAATTAAGTTCTTTTATTTCAATTTTACAAAAAATTGAATACCCTAAGAAAGTTCCCTTTCAGTTTAATAAAATCAGTCTTATTAGAAGTATTTTAAAATCTGAAGGTCCTGAGTATAAAGTTTTAGCTGAAAGTTCAATGAGAAAAATATAAATAGAAAATCAAATAATGACTGAAAATAATAAACAAGAAAAATATTATTCTGATTTAGATCCCAAGCCTAATTTTGCTCAATTAGAATTAGATATTTTGGAATTTTGGGAAGAAAAAAAGATTTTTAATAAATCTGTAAACGATAGATCTGAAGAAAATGAATATGTATTTTATGATGGCCCTCCATTTGCTAATGGATTGCCTCACTATGGACATTTACTAACTGGCTTTGTCAAAGATATTATTCCTCGATATCAAACTATGAAAGGAAGGAGAGTGGAAAGGAGATTTGGATGGGATTGTCATGGTTTACCTGCTGAGATGGAATCTGAAAAAGAATTACGACTCAATGGTAGGTCAGGGGTAATAAATTTTGGAGTGAAAAATTTTAATGATCATTGTAGAGAATCTGTCATGAAATATACCAAAGAATGGGAAACGACGGTTAATAGACAAGCTAGGTGGGTAGATTTTGATAATGATTATAAAACTTTGGATCTTAATTATATGGAATCTGTAATCTGGGCATTTAAGAAACTCTGGGATCAGGGTTTGATTTATGAGAAGGCAAAAGTAATGCCTTATTCTTGGAAAGCTGAGACACCTCTATCAAATTTTGAAACAAGATTAGATGATTCCTATAGAGAAAGGATTGATCCTGCAGTCACTGTAAAATTTTCTTTGGAAGGAAATTCTAATTTAGGGAAATCAATTGATATTTTGGTTTGGACTACTACTCCATGGACGTTACCTTCAAACTTGGCTTTAGCAGTAGGAGAAGATATTTCATATTCCATTTTTTCAAATGGAAAAAATTCAATACTGATAGCTGAAAATACTGTTGAAAAATATAAGCAAGAATTAGATGGAATGAAGAAAATAAAAACTATTAAGGGAGATCTTCTAGTGGGGATAAGTTATAAGCCTATTTTTGATTATTTTTCAGGCACAGAAAATTCATTCAAAATTCTTTCTGCAGATTTTGTTAACACTGAAGAAGGTACAGGAATTGTTCATATGGCACCTGGTTTTGGAGAAGATGATCAAATTGTTTGTGAATCACATGGAATTCCTATCAAAAGCCCAGTTGATTCAAGAGGAAAATTTACTTCTGAAATTAAAGATTACGAAGGAATGCTGGTATTTGATGCAAACGAAGAAATTATTAAAAATTTAGATTCCAGAAAAATTTTATTTAAACATGAAGAATATTCTCATAGTTATCCACATAGTTGGAGAACTGATGAACCTCTAATTTATAAAGCAGTAAATTCATGGTTTGTGGAAGTAACTAAATTCAGAGATAGAATGTCAGAATTAAATCAGCAGATAAATTGGATTCCCAACCATATTAAAAATGGAGCATTTGGCAGATGGTTATCAGGAGCAAGAGATTGGTCAATTAGTAGAAATAGATTTTGGGGCACTCCTATTCCAGTTTGGAAAAGTGATAATCCGGAATTTCCTAGGATCGATGTTTATGGAAGTTTAGATGAGATAGAGAAAGATTTTGGAGTTAGGCCTTCAGATCTTCATAGACCTGCAATTGATGAATTAACACGTCCAAATCCTGATGATCCTTCTGGTAAAAGCATGATGGTTAGAGTAGAGGAAGTTTTAGATTGTTGGTTTGAATCAGGCTCTATGCCTTTTGCTCAGGTCCATTATCCTTTTGAAAATAAGGCATGGTTTGATTCTCATTTTCCTGCAGACTTTATTGTTGAATATATTGCTCAAACTAGAGGATGGTTTTACACACTTATGGTGTTAAGCACAGCTTTGTTTGATAGCCATCCATTTAAAAATGCTATTGGTCATGGTGTTGTTGTGGATGAGACAGGGTCTAAGCTTTCAAAAAGGCTACAAAATTACCCTTCTCCTGAAGAAGTATGGGGTAAATATGGATCTGATGCACTTAGATGGTTTCTAGTGTCATCTCCAATTTTAAAAGGACATAATTTAGAAATAGATAGAAAAGGTTCTGGTATAGAAACAGCTTTAAGAAAAGTCATAGTTCCTATTTGGAACTCTTTATATTTTTTTATGCTCTATTCAAATTTAGAACATATTAAAGCCGAAGAAATTAGAACTTCAGAAGTTTTAATTGATCAATATATTTTAGGGAAAATCAGAAAGTTGATTGTAGATGTAAATGAAAAAATGGAAAATTATGAAATTACAGACGCATGTGCACAAATTTCTGATTTTATAGATGTCTTGAACAATTGGTATATAAGAAGAAGTAGGCCGAGGTTTTGGGACAATGTAAAAAGCCCTGAAGTATTAAGCGCTTATAATACTTTGTATACAGTTCTTAAGAATTTTTTTAAGGTTTTAGCTCCTTTTCTTCCTTTAATTTCTGAATTTGCATACAAAAAGCTTTCTAATGAAATTAGTGTTCATTTAGAAGATTGGCCATCTGAAGAAAACTTTGAGGAGGAAAAAGAATTAATTGAAAAAATGGATTTTGTTCGACAAATAGTGTCAGTAGCTCTTTCTATTAGAAAAATTAATAATCTTCGAGTAAGGCAGCCTGTTAAATCTGTAACTATAATTTCTCCAGATTTTGATGTTAATTCGCTTAATGAGTATGAAGATTTAATAAAAGAAGAAATAAATTCGAAGGAAATAATTTATTCAGAAGAATCATTTTCTCTAGGCGGATATAAACTTAAATTAAATCCACGAGTCTTAGGCCCAAGATTAGGTCATGATGTGCAAAAATGTATTATTGCTGCTAGAGAAGATAAATGGCAACAAGATGAACAAGGAAGGATCCTGATTGAAGGTTATATTTTAGAAGGAAATGAATTTACTCTAGAACCTGTTTCAAATGAAGATAAAGGAATTCAAAAAGTTTCAGGATTTAATGTTTTCATAAAACTAGATTTAAATATCACTCCTGATTTGAAATCAGAAGGATTTGCTAGAGATTTAGTAAGATTAATTCAAAATATAAGAAGAGATACAAAATTAGAGGTTACAGATAAAGTTAATGTGGAAATTTTTTGTAGCAAAAAATTAAAAGAGTCCTTTTTGAATCATTATGGATATATATCAGAGCAAACATTATCTCATTCTCTCAATATTCAAGAGGAGATTAAAGATCATGGAAATTTATTTTCTGGGAAAATTTCTGGAGAGGAAATTAACTTATCAGTTTTGAAAAATAATTAATCATTCTTTTTCTCTAGAAGAATGTCAAAAGATATATCCTTACTCAGTCGTTTCCCTTTTAAGGTTATAGTATTGCCTAGTTTGTAACTCCATAATCTACTATAAAATTCTCTACTTGATTTTACTTTTTCAGATTGGACATGTGTTAGCAAGTCTCCCCCACGGATTCCTGCTTGATAAGATGGAGAATTTTCTTCAACTTCCATGATCAGGATTCCATCTATTGATTGATATTCGCATGTTTTATATCCCCAATTACAATAAGTTTTAGCTTGAGCTTGAGTTAGAGTTGCTAGTTCCATCCCTAACCATGGAATTATCACTTCTCCAAATTCCATTAAATCTTCAGTGTATCTTTTTACTAGATAAGAACTTATAGCAAAACCTATACCTTCTGCTCTGCTAAGTAAAATTGTGTTCAGTCCCACTAATTCTCCTTGTAAATTTACTAATGGTCCTCCAGAATTTCCTTGGTTTATTGCAGCATCTGTTTGAATCATATCTGTAAGTATCATTCCATCTTCAGTCTTTATGCTCCTATTTAAAGCACTTACTATTCCTAGTGTGACAGTAGGTCCGCCTTCAAGTCCAAATGCATTTCCTAATGCTATTACCCAATCTCCTGTTTTCAAACTATCATCTTTTGAAAAAGGAAGTGGCTTTAGGTTATTTGCTGGGATTTTTAATAAAGCTATATCACTGTTTGGAAATTTCCCGACGATGGATGCTTCGTAAATGTTTCCATCATGAAGGGTTACAGAAATAGTGTTTGCATTTGACACAACATGATTGTTTGTAACAATGAATCCATCTTCTGTAATTATTACTCCTGATCCGTCTGCATTTTGAGTTCTTTGTCTAAGGAAGAAGTCTCTTTTTAAGGTTGAAATATTTATAGCTACTACTGATGGAGATATTTTATTGATAACATTATTAAGACTTGGTAATACACTAATGCTTTGATCCAATTCTACTTCGGTAGGGGAAGCTTCTATTTGTTTCAGATCTTTTTCTTCTATTGAAGTGCAACTGAAAGATATTATTGATAAATTAATTATCAGATATAAGCAAAAAACATTCTTTATCATTGTAATTTTTATAAGATTTTGAATAGAGTAAAATATAAAGTAAATTTATTGATAAATTTACTTTATCTACTAAATTATAAATTGACATTGAAAATAATAAAAATATTATCGGAATCTATAATTGGAGAAACATTCAAAAAACAGAGTAGTTTTAACTCCTAGAAATTCAGAAATTTCTTCTATAAATTTTAAAATTAAAGAAAGAAAATCTACTTTTAGAGGACCTTCCTCTTTGATGTTAGTAATATATGGTTTTTTAGGTGTAATTCTCTTAGGCACATTATTATTGTTTTTCCCTTTTTCTCACGCTGAGAATGTAAATGTTACATTTGTAGATGCACTGTTTACTGCAACTTCAGCAGTTACAGTAACTGGTCTTGTGGTATTAGATACTGGTTCAACATGGTCAATCTTTGGAGAATCAATAATTATATTGTTAATTTTAATCGGAGGATTGGGAATTACCACTAGTGCTGCCTTCTTGATAGTCATAATGGGTCAGAAAGTTGGTTTTCAGAACTTATTATTAATTAGAGAAGAAATAAGGTCACAGGGGCTATCAAATCTTGGTTCATTAGTAGTGAATGTGGTTTTTTTAACATTAATTATACAAATAATTGGATCATTAGTTTTCTTTTTTTCTTTCTTTTTTTTGATTAGAGAATTTGATGATTTATCTTTGAAACAATTAGTATGGTTGAGTGTATTCCATTCTATTTCAGCATTCAACAATGCAGGGTTTGAAACTTTAAGTGTTCTCGGTAGTGAAAGCTTAACAATATTTAAGTATAAGCCATTTATTTTAATGATTTTCTCAGGTTTAATTATTATCGGTGGATTAGGTTATTTTGTGTTGCATGATTTAGTTCATCATAGAAGAATTGGAAAATTTAAATTCAGGTTGAAGTTATTTGTAGAAACCAGATTGATTCTTTTGGGTTATCTAATTCTAATCTTTTTAGGATTTTTATTTGTTTTTATAGGAGAATTTTCAAACCCCAATACTATTGGAAACATGGATTTGGTTAATAAAATTTACAATAGTTTCTTTAGTTCAATCACTTCTAGATCGGCAGGTTTTAGTACTTTTAACTATGGTGAAACTACAGGATTTACTTTATTGGTAACTGAAATTTTAATGTTTATAGGTGGGGCACCAGCATCAGTAGCAGGGGGAATAAAAATTACTACATTTGTTGTAATAGTGTTAGCAGTTTTTTCTTACTTAAAAGGAAGAAAGAATGTAATTATTTGGAGAAAACAGATTTCTCAACAAACTGTTAATCATTCCATTGTAATCATTGTAATTCTTGGATTGATGATTCTTATCTATATATTTTTTATAACTCTATTAAATAATGAGATACAATTTGATAAAATTGTTTTTGAGGTAATTTCAGCTTTTACAACTACTGGTTTAAGCACAGGAATTACATCAGAAATATCAGTATTAAGTAAATATTTACTGATTACTGCAATGTTTTTAGGTAGATTGAGTAGCTTGGTTTTGGTTTTTCTTTTAACTAATTCTAAGGAACCAAATTACAATTTATTAGAAGAAAAAATAAGAATTGGTTAGTTGAATTTTAATTTATAAGGAGAAATAAATTGGCTGGCAGACAAATAGTGGTAATAGGATTAGGTCGATTTGGTACTAGAGCTGCAATAACATTGTATCAATTGGGGCACGATGTAATGGCTATAGACCTTGATGATAGAAAGGTTCAAGCATTAACTGGGGTTGTTACTCACGCAGTTAAGGCTGATGCTACTGATGAATCTACACTTAGAGAATTAGGTGTAGATAATTTTCATTATGCAATAGTAGCGATAGGAAGAAATACTGAAGCATCAATTATGGTTACAGTTCTTTTAAGAGATTTAGAAATTCCAGTAATTGTTTCTCGTGCTCAAAGTGAATTGCACGGAGAAACACTTAGAAGAATTGGCGCTGCTAAAACGGTTTTTCCTGAAAGAGATGGAGGGTCAAGTTTAGCTCATGATTTGTTTTTACCAGGAGTAGAGAGATATTTGGAGTTAACATCTTCATTTGGTATAAGTAGGGTAGAAGTACCACTTAAGTATGTTGGGCATTCCTTGAAAGATAGTGGTTTTAGTAATGCTCGAGATAAATATGGTGTTGTTATTTTAGCAATACAAAGAAGAGATGATGTTATTTTAAATCCTGATGAAGATCAGAAGTTTATGAATCAAGATGTTTTATTGATAGCAGGAACTGATGATAGAGTAGTAAGAGTTATTGGAGCACAAAACTCAGAAAATGAAACCTAGTAAGTGTTTTTATGTTGTTTAACAAAATTTTAGTATTTTTAAGTAACTCTTCTGATAATGATATTTTAGCAGAAGAAATGGGTGAACTCACAAGATTTTCTAGAGGTTTATTAGTTGCAGTGAGACCTAAAATAATTTCTCGAGATTTTCCTGAAGATGCATCTTTAAATGATTTAAATATTCAAGCTGATGAAGAATTGAAAAAATTTGGAAAGAATACAAAATTAAAAGAAGGTAAGCGCTTAAAACTAGAAAACCCTCAATCAAGAGATCTTAATAGTATCGTGTATTCATTTATTATTGAAGAAAATCCTGATTTAGTGGTTATCCCTTATAATCTTATTCTTCAGAAAAACATCAAAAGTGGTTTCTTTGAAATAAATAGAATTCAGAATATATTAATTGAAAACAGATGTAGTCTATTGATTTGGAAAAATGAAAAATATATATAGGTTAAATTATGAAAATTTTAATTTTTGGCTCTGAATATTTTAAATTATTTTCAAATGTCTTAAATTTCGATGAAAATCAAGTGCTACTTTTTTCTAAAAAAAATGATCAAGAAGTTTTAAATCATAGTATTGCAAGTAGCAATTTTCAGAAAGAAACTTATTTTTCAAAAAATATGATTGATATTAATTTTTCTAAATTTGATGAAATTGATTTGTTTATTGTAGCTTCTAGTGATGATAATCTTAATGCTTTATTTATACATAGATTAGACCAGGAATATCCTGATCAAGAAAAGATCCTTTTTATTAAAGATTCTCATTTTGCAGAACTACAACGGGATTTTGGTTTTAATGTTTTCTCAATAACTGAATTGCTGAGAGGCAAATTAGTTGATTTGTTTGGAGGATCTATTGATTAATGAATATGTAATGATAGTTGGATTAGGAGAAATTGGGGCTATTTTACTCAAAGAATTTTTCTCTAACGGCAATGGAATTGAAGTTTTAGGTATAGATAATTCTTATTCTAGAGTTAGAGATTTGAATGATTATATTAAATCAAATGATCCTAGTAGTGTTGATTTATGTGTTTTGGATGATGCTAGAGACCAAAATACATTGATTAAAAATGGATTACATAGATGTACCAAATTAATTTTGACTCTTGATGATGATGCAGATAATTTAGCTGTGGCTCAAACTGCAAAACGTTTAATGGATACCTTTGATCTCGAACAATCCTGGAAGAATTTTGAAATAGTTTCTATTGTTAAGAATAATGAGAATAAGGATCTCTTTGAACTTATTGGAGTTAACAAAATTGTTGGTGTTTCTGATTCTATTATGAACGTAGTTAGTGAAGTTTACCGACCTTATTTACCAGTTAAAATATTAGACATCTATGGAACTGATAATGGATTATTTACTATTAAGATATCATCTGAATCTAGAGCAATTGCTAAGAAAATTTCAGAAATTAGAGTTCCATTTAATGTAATTTTTCTTGGAAAAATTGATTTTCATGGTAATTGTGAATTAGTAAATTCTGATACAGTTTTAAATGAGGATGATTTATTGATATTGAATACATCAAAAAGACATCAAAATTTATTAGCTAGATATTTTTAAGAAGGTTAATTAATGAGTAAAATTTCATTCTTAGGCCCAGAAGGAACATATAGTGCTTTTGCATTAAGTAAATATAATTCTAATGCTTTAAGAGTTCCATGCAAAACTTTCACTGAAACTTTAGGTCTTCTAGAAACAAATGAAGTTACAGATTCAATTGTACCAATAGAAAATAGTTTACAGGGTTCAATTGTAGAAGTATTAGATTTTCTTATTGAGACTCCTTCTGTAAAGATTAAAAATGAATTTTTAGTGAAAATTGAGAATTGTCTTCTTGCAAAATCAAATTTCAACTTGTCTGAAATAGAAGTTTTATTTTCTCATCCACAGCCTTTAGGACAATGTAAAGATTTTATTAACAAATATTTACCTAAAGCAAAATTAATGGCATCTTTAAGTACGATTTCAGCAATTGACGATTTGGAGAAAAGTAATTTACCTGGAGCAGTTATAGGCCCTAAATGGGCTGCAGAACAAAATAATTTAAATATATTAGAGGAAAAAATAGATGGAGATGTTGTAAATATAACAAGATTTGTTGTGTTGAGTAAATCTGTTTCTATGACACCTACAGGTAAAGATAAAACATCGATTGTATTTAGTTTTGATGAAGATTCTCCTGGCAGTTTATTTGAGGTACTGAGACCATTTGCAATGAAAAAAATCAATTTAACAAAAATTGAATCTAGGCCTACTAGAAGACAATTAGGAAGATATTATTTCTTTGTTGATATTGAAGGACATGTTGATAATTCGGAAATGAAAGAGGTTATGAAAGGGATAATTAAAAATTCAAGTGAGTTAAAAATTTTAGGTTCTTATCCTCAAGTTGATTATCAGTTTTAAATTATTCTAAATAATCTTCTTCTCTCATTTCCCCAGCTATTTTTTTCCCTTCGTTCGCAGCTGTAATTATTCTATCTTTTGCAGCTTCACTTAATTCCTCGGCTTTTTCTTTCCAATCACTTGTTTTATCTGAGATTATGCTTCTTGTTTCTTCTCCAGATTTTGGAGCAAATAATATTCCCATAGTTAAACCGGCAATACTACCCAGAAAAAGTCCAGTATAAAAACCAGCTCCATTCTTATTTTCAGACATTTGTCTCCTTAAACTATTTTTTCTCTTCTTCTTCTTCTGAAGATCGATTTATTAAACTATTAATCATTAATTTCAGTTTTTGGAACCCAGTTGTTATTTTTAGAACAGGAAATGTAATATCATCTATAATTCTACTTGAAATTTGATCTAAACGATTAGCAGTTTTACTTAAAGCTCCAATAGTTTGCTTTATTTCTTTATAAATTTTAAATATGAGAAATAATATCAATAAAGATGAAATAAATACTGTTACGCAAGTAACAATCAAAACTATATCTCTAATTATATTTACTAATTCTTGGTTTTCCATATCAAAATTTTATGAATGCTTATTAGATAATAGCAATAATAGAAATCAGAGTAAAGTTATATTAAGTAAATAGTTAATAACAATTCTATGAATAATCAAACCAAGAAGTCTTTTAGTTTCTTTGATCTAGTTGGATGCCTAAGCTTTCTTAATGCTTTAGCTTCTATTTGTCTGATTCTTTCTCTGGTAACTCCAAATTCTCTTCCAACTTCTTCTAAAGTTCTACTTCTTCCATCTTCTAAACCAAATCTGAGTTGAAGTACTCTTTGTTCTCTAATATTTAAACTTCCTAAGACGCTACTGACATGGTCTTTAAGTAAATTATGAGATGCAGCATCTGAAGGACCTAGAGAAGTTACGTCTTCTATAAAGTCTCCCAGCAAAGAATCGTCTTCTTCTCCTATAGGCGTTGCAAGTGAAACTGGTTCTTGAGATATTTTTAATATTTCTCTTACTTTTTCAGGTGACAAATCCATTTCTTTGGCTAATTCTCTTGTAGTAGGTTCTCTTCCGTATTCTTGTACTAGCCTTCTACTAACTCTCAATAGTTTATTAATTGTTTCAACCATATGAACAGGGACTCTTATTGTTCTTGCTTGATCAGCTATTGCTCTTGTGATAGCTTGTCTAATCCACCATGTAGCATATGTACTAAATTTGAATCCTTTTCGATAATCAAACTTTTCTACAGCTCTTATTAGACCTATATTTCCTTCTTGTATTAAATCTAGAAGAGACATTCCTCTTCCAATATATTTTTTTGCAACACTAACAACTAGTCTTAAGTTTGCTTTTACTAAATGATCTTCACAAACTCGACCTTGATTTAATATTTTCTCAATATGATTTTTATATAAAGGTTCTAATTCTTGATCTTTATGGAATTTAAAGCGCTTTTTACTAGGTCCATATTTTTTTAAGCTTTTTAATTTAGGATCTTCTTCTAATATTTCTGTGGTTATCCATTTAGGTATAACGTCAATAGTCGCAGATAAATCAGCGATTAGAGATTGTACTTCATCTTCTCCTATATTAAGACTATCTGACATTAACTTTATGAGATTAAAATAATCTTCAGATTTTGATGCTCCGCCTAATAGGGATCTGATTTCTTGATTATTTAAGTAATTTGAAAGCGTAAGGTCTTTATTAGATTGGTTAGTCAGAAATTTATAGATAACGTGGATTGCTTTTGCATTTGAGGCAATGAATGCTAATGTATTTCGGATAATTTGAACATTAATAATTTCTTCTTCTTGGCTTGATAGTAGTAGTAAAGATTTTGTGTCATTTAAATATTTTACAATTTCAATAATTCTAGCTAGATTTCTTTCTCCTTCAGCATTTAATAATTCGACTTTTCCTATTTCTCTGAGATACATTCGTACTGGATCATCGGTGATTATCTCTGCTTCATCTAGAGAGGTCCATGCATTAAGATCTTCTTGGATTTCATTTAATGAAGCATCTGTAGGTTCTTCCCATACTTCAAATTGATTAGGACTATTTGTTGATAGCAATGATTTCAAGTATGGAGTTGAATTTTCTAGAGATTCTTCATCATCGCTTTTTTTTGTGTTGAATATCGACGATGATTTTGTTCCAAGTTCTTCCTCTATATTGATTGAAAAATTGTCATTATCAATAGATTGAAATTGTTTTTTTTCTGAGTCGCTCATTATTTCTTAGATTCTTGTAAAGTTTTAATTTCTAGATTGTCTTTTATAGCTTCTTCCATAATAGAATCCCACTCTTGTAGAGAGTTTTTATCTTTTTCTATCATACGCTCTTTCATTATTTTTTCTGTTTCAATTTTTCTGTCTTTTAAATATCTTTCACGGATTCTTCTAATGTAGTCATTCATAATAGTCATTTTACTTTCTTGAAATTCTGAAGGTTGATTTTGATTTAAAATTTTACCTATAATTTCCAGTGTAAAATCATCAGAAGAGTTATTTATATTTTCTAATATTTCATTTAATGGTATATCAGATATGATTTTTTCGTATATATGTTGATATACGGGAGAAAAATATTTAGGATCTATAATAGTTTTTGCAGAGTCAATTAGTTCTTTATTATTTATTAGAAAATGAATTAATGCTTCATCGAGTTTGCTTTCATGATTCAATTCATTGCTTTGCCATGATTGAGTATAAAGATATTTTGATTGATTTTTAATTACTTTTGGTTTTGGTAGTAGTTGTAATTGATTTCTAGAGATTTTTAATTTTTTTGCTAAATCATCATATGCTTTATTTTGTTCGTGGGAATTATTTATGGAAATAATGATTGGATAAATTGATTGTGAGGCTTCTATTAATTGATCATCTTCAGATAAGTTATAGGAGTAATCAATATTTTCTATTAAATAAGAAATTAATGATTTAACGTTATTAATGTGTGACTTCCATGATTCAGGGTTTTCACGAATCATTTGGTCAGGATCATCTTTCTCATTCGTGTCACAGATATAAATTTTTTCATGTAATAATTCAGGGTTTTCAGTGTTGCTTATTATTTTTATTAAATTATTATAAGTAGCCTTTTTCCCAGCATCATCAGCATCGAGAGATAGGATTATTTTTGAGCATAGAGGATTAAGTATTTTCAATTGTTCATCTGTTATTGAGGTTCCCATGCACCCTACAACATTTGTGAAACCATGTTCATGAGCGGTTATAACATCAAAATACCCTTCAACTATTACTGCAGTACTTGATTCTTTTATAGAGTTTTTTGCCCAATTAAGTCCATACAAAATTTTCGATTTATTGAAAATTTGAGTTTGTCTTGTATTTATATATTTGGGATGATTCTCACCTAGTGCTCTAGCTCCAAAACCAACAATTTTATTATTTTCATCTCTGATTTCTATTGTTATTCTGTTTGTAAAGGCATCTTTCCAAATGTTATTATTCCATTTGACTAAGAGGCCAGATTTTATTGCTGCTGTCCCATCAACCGATTTTGATTTTAAATAGTCAGCAAGTGTATTCATGCCTTCGTAGTTTACTCCCAAACCTCTTTTCAAAATTATCTCTTCATCAATTCCTCTATTAATCAGATAATTTTTAGCATTTTCTCCTTGAGGAGTTTTTATTAAAGATTGGAAATAAGAACTCGCAATCTCATTAGCATGAATAATAGATTCCGTGTCTCTTTTAATTTCAGAATTATAATTTAGTTTTATTCCAGCTTTATCTGCAGCTATTGATAAAGCTTGAGGAAAATTTATATTTTCTGAATTCATTATGAAGTTAAATATATCTCCTCCTGAAGCGCAGGCACCAAAACATCTCCATGTTTGTTTTTCTGGATATACAACAAATGACGGGGTTTTTTCATTGTGAAAAGGGCATAATCCTTTTAGGGCATTTCGATTACCAGTTAAATTGGTAGATTCAGAGACTAATTCTACAATATTGATATTGTTTTTTACTTCTTTTACTAAATCAGAATTTGCCATTATAAAATTGATGATACAGAAATGTTAATCTATATCTTATCTGACCTAGAATCTTCCATCAAACATATTTGTAGTTAAGCCTGGCTTAAGTTGTTCTGCAGCTCTTAATGCAAACAAATCTGTCATTCCGCAAACATAATCTGTTACCATTCTTTCTTCAGAATTTGATATTGATTTTATATAATCTGGAATCATATCAATATTATTTCTATAATGTTCAAATAATATTTTTACAATTTCTTTAGAAATTTTCCCTTCTCTTGTAACCCCAATAGGTAAGTAAATATTTTCAAACATAAAATTTCGTAAATCTGTAATTACATTTGTGATTTTAGAGGACATTCTAATCCAAGGTTTTTCAGAATTATTGGATTTTGATTGTCCGCTACAATCCCAGGAACTTATTATTACATCTGTGATGATATTATTTAGCCTTTCACTATGTTTTTCACCTAGATTTTTCTTTGTTTCTTCAGGTAAATCCTTTTCAGTAATCATTTGGGCTCTTATTGCATCATTAATATCATGTGCTAAATATGCTATAGAGTCTGAGAGCCTTACAATTTGAGCTTCTAAAGAAAGTTTAGACACCAACTCGGGTTTCATGAAATCTCCTTGAGGTTTCGAGTGGTGTTTAATTCCATCAATCACTTCAAAAGTTAAATTTAGTCCTAACCCATTTTTTTCAAGTATTTCTACTATTCTTACACTTTGTCTACTATGATGAAAACCTTCAGAATTAAGTTCATTTAACACTGTTTCTCCAATATGACCAAATGGAGAATGACCTAAATCATGTCCTAAAGATGTAGCTTCAACTAAATCTTCATTTAAATTAAGTGCTCGTGCTATGGTTCTTGCTATCTGAGACACTTCAATAGTATGCGTTAATCTAGTTACATAATGATCACCTTGTGGTGCTATAAACACCTGACTCTTATGTTTTAGTCTTCGAAATGTATTAGTGTGGATAATTCTATCTCTATCTATCTGAAATGATGATCGTAAGTTATTTGGTATTTCTTCAACTTTTCTTCCTTTAGATTTTTCACTTGTCATCGCAAAAGGAGAAAGATTTTTTTCTTTATTAGAATTTTGGATTGAGATTTCTTTAAATATATTATCTTTTGATAAAGCCATATACTGCCCTATTAGTTTATTTGCTTAAATAAATTATTTTTTTACCTCATTAATTCTTCGGTTTGTTAAATCAATAAATTCATCTTCCAACTCAATCCCAATATATTTTCTATTATTTAAACTGCAAGATACTCCAGTTGTGCCACTTCCATTAAATGGATCTAGGACTAAATCGTTTTTTTTAGTTGTAGATAAAATTATTCTAGTCAATAATTCTAAAGGTTTTTGTGTAGGATGTTTTCCGAAAGTTTTTTCAGATTTTTTTGGACTTGTCATTTTCCAAACATCTTTCATTTGCTTTCCATCATTAATTTCTTTCATAAGTTCGTATTCGAAATAATGTTTGGACTTTAAAGTTTTTGCAGCCCAGATGATAGTTTCAGTGCTATGTGTAAAATATCTACAAGCCAAGTTTGGTGGAGGATTTGGCTTTTCCCAAGTAATATTATTGAGCATTTTCATATTTAATTGTTGCATTGCAAAACCTACGGAATAAATTATATGAAAAGTGCCTGATACCATTAATGAACCATTTGGCTTTAATAATTTTTGGCATCTTTTTATCCACTCTAAATTAAATTGATGATTTACTTCTGCACCTTTAGATTTGTCCCATTCTCCTTTATCTACTTTAACCATTCGCCCATTTTGACATGTAATTCCGCCATTAGATAAGAAATATGGAGGATCAGCAAAGATGAAATCAATAGATTCTCCTAGATCTTCATAAAGTTGGTCCATTACTTCAAGGCAATTACCTTGAAGAACTTGTATATTCTTACTTTTATTCATTTTAGAAACCATGATTATTACATATTATGTTTCTATAAAAGATTTTGACAATGAATCATAAATTCTTTCTTAAAATAAAAAGCATGATTCTTATTAGAAATATTTCGATTATATGTATTTGAAAAAATAGGACGATAAGGCTTTGTGTCTTTTGATCTAACTTGGATTAGATCTCCATTACTAGTATGTATATATCCATCATCACTATTCTCAATATTCCATCTAAGTTTATTACAAATTTCATAATAATCTTTTTCTAATTTATCTCTTAAATCCTTTTCTGCTTCTAAATTACAATCAACCACAGAAACAAAAAACCAATCCTTTATATCATTAGGGTCTTTACAAACTGGTAAAAAAACTAATCTTTTAATTTTCTTGTAAAGATTTGATTTTAAGAATGGTATGGGATTGTCTGATACCAAAGAATCAATTTGTTGAGAAATTTGAGTAATAAACATTGTCTCTTTAGGGAGCTCATAAGAATTACTTTTATTTGTTTTAAGTTCTCCGTCTTCAAAATCTGTTAGTGCTGAGTCTAAATTAAGTCCTATTTTTAAAAGAATAAGTTGTTCGACATTGCCCTTATTTATTCTTAAATCTAGGGTTAAATCAGAAAATAAATCTCCAAATTTAATTCCTACACATTTATTTAACTGTGGTAATGCTTCTTTAATCTTCATTTTTTATTCAAAGTCATTTTCATAACTTTGACAGATTTATCTTCGAGAATACCAATTATAAACTACTCTACTGTCACTGTTTTTGCTAAATTTCGTGGTCTATCAGGATTTAATTTTTTTGAGATAGCAGTATGAAAAGCGATTAATTGTAAGGGGATTGTAAAAAGAATAGGGTTTAGGAATTTATTTAGATTAGGAAGAACAATACATTCATCTACTAAATTAGGGATTAATTTATCACCTTCAGATATGAGAGCTATTATATTTCCATTTCTAGATAATATTTCATTAATAGTATTAATCATTTTACTGTGCAGTTCATCAGATGGAGCTAGAATTATTGTAGGCATAGAAGGTCCAATTAATGCATTAACTCCATGTTTCATTTCGCCTGCAGGGTAAGCTTCAGCATGCAAATAACTAACCTCTTTCATCTTTAAAGCACCTTCTGATGCTATAGGCAACATGTTTTCTCTACCTAGATAAAGGAGATGATCTTTTGAATAAATTTTTTTAGATATTTTTTTATATAAAGATTGCTGTTGAATTGTTTCACCTATTAACCTAGGTAATTTATTTAAATCTGATAAATGATCTTTAACTTCTATATCAGTTTGATTATTGGTTTTAGAAGCAAAAAATAAGGCTAAAGTGTAAAGAATAATTAGTGAACTAGTGAATGTTTTCGTAGCTGCTACTGAGAATTCTTGTCCACAATTTAAAGGAATACAAATATCAGAAATTCTCCCAGCTTGAGAAATTTTTTGTTCAACTAAAGATATAGCGTAACATCCATTTTGTTTTGATTTTTCTATACATCTTATTGTTTCTGCAGTTTCTCCTGATTGAGTAATTGCTATAATCAGATCTTCTTTGGAGATAATTTTTTCACTATAAAGAAATTCAGAAGAATTTTCAGCAAATGCGGGAATCTTTGTCAAAGATTCAAAATATTTTGCTCCTAACATACAAGCATTGAAACTGCTACCCATTCCTATCAAAATTACTCTTTTAATTTTGTTAAGTGTTTTTAATGATTTGATTAATTCTTTAAATTCTATAGAGTGATTTTCGAAATCCACCCTATCATTTAATGAATATAAAGCAGATTGTCCTTGGTCATTAATTTCTTTTTCCATGAAATGACTGAATGAAGATTTAGTAACTTTTTGTTTTTTATCTTCAAGAAGATAAAATTTTGGAGTAACAATTTTATTATTATTTGAAATTGAAATTTTATTCTTCTTGATTAATGCAATGTCCCTATCTTCTAATGCTATAAATTTTTTAGAATTACCTATTAATGGAATTGTATCGCTTGCAACTAAAGAAAAATTACTTTCATTACTAATTAGCAATCCTCCAGCATTTCCTATTTTGAGTGCGAATAAAGTGTCAGGAGATTGTGTAGTAAATCCAACAATCGAAGAAGCTCCTTTGATTTTTTTTGTTAATTTAGAAATAGAAGATTCTAGAGAAATGCCTTCATTTAAAAATTTTGAAATTAAATGTGAAATTATTTCACTGTCTGTCTCTGATTTAAAAGTAAAATTGTCATTTAATAATTCTTGTTTTAGATCTAAATAATTTTCAATAATTCCATTATGAGATATAGCTACATCATTATTATTACTTATATGAGGATGAGCATTTGCTTTTGATATTTTCCCGTGTGTTGCCCAGCGTGTATGAGCTATGCCAATAGTACCATCTAGAGATTCCCTAGATAAGTTACTTTTTAATTTTTTTGTGTTTCCTACTACTTTATGGATTACAATATCAGTTCCATTTTCTATAGTAGATATCCCTACGCTATCATAACCTCTATATTCGAGTTTTTTGATTCCTTCTATAAGTGATGGAGCTGCAGGCTTATTCCCTATATATGCATAGATACCACACATTTAATTTTCCTTTTGGGTATTAAATAATTCTTTTGTAAAAATAAATTCAGTTCTTTTATTATAAAATCCACGATAATTTTCTGGTAATAAATTTGCAATTCGTAACATTACTTCATTGGTAATTCCTTCCAAATCAGTTTTTTCATTATAAGACAATCCATCCTGTAATTTAAAAGGCTTTCCACAAGTAATTTTTATAGAACCTGTAGGTTTTAATACTCTAAGTACTGAACGAAGGTGATTTGTTCCTGTAATACTTACTGGAATCAAATTGGCTTTACTATGAAGAGCTATTTTCGCTATTCCCGTTTTAGCTTTTAATAAGTTTCCGTTACTTCTATGACCTTCAGGGAAAATCACCATAGTCCCTTTTGATTTTGATAATATATAAAGCATTGTTTTGAATGCTTTTAAATCTGCTTGACTTCTTTTCAATGGAATCGCACCATATGAATTTAGTAATATTCTTAGAATTGGATTTTTGAAAAGATCTGACTTCGCAGCAAAATTTAGTCTTCTTTTAATGCTTGCTGATAATATACCTGGATCTACGTTGGCTAAATGATTACTAACTATTATTAGAGGATCATTTCTAGGCACATTGGTTAAACCCTCAACTTCATAAGATGTAGTAAACATTTTTAAAGTTTGCCTTAAACCAATATTGCAAGTTTTATAAAGAAGGTTCATTTTAGATTTTTTTAATTATTTCATCTGAAACTTGATGAATATTTTTTTTCTCTGTATTAATAATTAATGCATTTTGAGGTATTTTCAAAGGCGAAAATTTTCTAGACATGTCTAATTTGTCTCTTTCAATTATATCTTTCAGTACTTTAGAGTAGGAAATTTTTTCTGATTTTTGAGAAAATCTTCTTTTTGCTCTCTCTTCTGCAGATGCTGTTAAATAGAATTTTGATTTAGCATTTGGTAATACTATTGTTCCTATATCTCTTCCTACTACTAAAGAAGAGGTATTTTTCACAATATCTCTTTGCTTAATAACCATTATTTCTCTAACTTCTCTGAAACTTGAAATTTTAGATACATATTCTTCTACTTGAGGTGAATTTAAAAGGTCAGTCACATTTATTTTATTGATAAAAATTGTGGTGGTGTCTACATTCCTGATATCTAAATCAAAAGTCAAGTTTTTTAAATGGATAAGAATTTTATCAATTGAAGAGTCTTCAAGATTATTTTTTAGAAGAGACCAAGTTAATGCTCTGTACATTATTCCAGTGTCTAGGAATCCAATCCCGAGTTTATTTGCTGTTAATTTTCCTACTGTCGTTTTTCCTACTCCTGCAGGTCCATCTATAGTAATTATCATTAAAAATCCCGTTCCTAATTCGAGTTAATTTTGATGTTTTTGGGAATTTGTTTCACTAAAAGATCAAAAATGACTAGTGGGCTTATGTTCATTTCCAATGTTTTTTTTGAAGAAGATATGGATTTAAGCAAATTCAAAGTTTCTGAAAGTGATATTTTTGATGCAATTTCATTTGTTTGATTAAAATATTTCGTGTAAATTATTTTCTTTTCTTGATTAGTTTTAATCATTAATATATCTCTAAACCAATTCGACCAGCATTCAAGTTCGTTTTGCACTGATTCTCTATTTTTTCTATATAAACTAGAAAGTTCATTTGAATATTGTAATTGTTTCGATAAAGGATTTTTCAATAATTCTAAGATTCTTTCAATTGTTTGATTTTGATTATCTAATAGAATCGGATGTTCGATAATATTGATGGCTTTTCCAAAACAACCCTTTGATAGTTTTGCAATTGTATCAATATTATCTTTTTTGTTAGAGTAATGACTTCCTAGCAACTTTTCAATTAGTTTAGATGGTAGAGGAAATAATTTATAAGATTGACATCTTGATTTTATAGTTAAAGGTAAAACATCTAGAGATTTGACTAACAGGATCATTAAAAAATTTGGAGTGCCTTCTTCCAAAAT
This sequence comes from uncultured Dehalococcoidales bacterium, assembly GCA_964434385.1. Taxonomy (GTDB): domain Bacteria; phylum Chloroflexota; class Dehalococcoidia; order Lucifugimonadales; family Lucifugimonadaceae. The sequence goes on along the minus strand of CAYSUW010000004.1, from coordinate 59,675 downwards.
TTTTAATAAATGATCAATAGATTCTCTTCTTAATAAATGAGCATCTTCTAAAATTGTAATTTGAAAAGTTCCATAAAAAGGTTTTGTTTGAGATTTTCCTAATACAAAATCTCTAATAACACAAATAGGAATTACAGTTTGTTTTGTTGTTGGTCCACAATTATTACAAGATCCTTTTTCATTAACATTTGAGCAAATTGATTGTTTGTTAATTAATAAAACATCAGGATGATTGTTAGAATCAATTCTTCTGCACTGATCACATTGACATTCTCCTGTCTGATCAGAAGAATTATTTTGTGTATTTTTACAGTTTACTTCTCTCGATATATCTAAAGCTAGAGTTGTTTTTCCAGCATTATTTGGTCCTGATATAATAATTGAATTAGGCATAGAATCTGATTTGCAGACTTGTTTAAGGCTGTTAATTATTTCAGGATAACCTAATGTTTTCCAATAACTAATTTAAACCTCCAATAAAACTTTAGACAAAATGAGAAAGTAAATCTTCATAAGTTTCTCTTTTTTTTATAATTCTATGATTACCCTGATTGACTATTAAAATAGTTGGTCTACAGTACATATTGTAATTGCTAGACATAGGTATGTTATATGCCCCAGAAGTTGCTGCTAAAATTAAATCACCATATTTTAATTTAGGAAGGTAAGTTTCACTCGATAAAATATCTCCAGATTCACAAAATTTTCCTACTACAGCTACTTTTTCAGTTGGTTTATTTAGTATTTTAGTTACTGAGAATAAAGAATATTTTGACTGATACAATGCTGGCCTTATATTATCTCCCATACCTCCATCTATACTTACATATTTTCTTACTCCAGGGATATCTTTGATATTTCCAACTTTATAAATTGCAACTCCAGACCTGGCCACAATAGCTCTTCCAGGTTCAACTATTAAATGTGGTTCGGGTAATGAAAGTTCGTTACATTTATTTTTTATTGTTTTAGAGATGGAATTTGCATATTCTTTAATGCTTGGAGGAATTTTATCAGTAGAAGTATATGAAACAGCGAAACCTCCACCAGGGTTAAATATTCTTAGGTTTAAACCATTTTTTTTCTGTTGATTCGCAAACTCTAATACATAATTTATTGCTAAAATATAGGGTTTTGTTTCAAAAATAGGAGATCCCAAGTGGAAATGAATTCCATGTAGATCCAAATTGGACATTTTTACAGTTAATTTTATAGCTTCTTCTGCTTGTCCTGTTTCTATTGGAAATCCAAATTTAGAATCAAGGTTACCTGTTGTGGTTAGAATATGTGTCTTAGGGTCTACGCTTGGGGAAACTCTTATTAAAACTTTTTGTTTTATAGATAATTCAGAAGCTATTTGATTTAACAGAGTAATTTCATCGAAGCTATCTAAAGTAATGGTTCCTATTTCCCATTCTACTGCTTGTTTTAATTCCTCATATGATTTGTTGTTACCATGAAAATTAACTTTTGATGATGGAAATTCGGCATGTTGAAGTACAGATAATTCTCCTCCTGAAACAACATCTATTCCAAGATTTTCTTTTTCTAAAATTTTTGTAAGATAAGGACTGGAAAAAGCTTTGGATGAATAAGAAATGTGTGAATCAGGGTAAGAATTTTCAAATTCATTAACGAATTCTTTAGAGATTTGCCTTATTGTTGTCTCATCATATAAGTATAGTGGTGTTCCATATTGATTCGACAATTCCTCTAAGTTACATCCTCCAATTTCTAAAGTTCCTTCTTTGTTAACTTTAGAAGTCAAAGGAAGTATGTTTTTTATATTTTCATTCAACATATTAATATTTTTATTGTGATTAAATTTTTTTAGTTTGTCTAATCTTTATTTGAAATAAATTTTTTTATTACTGAATTATTATATTCTCTGAGAATATCTTCTGTATTCAGTCCAATTTCTTCAAGGCTTGCAACTAACTCAAAAATTTTTTTTGATGTCTCTTTCTTAGACATTTGTTCTATAGGTTTTAGATCAAATGTAATTGCGGTAGGGATTTTTTGTTTTTTTATTAGGTTAAGTTTTTTTCCTCTAGAATATAAACTGGCAGATTTTAATAGAGATGGTAGTTGATTAGGAATATTTTTTATCAAAGAGAGTGGATCATTATTTTCTTCTTGCTTGATTCTATCCCATTGTTTATGAACTTCATCTAAGTTTAAGTTACTTTTTTCTGATGAAAAAATATGAGGATGTCTTCTTTTAAGTTTTGTAATTGCTGTTTTAAAAATCTCATTAAAAGAAAAAGTTTTTTGATTCTTACCAATATCAGCATGGAAAACTATATGAATTAAGATATCTCCTAACTCTTCAATAATTTTTTCTTGGTTATTATCTTCTATAGCTGATACTAATTCATATACCTCTTCAATCAATAATGGTTTTAATGAAAGATGTGTTTGTTCTTTATCCCAAGGACAACCATCAGTTCCTCTTAAAGTTTCCACTACTTTAATTAATTCTTTAAAATCTCTAGACATAGTTTGAAATATCTCCTAAGTTATGGGAATAAATATTATATTTATTATATTTACAAGAAATTTAACTTTATGAAAGTATTACTTTTGACATTTAAAGGATTGTTAGTTCTTTCTGTACCTGTATTTTTAATTATTATTGCTTCAGATATTGTTATAAAAACTAGATTTATTTATGAATATGATTTTTGGAGATACGAAATATCCGAAAAGACTAGTATTGAATTAACAAATTTAAGAAAAATCGGTAAAGAGATACGAACTTACTTTCAAAATAATGATGAATATTTATCAGTTGAAACTACTATAAATAATCAAATGAAATTTTTATTTAATCAACGAGAAATTTATCATATGAAAGATGTTAAGAATTTGATAAATTTGATTGATACTATTGGTTTAATAATAGGGTGTGTTTTTATAATTTTTTCTTTTATATTGGTTTTTCATGATCATAATTGGAAAGAAACACTCTTAAGGCTAATATTACTAAGTGGTTTATTAAGTGTTTTTTTAGTTATATTGATTTCAATAACTTTTTTAGTTTTTTTTGATTATTTTTTCGTTTTGTTCCACGAAATTAGTTTTTCAAATGATCTTTGGATTCTTAATCCTAAAACTGATTATTTGATTATGTTGTTTCCTGAGAGCTTCTTTAGAGATGCTACTTATGCTATTGGGTTATTATCAATGATAGAATTTTTATTTATTTATTTTATTGTGAGGTATTTTTTGGGGTTTAAATTAGATAAATCCTAAAATTTCAGGTATAGATTTAATGATAATTTTTTCATTTTCTTTGTTTGTTGGATTATCATCATCATTAACCCAAAGAGGTTTGAGCCCACAATTTTTTGATCCTATAACATCAGCTTGATAATTATCTCCAATATGAATTATTTCTCTATTGGGAACGCCTAGTTTTTTTATAGCTAGATCATAAATTTTTTTTGAAGGTTTTGCGGTTTGAATTTCATTTGAGAGTAAAATTATTTTTATGTATTTAGAGATACCAATTTTTTCCAAGAAAATATTATATGTATCTGGGGAAGTAAATCCTGTATTAGAAATAAGGCACATTAAATATCCTTTTTGATTAATTTTTTCTATTGTTTCTTTTGCTCCTTCAACTAAATTTGGAGGATATGCGAGGAAAGCATCATCAATTATTTGTCCTATTGATTTATTAAGATTCTTTGTAGGGGTTATGACTTTTTCTTTAGAAATAAGGTTGATTAATTGATTGACTCTATCATGGAAACTAATGTCAAATTCATTATTATGATCTTCAGTACATTTTTCTCTGATGTAGTTTAATGAATTTTTAATGATAGTTTTAGAGACTTTTGAATTTGTGTTTGATAATAAAGTCTCTATGTTGTTAATTCGACACTGGGATCTTTTTTGCATCATACTATTTGTATCTTTTATTAAAGTATCCCAGAGATCAAAAGATACAGCAGATATTTTTTTATGATTCATATTGAATATATTTGTGTTTTTTTTTAACTAGGTAATAATAAATAATAACTGTTTAGATTATCAATAATGTAAAAAGTAAGGAAAATAATTGATTGTAGTTACTGGATGTACAGGATTTATAGGATTTCATCTTTCTAAGAAATTATTGTTTCAGAATATACCTGTAATAGGTATTGATACTTTAGATTCCTTAATGAATCCGTTACATGATTGGAGATTGAAACAATTAAGAGGAAATGGACTTAAATTTCTTGATGTAGATATCACCAATAAGGCAGAATTGAATAAAAGAATAAGTGAAGAAAATATACAAAAAATTCCTACGGTTTATCATCTAGCAGGTTTAGCTGGTGTAAGACAGTCTGTAGAAAACCCTAAGAAATATTATGAAAATAATATTATTGGAACTCTGAATATGTTGAACATAGCAACAAAATTTTCGAGCCAATCTTTTATTTTAGCCTCTTCTTCTAGTATTTATGGATCACAAAATAATAATAAAATGCCATTCATAGAAAATGAGACAGAAGAAAATCCACAATCTCCTTATGCATTTTCGAAATTATTTGCTGAAATAGTATCAAGAAATTATACGAATCTTTCATCGTTGAATGTCTCTTCTCTTAGATTTTTTACTGTCTATGGACCTGCAGGAAGAATAGATATGAGTATTTTGAAATTTATTCATAAAATTATTAATGAAGAAACAATAAATCTTTTTGGAGATGGTTCTCAAGAAAGAGATTTTACATATGTAGAAGATATCTGTGATGGAATTATTAGTTCTAGTAAACTTGAAGGTTTTCAGACTCTAAACTTAGGTTCATCAAAACCTTATTCTTTAATTGATGTTTTGAAAATTCTAGAAAAAATTATAAAAAAAGAATCTAAAATAGAATATTTTCCAAAACATTATGCAGATGTTGATTATACTTGGGCTAACATTAATAAAGCTAAATCACTTCTCAATTGGTATCCCAAAATTAGTTTAGAAGATGGTTTAGAGAAGACTGTGATTTGGTATAAGAATAATCAAAAATGGTTATATTCGATCTTTGATTAATATAATTGAATTATAATTATTTATTAGGCTATAAGGGAGTTTTAATATTTTACTTTCTAAAATTTCTCTGAAAAACTTCAGAAACCATATTGATACTTCTATTGATTTATCTCCAGGATTAAATATTTTTTGGGGATCTAATGGTCAAGGAAAAAGCAACTTAGTAGAAAGTATATATTTATTAGCGATTGGCAAAACTACTAGGTCTTCTTCAGATCAAGAATTAATTAATCATGAAATTAACCTAGGAGAACATTGTTATATTAAAGGGATAGGGTCTGATGAATCTAATTTATTCAGTATAGAATTTGAATTAATTCCTGATAAAAATGTTTTGAATGAAAATAAGCTTCATAAATTTAAGAAGGAATTGAAAATCAATGGAGCTAAAGTCTCTTTGAATTCTTTTATAGGTGCTTTTAACGCTGTAATGTTCGAAGCTAATGATTTAATGTTAATTATTGGAGCACCTCAAGTAAGAAGAAAATTTCTAAATATTTTTATTTCTCAAACTGATATTCAATATTTAAAGGCTCTTCAGAGATATAATCAGGTAATAAAAAACAGAAATAGGATTTTAAAAAATATTTCATCAAATAATTCAAATTATCATGAGTTGAAATTTTGGACTGACAAATTGATTGATGATGGAAGTTTGATTATGTTTTTTCGACATAAGATTGTTCAAAAATTATTTGATTATACAGTAGATTTGTACGATCAATTATCTATAGAAAATGAAAGTCTGGAAATAATATACAAACCCAATTTGAAATCCTCTAATGAATTTGATTTTAAAAATAAATTATTACAAAAGAATGATTATCGAAAATTAATTTTTGAATCTATTGAAAGATTAAAGCATGATGAACTAAAGCTTGGAACTTCTTTAATTGGCCCACACAGAGATGATATTGAAATAACATTATCTGGATTTAATATTTCAAATTATGCATCTAGAGGTCAAATAAGATCTATAGTTTTAGCGTTGAAATTAGCAGAAGCTAAGATAATAGGTGAATTGAAAAAAAGTGATCCTATAATAATTCTTGATGATGTAATGTCTGAAATGGATTCAGAAAGAAGAAAATTAGTTTTGGAACTAATAGCTTCTTATGATCAAGTCTTAGTTACTGTTCCAGATATCAAACTATTAGACAATTCTAAATTAGGCAATTCAAAGTTATTTAGTGTCAATAAAGGGGTAGTTAAAAATATAGAAAATAATGAAAAATGAGATCAAAGAATCAATAAAAATAATTAATTCAAGTGAGTATATTGTGGTTGTCACTGGAGCAGGTATTTCTGTAGATAGTGGAGTTCCTACTTTTCAAGGTACAGATGGATTATGGACAAGATTTGGAAAGCCTAGTCTAAATAGTTATTCTGATTTTATTAAAGATCCTCATAAATGGTGGGTTAGAGAAATAGAATATGCTTCTGCTCCATATATTAATGAATTAAGGAAAACTCTAGAGTTAGCTAGACCAAATGTAGGCCACAAAATATTAAAATCTATGGTAGATATTGGATTAATTAAAAAGCTTATTACTCAAAATATTGATGGATTGCACCTAGAGATTGGAACTGAGAATTTAATAGAAATTCATGGGAATAGGAAAAAATTTCGTTGCATTGGATGTTGCGCAAGAATAGATAGAATGGAAAATAGAATCACGAAAATGCCAGATCCTTGTTTAAAATGTGGGAATATTATGAAATTTGATTCTGTAATGTTTGGAGAGCCTATTCCAAAAGATGTTTTAAAGTCTTCTAGAATGGCAATTGATTCTGCTGATTGTGTAATATCTATTGGAACTTCTTCAACTGTTAGGCCAGCAGCAGGATTGTTTTGGATAGCAAAATCCCAAAATGCAAAATTAATAGAGATAAATATTACATCAACTAAACTTACAGAGTTTTGTGATGTGGTTATACAAGGTTCAACATCAGAAATTTTACCTAAACTTTTTGAAAATATTTAGTAAATTTCATATTTTTTGAAGATTCTAAAAATCAAGATCAATACTAGGTCAATAAATGCTTTAGAGCCATTAAAGATTCTCACCGAACTATTGGGATTATAATGCCATTCTATGGGAATCTGTTTGATGTTTTTCTTAAATCTGTTTGCCAAGTATAGTATTTCTACATCAAAGCAAAATCCGTTAATTTTTTGTAGTTTGAAAATTTTTAATGTTGTTGAATTCTTAAAAAGTTTAAATCCGCATTGGGTATCATAGAAATTTTTTAATAATAATAATCTAACAAATATATTAAATATAATTCCTAGATAATGTCTTGTTCTAGGTTCTTTATAAACGTTTGAATTAATATCACTCCTATTAGCAATAATGATGTCTACAGAAGGATCCTGACTAATAAGTGTCAAAAATTTATCTAACTCATCTATAGGCATAGATAAATCCGCATCACACAAAAAATTCCATTTTGCTTTTGATTCTATTATTCCTTTTTTAACTGCAGCACCTTTTCCTTTATGGGGAATATCAATTATTCTTATCTTAGGGTTTTTTGAAGACAATTGAGTAACTATATTTAATGTATCGTCTGTACTACCGTCATTAATCAAAATAATCTCATATTGAAATTTTTTTTTAGATAAGAAATTTTCAATCTTTTTTAGAGAATCTTCTATAATTGCGGATTCATTGTAAGAAGGAATAATTATTGATAAAAACATCCTAAATGTTCCAGTTTACTTAAAGAATTCTTTGTGTAAAACATTCGCAGCTCGATCTATATCAGAATCTTTGATTATACATGTAATTCTTATTTCTGAAGTAGTAATCATGTCTATGTTCACATCTGCATCTGCTAAATTTTTAAACATTCTAGCAGCATATCCAGGTTGGTTCTGAATTCCAGTTCCAACGATACTTATTTTTCCTAAACCTTTTTCACTATTAATGTTTTCGGACTTTATATAATCAGAAGTACTTAATAGCTCAATAGCCTGATTTAGATGACTCTCTGACAGAGTAAAGCTTAAATTAGTTTTTCCGTCAGTTCCTGCGTCTTGAACAATCACATCTACATTTATTCCTTGATTTGCTAGAGGCAGAAATATGTTTGCGGCTGTTCCAGGAACATCACTTAAATCTTTTATTGTTATTTTAGATATCTTTCTTTCTGTGGGTAAACCTGTTACTACTTCTCTAATTTCCATTTTTTTGATTCCTGACTTTATTATTGTTCCTTTAGTAGATCTTGCAGAATGTCTTACAGATATAGGTATATTATATATTGATCCTAATTCTATAGATCTAGGGTGCATTTTAGCACCTAATGATGCCATTTCTAGCATTTCTTCAAAAGATAAATAATGAATTAATTTAGCTTCTTTAACAATATTGGGATCTGCTGTGTAAATACCTTCAACGTCAGTGTATATTTCACATATTGAAGCCTTTATAGCTGCTGCTAAAGCCACTGCGGTTGTATCAGATCCTCCTCTCCCAAGAGTAGTAATATCTTCCGTATTGGAAATCCCTTGAAACCCTGCAACTATTACGATTTTATTTGCGTTTAATTCTTTTTTTATTCTAGAAATTTCAATATTAGAAATCCTAGCGGAGCCGTAGTGAAGATTTGTTTTGATTCCAGCTTGTGTTCCCGTTAAGCTAATTGCATTAACTCCATTAGAGTTTATTGCCATTGATAATAATGTAGCACTAACTAATTCTCCTGTAGACAGAAGCATATCTAGGTCTCTGTTATGCTTAGCACTTATATCTTTGATGATTTTGGTAGCTTTATTGAGAAGCTGATCAGTAGATTTTCCCATAGATGAAACTACAACAACCATATTAAATCCTTCAGAATGTTTTTTGATGATTTTTTTAGCTATATTTTTTATAGCACTTATGTTTTTTAATGATGACCCACCGTACTTCTGTACTAGGGTTTTGTTTGATGCAGAAGACATGATTATTTTATTAGTTTAAGATGTGCACCTTTATTAGTAGGCTTAGTAATTATTACTTTGCCCTTAATATTGTGTTTTCTAGCACATTCTAGAAGTTCATATTTTATTGTCATTTCTCTCCCATGGGAAAAAAATATGATTGATGGGCCTGATCCTGCTAAAAACCCTGATAAAGCTCCTGCTTCTAGCCCAGATTCCAATAAGTATTTCATTTCTTTAAAATTTTCAAATCTTATATCTTGATGGATCATATCTTGGGTAGCATATTTCAATTGGGAAAAATCTTTATTATTTAGACAATTGATTAACAATGCTGCTCTTCCAATATTATAGACAGCATTCTCCCTCTCTATTTTGGGGTTTAACATAGATCTGGATTTCTTTGTTTCAAATTCTAATTCAGGCATAAAAATGATCAAATTCAAATCTTCAGGAACTGGAACTTTTGAAAAAACCCATTCGTAATTATTTTGTACTGAAATGACACATCCTCCAAGCATAGTTGGGGCAATATTATCTGGATGACCTTCTGATTTTATTCCTAATTCGACTAGTTCACTAATTGATTTTTTTTGTTCATTGTTTAAGTTTGATCCTATCAATAAACCACTTGCGATTGCAGCTGAACTACTCCCTAAACCTCTAGAGAGTGGAATATTTGCTTCACAATTGATTGAGATTCCTGAAAGATCATTTTTGAGAAATTCTTTCGCGGACAAAATTATTAAATCTTCTTCTTGGGGAATATTATTGAAAGACTTTTCTCCAGTATATTCAATTCTCAGTTTTTCTTTTGAATTAAAAGCTTGTTTTAAAGTGATCTTATTCCAAATATCTACCGCAATTCCTACACAGTCAAATCCTGATCCTATATTTCCACTACTTGCAGGTACATTAATTTCAATTTCTTTATCTTTCATGTCTATCATTGATTTAAATAATTATATGCTGAAAGTGCTGATATTGCTCCTTGTCCAGCAGCAGTCACAGTTTGTTTTAAGTTACCAGAAGCATCAGTTAAATCTCCTGCAGCAAAAATTCCTTTTAAATTAGTTTCCATTAGATTATTCACATGAACTTCATTAGTTGATTTGTTAATTTCTAATCCAAGCTGATGAGGAATTTCTAATCTTGGATCAGCTCCTATTTCAATGAATAACCCATCTATTTTGATTACATCTTCTTGAATATCATTTTTAGTTTCAATAGAACTTAAACCAGTTTCTTCATTTCCGTTAATTTTAGTAACATTAGTATTAAGTAACACAGTAATATTTTTAGATTCATCAAGGTGTTTAAGAAGGACAGGTTCAGGCCTAAATATTTTTTCTCCTCTATAAATTAGATAAACTTTAGTAGAGTATCTACTCAATAACAGAGCTCCTTCTATTGCAGCGTTACCTCCTCCGACTACTGCTGTAACCTTATCTTTATATAAAGGTGCATCACAAGTAGAACAATAAGATACTCCTTTTCCTACTAAATTTTCTTCATTTTTTAAATTTAATTTTCTTCTTTCTCTTCCTATACCCAGAATCACTGATTTACTTTTTACAATTGTGGAATCAGAACATTTTATTAAAAAGTCATTATTTTCTCTTTCTATGTTTAATGCATTCTCGTCGATAGTTTTAATGTTATATTTCTCAACTTGTTCTTTCATATTCAACATTAGATCATAACCATCTATTTCTGGAACTCCTGGATAATTTTCAATCAATCCGCCTGTAGCAGTTTCTCCACCAAATTCTGAACCGATCATAATTGTAGGTATTTGATACCTTACTGAATACAATGCTGCTGCATAACTAGCAGCTCCTAGTCCAACTATACTTAAATCTGTCTTTATATTATTCATAGGTTTCTTTATTTTTCTTTCATATCGATTATAAACTTATACTTATAATAATCTACAAGTGAATTTTAATTGATTAAACTAGGGGAATTTTGAACGAATCAATTGTTGATACCATAGTTGTAGGGGCTGGCCCAGCAGGTAGTCAATGTGCTTATAACCTCAGTTCTAAAGGACATTCAGTCATAATATTAGATTATCGAGAGAGAATTGGAGATAAGTTATGTACTGGTATTGTGAGTGCAGAATTTGAAAATCATTATCCTGACGTGAATAAATTTATTTATAGAAAAGCTTATTCTGCCAGTATATTTTCTCCGTCAGGGAAATTTATAAAAATTAAGAGAAATAATCCTCAAGCATTAATAATTGATAGAGAGAGTTTTATTAAATCAATTGCCTTAAAGTCAACTGAATTTAATACAAAATTAAAATTAGGAAGAGTAGTAGAAAAAATTGAAGTTAAATCAAAATTTGTTGAAGTGAAAGTTAAATATAATGGAAATACAGAAAAATATAGATCTAAATCTTTAGTGCTAGCTAGTGGCTTTGGTACTAAATTATCCAAAATGGCAGGATTAGATTCTCCAAAGGCAAAAATTTTTGGAGCTCAGATAAAATTGAAACATAATTTAGGAGACGAAGTGAATGTTTTCACAGGTCATAGTTTGCCTAAAGGTTTTTTTGGATGGATGGTTCCCCTAGATCATAATCATTCATATTTAGGGATTCTAGGTAAAGAAAATCCTAAACAAATATTTGAACATTTTAGCGATAGTTTGAAAAGTCGTTTTGATAGATTAAATTATTTTGATGATATTGATGTTTGGGGTATTCCTGTATCTCCATCCTCAAAGATCTATTCAGATAGAATAGTTGGAATAGGAGATGTTGTTGGTCAAGTAAAACCTACTACAGGAGGGGGGATATTTTTTGCCATGAGGTCTGCGGATTTAGCATCTCAGATTTTGTCACAAGGTTTAGTGGCTAACGATTTGTCATCTAAATATTTATCAAATTATCAAATATCTTGGGATAAAATTTTTAAAAAAGAACTTCAAATAGGTCAATTAGCTAGATATTTTTATGAAAGTTTAAGTGAAACTGAAATTGATGAGATTATTAATTATCTTTTTGAATCAGGAGCTCTTGATAAGGAGATTTCATTTGACTGGCATTCTGAATTAGTGATTTTTGCATTCAAAACAAAAATTTTAAATTATGTTAAAAGTCCTGTGCGTCAAGCCGTCCAGAAACTAATTCATTCGCTAAATATTAATTCTTAGTTTTTATAATTCAGGATTTGATCTCTGATTCTTTTCGCTAAATTTAATGAATCAAGCTTATGATATTTTAAAACTTCCTCATTAGAACCACATTTGGGAACTTCTTTAATTCCAATTTTAGAGAAAATTTTTGGGAAATCAGATTTATCATCTTGTTGTGAAATATTTGACAATAACATTTCTCCTTGACCGCCGCTTTCATAATGATCATCCAAAGTAAAGAGGAAATTAAATCCTTTAATTTGGCTCTTTAACCATCCAGAATCTACATAATTGAGCCAAGGTAAATTAATAATTTTAATTTTTATTCCTGTTTTCATTAGTTCTGTTCGTGCTTTGAATAATTCATTTAACATTACCGGGCCATAACCGAAAACTATCACATCTTGTCCTTCAGCAATTGTAGTTCCTTTTCCTTTTTCTATTTTATATTTTTCAGGCAGAGAGAATGGTATTTCTACAGGAATTGAAGAAAGCCTAATGTAGGAACTATCTTTAAAATCATTAATGCAAGAATTTAAAATCATTGATACTTCTTTAGGACAACTAGGTTGAATGATTTTGAGATTTGGAATTCCAGATAAAGAGGCAATATCTCTTACAGATTGATGAGAATGGCCAGGTCCTCCTGGTAAAATACCTGCTAAAGAACCTACATAAATAATTTTAGAATTTTCAGTTGAGTTATTATATATTTGTTCGTTTGACCTAGTGCTTAAAAAACTAGCAAATGAATGGACTATAGGAAGGAAACCTTCTAGAGCAAGAGTGCCTGCTTGAGAAACCATATCTTGTTCAGCAATTCCACATTCAAAGAATCTGTTTGGAAATTCTTTTTCAAATGGTATTAACCCTGTGTCTAAAATTAAATCTCCATCTAAGGCAATTATTTCATTATTTTTTCTAGCTTCTTTTAATAATGAATCAGAGTATTCCTTTATTAATGATTCCTTTTTTTCGGAATTAGATATTATAGATTTAGATTGATTATAGTTTTCAAGTTTCAATTCTAAAGAAATTGAATTCATATTTAGAGTTTGATTTATTTTGGAAGAAAGTTCATTAATACATTTTTTATATAGTTCATCTGTTATTGAACCACTATGAAATTTATAGAACTCTCCAGGTTTCATATTATTTGCTTCTAGTTGAGATACACCATTACCTTTTACAGTATCTGCGATAATAGCAGAAGGTTGATTGTTATTAATTAATTCTTCTATAGATTTAGAAAAATCAAAAACATTATTTCCGTTAACTTTAATTGTGTTAATTCCAAAGGAAACAAATTTCTGTTCTAACTTACCTAAGTTACTTGTTGATTCAACTGTTCGATCAGATTGAAATTTATTATTGTCTACGACAATTATCAATTCAAATAATTTTTCTTGTTTTACTCTCATTAATGATTCCCAGAATTGTCCTTCTTGTAATTCTCCATCTCCAGTCATTACAAAAACTCTACAAGCTATATTTTTTAGCCTGTTAGCTTTAATTATCCCTTTAGCTTTTGAGATTCCCATACCTAAAGAACCAGTATTAGTTATCACATTGGGTGTACTAATATCAGGGTGCCCTGGAAGACCATCAATTTTTCTGAATTTATGAATCAATTTAAAATCTATTAATCCAAGAGAAGCCATTACTGAATACATTGCAGGGGCATCATGACCTTTAGAAGAGAAAAAATAATTTCGAGTTGAATCGTTATTTAAAACATATTGTAGAAAAATCCATGACATTAAATCTACTGAACTGAATGAAGAGCCAATATGACCTGATCCTGCTTTATTAATCATATAAAGGATATTGATTCTACATAAATTAGAGAGTAACTCGGATTTAATTTCGGGTTGAATTTCCTCTTTTAAAAGGTTATTGAATATTTCAAAGGGCACAAAATTTAAGGTCATTTCAAGAATTCAATGGGGGTTTATTAATTTTTGGCAATATAGCTTTTTCTGATTTTAATAATATTTCAGCTTTGAGCCAATCTTCTTCTACATTTACATCAATTCCTTCATCTTTTTCTGTAAAAAATGGAATGATTTTGGAACCAGATATATTGTTTTGTTCAAAAACTACATAAGAGTTTGCCATCTCTAAGCTAGCATTTTGTATAAATACTTCAGGTAAAGAAGGATATTGAGAACTGTGTAATGGCTGATTATGTGGGCCAGAAATCTTAAGATTTACAAACGGTTTGATAAAACCATTTTCTAGAGTCCACATTTTACAAGGATGCTGCAAACATTTTTCAACAGCTCTCAATGAATCTGATTTCGAATTTAAGAATAATTTAAAAGCTCGTTTTATAGTGTCTGGTTTCCTGAAAGGGCTTGTAGGCCTTAATATACTAAATTGAGAATAGGTTTGATTCGATTTAGACAATTCATCTAATGCATGCTTAACAAACTCTATGTCTGGAGATGTATCTGTTGCATAACGAGAAGGTCTTAAGAACGGGACAGAAGCTCCATAATATTCTGAAATTCTTTTTATTTCTTCAGAATCTGTCGAAACTATCACATCATCAAAAACCTCACTCTTTATAGCAGATTGAATAGAATAAGCTATTAAAGGATGCCCATTCAATAGTTTAATATTTTTATTTTTAATTCTTTTGGATCCAGATCTAGCTGGAATTAGAGCTATAATATTATTACTTTCTTTAGACATATTTCCCCATTACCAGGCTGTCCAACCTCCATCAATAATTAGATTAGATCCAGTCATATAAGACGAAGCATCACTAATTAAAAATAGTATAGGACCACAATATTCTTCTCCTTTTGCCATTCTTCCTAGAGGAACCCTTTTTGAGTATTCTTCAACGAATCTAGGATCTTGTTCGGAATATACCCCTCCTAAAGTTAATGTGTTCACTCTGATATTTTTTTCTGCCCAATATGTTGCTAAATATCTAGTGAGGTTTATTATCCCTGATTTAGAAACCGAATAAGCAATTGGTTTATTGAATTTCATACCTGATTCTTTAGTGTAATCATAGATTCTTTGATCAGGAGAAACTAGGCCATAATGAGAATTAATATTTATTATTGTTCCTTTCTGATTTTTTGCCATATGAGAACCTATTATTTGAGATACAATAAATGTTCCTTTTAAATTGACATCTAAAACTTCTTCCCAGGACTCTATAGGCAATGTTTCTAGTGGTCCTGTGTCTTGGCTATTAATATTAGGAGATGAATCTAGAGCAGCGTTATTTATTAGTCCAGTAGGTTGAAATCCTTGATTAATAATTCTATCTAATCCAGACTCTACAGATGATTTTTGGGTGATATCTACTTCTAGATATTCTATTTTAGGATTTTTAATATCTTTTCCAAATTCACCATGTGAATTTGGATTTCCTTTAATATCAAAACTAAAAATATTTGCTCCTCTATATGCTAAATAATTAGAATATATGGAACCTAATTTGCCACTTCCTCCTGTAATGATTATCACATCATTTTCTATTTCAAAGTAATCTTTTTTCATGATTAACCTAATTGACTTGTTAGATGGTCACACACTTCTCTTACAGCACCATAACCCCCTAAAGTTTTAGTGACATATCTAGCTAATTTAAGTAATTTGGGATGGCAATCTTTTACAACAATTGGAAGCCCTACTTCTGAAAGGCATTCTAAGTCATTAATGTCATTCCCCATAAATGCTACTTGAGAAAAATTTAAATTTTGATTTTTAATTAATTCTTGAAGCACTGAAAATTTATTTTGCACTGAATCATAACATTCAATACCTATTTTCTTACATCTAGCTCTTACCAAAGGGTTTTTTTCAGAAGATATAACAATTTTCCCTATTCCTTTAGTTTCTAGGTTCTTTAATCCAATCCCATCGTATTTTGAGCATTTAACCATTTCTTTCCCGTCTTGAGCAACATATACATTGTTGTCGGTGAACACCCCATCAAAATCAAAAGCTATAAATTTAATTTTATTGAAAATTAGTGATGTTTCTTGATCTAATTGTTTTGACTTTAGAGACATTTTACTCCAGGTGCTCAATAGTGAAAGAAGAATCTTTGTTTAAACTTTTTTTTATTGTTTTCCCTAATATAGTGTCTATTTCAAATGGGGAGATTCCATCACCAGGAGATTTAATTGATATATCATTTTCTTGAATGATATGCCCCATATTTAATTTTTTAGAAGCCACAAGTTTTTTCCCCATTTTGAATTTTGATAATTGTTCTTCAGGATAAATAATTTTTTCTCCATCTCCTAAAGATAATTTTACTTCATGTAACTCTTTTATTAGAGAGGCCATTTCGTTTGGTGTCAAAGAAAATTGATGGTCTGTACCTTTTAAGGTTTTATCATTTGTAAAATGTTTTTCTATTATCCTAGCACCCATTGAGAAAGCTGCTATAGGTATAGAAGTTCCAAAATCATGTCCTGAGTAACCTATAATTGCATTTGGAAACTCTTGTCTGTATTTTTTTATAACATTCAAATTAATGTGAATAGATTTCGCTGGATATTCTGAAGTACATTGCATAATAGCAATTTGATTGTTTATACCTGAAACAACGTCATAAGTTCTTTTAACTTGATCTAGCGTAGTAGCTCCAGTACTAATAATTGTAGGAAGATTAAATTCAGCTACAGTTTTAAGTAGACTAAGATTATTCAGATCTAATGAGGCAATTTTAAAAGCTGGAGTTCCTAGTTTATGAAGAAATTCTGCGCTCTTAATATCGAAAGGTGTTGCAAAGAAAGTTATCTTTTCTTTTTTTGAGTATTGAATCAATTCTTTAAAATCATTTTCACTTAATTCGAGTTTCATTCTGTGTTCTCCATAAGTAGGACCAAAACTTTGTGGCCCTGTGTATGGAGAGTTGAACATTTCTTCAGTAAAAAGATTTACATTATCTCTCTTTTGAAATTTAACAGCAGATACCCCACTTTGTTTTGCCAAAGTGATTAATTTCTTGGCATTTTCTAATTCACCTTGATGATTATTACCTATTTCAGCAATTACAAAACAATTTGAATTGTCATTTATTATTTGGTTATCTAAATTTATCTCTCTAGGCATAATGTAACTATATATTTAGAATAAGAGTTTATAAATATATTTTAGTTGATTGAGTTGTTATATTGAAAGTAGTTTACATCACAAATGCAAGATTACCGACAGAAAAAGCTCATGGTATTCAGATTATTCGAATGTGTGAAGCATTTTCAAAGCTGGGTTTTGATGTCAATGTTATTCATCCCTGGAGGTATCAGTCAAACAAAGAACATAGATATAATGTAAGTGATTATTATAATTTAAAATATCAAGTTTCTATATCTCGTATTTTATTTTTTGACAGCTATCTCTTAAGACGATTTTTACCTGGTTTTTTATTTAGAACTTTTTCATTTATAAATTCTATTTTGTGGGGAGTTCTTTCTTTGATAATTGCGAAGATTAAAAAACCCAATTTTTGCGTAATGAGGGATAATACTCCATTTTCTTATTGGTTTTTTCAAAAATTTGGAATGAAAACGATTCTTGAATTTCATGATTTGCCTCCTAAAATATCTTTAAAAGTTTTTAAATCAGCTATAGAATCAGATTCTTCGCTTTTTGCTGTTACAGAGAACCTAGCAAGAGATCTGGAGAAAGCATTACTTTTACCGTTTAAGAAAATTAATGTTTTGCATGATGGACTTGATTTAGAGAATTTTAAAATTAATTTTAATAAAAACGATGAAACACTAGGAGTAACTTATTGTGGTTCATTGTTGCCTGATAAAGGCATAGATACATTACTTCAAGCTTCTGCTCTGTTACCAGATATTAAATTTACGATTATAGGAGGTTATCCATCAGAAATAGAATCTTATAGGAGAAAATGGAGAAAATTTAATCTTGATAATGTTGATTTTTGGGGATTTAAAAATCCCAAATTTATTCCTAAATATCTTCTTATGTCAAATCTGTTGATTATTCCCTCTACTGCAAAAACTATAAAATCATCTTTATATACATCTGCTATGAAGTTATTTGAATATTTAGGTGCAGGCAAAGCAATTATTGCATCAGATATTCCATCTATTAGAGAAGTTTTAATTCATCATGAGACAGCATATTTAGTAAAACCTGACGATCCCCAAGAGTTGGCTAAAGCGATAGATATTGTTTTAAAAGACAATAATTTGAGAACTTTATTAGAAGAAAACGCAAAAAATTTATCTCTTAAGTACTCTTGGATTGAAAGAGCCACAGAAATGTTGGAAAAATCAGAAATCTCTACAAAAAAAACTTAATTATGAAAGAAAAATTGAATAAAAATATCACTATTTTTTCTCCTTTCCTTAATCCAGTAGGAGTTAAAAGGGCTACTTTTGGTTTGGCAAAGGAGTTTTCTCAGAACGGTTATGATGTAAATCTTTTAAGTGTTCATAAAGAATGGGAAGGTTTCAAATTAAATGAAAACATGAAAAAAACCTACTTGTCTACTAATTTTAAGAGGATGCCTACAGAGGGTTTTCTTATTTTTAGATTAACATCATTATTAATTGCTATTAGTACATTTTTTTCTTTAAGATCTTTTTTGAAATCCAATCAAACAGAAATACTGTTTGTTTCTATGATGCCTACAATAGCATGGTTAGCTTTGAAATTTTCTGGAAAATCAAAAAATATTCACCTTGTTATAAGTCTTCAGGGATTTCCAAGAGATAATATCTTTAGAAGGATAATGTGGAGAAAAATTTTTAATCATTCTAAAGATGTAGTAGCTGAATCAGAAGGATTAATGAAAAAAGTAATCAAAATGACTGGTGTTTCTAAGAATGTAAATTATATTTATAATCCCCACTTTGAAACTCAAAATGAGATTAAATCTAAATCAGAATTTGTAACACCTAACTTTAAATATATCCTAGGGTTAGGTCGTCTTACAAAGCAGAAAAATTTCTCTCTGCTTATTAAAGCATTTAGTTTGATTGATAATGCTAATGAGCTGAAATTAATTATTATTGGTAATGGGGAAGAAAAGAGTAAATTGAAAAAAATTGTTAACAAGATGAAAATAAATTCAGAAGTGTTGTTTTTAGGTAATTTAGAAGATCCTTTGGGATATCTTGAAAATGCAGAATTCTTAGTGATTCCTTCATTGTGGGAAGGGTTGCCTAGAGTAGCTATAGAAGCCCAAGCATTAAAAACTCCAATTATTTCAGCTTGTGAGGAAGGTGGTTTGAGTGAAATTTTGATGAATGGAAAAGCAGGAATAATAACTAAGAACAATGATGTTAATGAAATGAAAAATTCTATAGAAAAATATTTGCAAAATCCTAAAATGGCTTTAAGTCATTCAGAATTAGGGTTTAATAATATAGAAAGATTTGCTCTTGAAACCTCAGCTAAAGAATATTTAACAAAATTCTCTAATTATTTTGAAGAAAATGTATAACAGTAATGATATTAATGTTCTTATAGCCACTAAGGACAGAGTAAAACAAATTGAAAGAGCTATTAGAAGTTCTGTAAATCAGTCTGTAAATCCTAGGATTGTGGTATTAGATGATGCATCTGAAATAAATATTCAGCAAAAACTAGGGGGCAAATTTTCTGATTTTAAGATTAAATGGATAAGGTCAGACATGCCTTCTGGTGTAGCTGGGGCAAGAAATAAACTTGTAGAAAATTCTTCTGGATCTCTAATGGTTTTTTTAGATGATGATGCTTATTTTACTGATTCAAATTCTTTAGAAAAAATAGTGAATAAATTTTCTTCATCTGAAAAACTTGCTGCTATGGCATTAAAAATTAAACTGCGACAGCAGAAAGAAGGACTGCAAATTCCTTTTAATCGTCTTACAAGACTATTGAACAAAGATATTCATAATTCAGAAAGGGGAGTTTCTTATTATGTGGGAGCAGGACATGTTATATCCAGAGATGTTTTTCAAAAAATTGGTGGTTACGATAAGGAACTTTTTTATGGTCTTGAGGAATTAGATTTAAGTTCTTCAATTATCAAAGAAGGTAGAAAGATGATTTATTTTCCTGAAGTTGAGATTGTACATGAACCTGAAAAGTCAGTTGTTGATAAGAAAAATATATTAAAGGATGAGGCCTACTATAGCATTAGAAATAGAATATGGATCTCCTACAAACATTTACCTGTATTTTATTTGATCATTCACTTGCTTATTTGGTGTTCATTCTATTTTTTGAAATCATTATTAAAATTTCAATTGATAAAATTTTCCATCGCTCTTTTCGATGGTTTTAGAAAATTAAGCTCTATTGACAGAAAACCTTTTGATTCAAATTCCTTGAAATATCTTAAAAATAATTATGGAAGATTATGGTATTGAAATGAGTAAAAATATTTCTCAAACAGTAATTATTCCTACTAGAAATGAAGAGAATTATATAGAGGCATGTATAAATTCACTTATTGATGATTGGGTGATTTCAACCACTGAATTCTTGATTGTTGATGGGAGAAGCACAGATAGAACATTAGAAATTGTTAAGGAAAAATTTGCTCATCTTAATCTGAAGATATTAGATAATCCGAATCTCTATCAGTCATACGCAATGAATATTGGAATAAAAAACAGTTCATCAGTAGATACTCACCCCTTTTTTCATAATGAAGGAGAGGAACCAAATGACTGGGCAGGGATAATTATAAGGGCAGATGCTCACTGTATTTTTCCTCAAAATTACATAAGGGATTTAAGGCAAACTATTAGAAAGGAAAGTGGTGGTATTGAAGGTGTAGGTGTTCTTAATGTGGGCTCTATTCAAAACGCTGTTGGCACCGACACTTTTACTAAAGCAGTAGCTACTGTTATGAATTCAAAATATGCAATGGGGGGAGTTAAATACAGGCAAAAACAGTTTGAGAACGAGGATAAACTGATAGAATCTGACACAGCTTACCTTGGCGGCTGGATGAAAAATGTAGATGGAGAAATTGATTTATTTATTGGACCAGATGGTGAATATTTAGTTTATAATCAGGAATTCCAAATCAACGAAGATTATGAATTGAACATAAGATTTAAAAAGTCATATGATCCAGGTGTAGTTGTAAATACTGAACTAGTTGTTGATTACTTTGTGCGCAATTCATTATTTGGATTAATAAAACAGTTTTTTAGATATGGTTTATGGAAAACAAAAACATTATCCGTACATCCTTACTCTTTGAAAAAAAGGCAACTAGCACCAGTATTATTTGTATTATTTTTAGTTTCTTTAGGTATTGGTTATTCAATTCTGCCTTATCATCAAATTTTGAATTGGATAATCGGTATAGTAGGATTTCTGTGGCTTATTTTGATAATGAGTATTTGGAAGAATTCTCCTAGAATAAGTAATATTTTTCTTATTCCAATAATTGTCCTTTCAATGCATATTTCTTGGGGGTTAGGATTTTTATTTGGGCTTTTACGATGGGCTAAAGGAGGTTGGAATAAACTTTGAAATCTAAGAGATATAAGTTAAAAAGAGTCCTTGATATTTCAATGATAATAGGTGGATTTGTTTTTCCTTTGTTATGGCCTTTCTGGATGATTGTTATATTTGTTATTCCTTTATTGATTTGGTTAGAAGATAGAGGGCCAATATTTTATTCTCAAGATAGAATTGGAAAGGATAAGAAAATTTTTAAGGTAATCAAATTTAGAACTATGGTTCCAGATGCTGAGAAAATGACTGGTGCAGTATGGTCTACTAAAAATGATCCAAGAATCACGAGAATTGGACAATTGCTAAGAAGAACAGCTCTAGATGAAATTCCTCAAATAATCAATATTGTTAAAGGTGACATGAGTTTTGTGGGTCCTAGAGCAGAAAGACCAGAGTTACATGAGAAATTTGCTCGTGAGATTCCTGATTTTGACAAGAGATTAAAAGTGATCCCAGGCCTTTCAGGGTTAGCACAAATAAAAGGTTCTTATGATCTAAGCCCCAAAGAGAAACTAAAATTCGATTTAGAATACTCAAATAAAATGAGCTTGTTATTTGATTTGCGTATAATTTTCATCTCAGTAATTAACAGCTTATCTGCTAGATGGGATCAGCCTGAAAATTAATTTAGTTCTTCTTCAAGATTTTTTATAGATTCGTCCCAATATTTTGTTTCAAAAATAGTTAAATCAGGATGATCTTCTTTCCATTTTTTAACCCATTTTTTAGCTTCATTTAAATCTTTATTGATTAAAGCAGTTTTTATCATAGTTTCTTGAGCAACTAGATTTGTTGGGGATAACTCTACTAATTTTTTAGCTTTTTCTTTAATTTTTGTTTTGTATGATTGATTATACTGATGAATCTTTACATAGTAATTCCACATAACTAAATTTAATTCAAAATTATGTGGTTCTTTTTTTAGGCTATCTTCCAGATCTTTTTCAATTACAGAAATTATCTTTGATATTATTTTTTCTTTTTCAGGGTGAGAATTTATTATTAAATTCCAGTCAAATAATATTGAATACGTTAAATTTTTCCTTCCTATGGTAGCCATTTGAGGAAAAGAAGATAATTTAGCACTAAAAATTTCTAAGTCTGTGTTTTTTTCTGTAGGAAGTTGATTTTTTGATGCAGAAAAAGGAATTAAGATTAAAGAATAAAATGAAATGAGAAATAAGATTATAATTCCAATAATTCCTATGTTTTGAGGTAACTTGTTTCCTGGAATTTTATCTTCAGATTTTTTTTGATGTTTTTCAGCTTGCTGAATGAATCCAATTCTGGATCTAGCTAGGAAAGATATTAGTAACGAAGATTGAATATATGTGGAAATTTGAGGAAATAATAGAAGATTTCCAACAAAGAATGTTGTTAATGCCCCTGTAATGAAAATATAAAGAGATGCATCTTTTTTTTGAATAATGTTTTTAATGATTGTAGAAAAAATCCAAATTCCGATAAATATCCACATTAATAATCCTAGAATACCTGAAGAAGTTAATACGTCTAATGGTCTACTATGAGTTCTGTCCCATTTACCCACGGTATAGCCATCAAAATCTGTGCCCTTAAGATATTTATAGAAAATATATGAAAAACTTTCAGTTCCGTATCCTAAAAGAGGTTTGTCTTGAAATGCATCCCATGCCATTCTGTAAGTGATTTTTCTATGTCTTAAAGCAATTCCTTCGTTAATTATGTAAGTTATCGAAGGGTGAATATTATGTAAAGTGGTATAAATTGGAGAGCAATAACCATAATCACTCCCCCCTAAAACACCAGTCTGATCTTTAATTTCCCTACCGCTAGGTAATTTATAAGAAGGGTTAAAAAATTCTTCAGGGTAATACCATCTAATTAATTCGTTTAAAACTAATAATTGTTCATTGCAAAATAAATTTTCTTCTTCTGTTTTATCTACTTCAATCATTAAGTTATCTATAATATTTTTTATTATAGGCAGATATTTTCTATCATTAATTTCAGCAGTATCTGAAATTTTAGAATATTTAAGTGGAACACTCGATTTAATAGCTTCTTCTCTTATCAAAATTAAATCATGAGCAAATCCTCCATATATTTGGAATTTATTATTATCAAAGAAGGATGGTTCAATTTTATTAATTGTGATTCTATCAAGTATAGTTTTTGGAAGATTTGCTTCAAGAACTTCATTTCTATATTTGTCTTTTGACCAGTCAATTGCAAGAGTTAAATAGAAAAGAAATGAAATAATAAAGAATAAAGAAGAAAAGAAAATTGTCAGAAAAGCATATCTGATATATTTTTTGTTAATTTTTAACATAATCAAAGGAATAGTAATTAGAAAAGCTATAAACAATCCTAGTAAAGCTCCTCGAGAGCCTGTCAAGATAATAGTGAGCATGGAGCAAATAATTCCAAAGAAAATTAAGAAAAACATTAGAAATTCTTTTTTCAATTTGCTAGAAAAAACATTAGAATTTATGAGTTCTCTTTTAATAAGAATTGATTTTTCAAACAATAACCCTAATCCTATGAAAACGATAAAAGACAAGTATTGACTAAGAAAATTGGGATTTGAGAAAGTACCGTTAATCCTTGCATCGATAATTGTATTTGACAATGCTGAATAGTTCTCACCTAATGGCATATATAATATTGTTAGAGGAAGAAATTCAAGAAATCTAAAAGGTAAACCTACAAATTGACATAATGAAATGAAGGTAACAAAAAAACCAATAATTAGATTAAATTGGAATATCTTTTTCCATTCTTCTAAGGAGTTGAATATATTCGAAGTCACAAAAATCATTAAAATCAGATAGAGAATTGTTATTATTCCCTCCATCCTTTGCCAAGTGCCCCAAAAGCTTCTTGTGAAACTATTTCCAATTAAACTAGCAATTAGATTAACAATTAGAAAACCTATTAATATTATTATTATTGGAGATATATGGGCTTTATCTTTTTTATATTTAATTTTCAAAACCAAGAAAGCTGTAGTGGCAATGATAACCAAACTTCTAAACCACAAAGCTTTTCCTACTACAAAAGGAAATATTGTTTGAGGTGATACTAATAAAGGAGTAATTAGTAATCCAGATATTGATAATTTTATTATCCAGACTAGATATTTTTCCATTTTCTATCTTAATATGGGCTATTGAAGGGTTGTAGTAATGAGTTAAATCTTTATTTTAATTTAGAATATCAGATTTTAAAAAAGATATTGTCTCTTCAAGTCCTTGAGTGAAATTAATTTTAGGTTTCCAGTTAATTTCTTTTAATGCTTTTGTTGTATCTAATCTAATTCCTTTTATGTCTCCAGGCCTGTTAGGTAAATAATCTGGATTTTTCTTGTAATCTAATATCTTGGCTAAATCAGAAAAGATTTTATTTGTAGTTACAGATAATCCTGTTCCAACATTAAAAACTCCTGAAATTTTTTTTTCAATAGCTTGATCAACAAAACTTACTACATCATTCACATAAACATAGTCTCGATAATCATGTCCATCTCCAAAAATAGAAACTTTTTGATTTCTTAACATTGAATTTGCGAATATAGAGACTACTCCAGATTCTCCATTTGGATTTTGTCTAGGTCCAAAGATATTAGCAGGTCTAACAATTAAATGGTTGAGATTTCTAGATTCTGAAAAATATTTAGTGTAATTTTCAACAGTTAATTTTGATAAGCCATACGGTGACTTGGGGTAACATAATTGAGTTTCTTTTACGGGAGATTCTAAATTTTCTCCATAAATTGCACCGCCACTAGAAATAAAAATGAAATAACACTTCTGATAATCAGTAATCGATTCAAGAATATTTAGGGAACCAATTATATTGTTTTTTGCATCTTTCGTAGGGTACTTAGAAGAGTTTGAAACACTTATCTGACTAGCTGCATGTAGGATGATTTTAGGGTTTAGGCTTTGGATGATTTTCTTTAAATTTTTATCATTTATATCCATCTCGATAAATTCTGCTTCTGGGTTTACATAGGCAGAATTTGTAGTAGATGAAAGATTATCAATTGCAGTAACTTTGAAATTTTTCATTACAAATAAATCAACTATATGGGAACCTAAAAATCCAGCACCTCCTGTAATTAATATAGATTTATCTTTTTTCAAACTACCCCCAATTAGGATGAAATATTAAAACAGTTAACATTATAATACTCTATAAGTAATAACATTGAGTGGAATTTTAAATTCTAGATATTTTTTTCTTGCTAAGTTAGGATTCAATAAACTATATGGGGAGATTTATGATTAATATTATTAGTAATGGATCAATTACGAGTCCAAAAGGATTTAAAGCTGGTGCAACTTATGCTGGACTCAAAAGTCCTGGCCAGGATAAATATGACTTAGGAATAATTTGTTCTGATTCCCCATCTAATTGGGCAGGAGTTTTCACAAAAAATAAAATCGTTTCTCCATCTGTAACATTTAGCAAGTCTCTTCCTGATATTGTTCAAGGTATAGTTGTGAATAGTGGATCTGCTAACTGTTGTGTAGGAACTCAGGGAATGAATGATGCAAAAGAATTAGTAGAACTAACAAAAAATCATATGAATACTGATCTTGATTTTGTTTTATGTAGTACAGGAGTGATTGGAGTAGAACTTCCAATGGGATTAATTAGAGAAAATTTAACTAATATAAATGTTGAAGATTCAGGTGGAACAGATTTTGCAAAATCTATTATCACTACTGATACTACAATAAAAGAAATATCTGTGGAAATAGAAAATAATGGAAAAAAAGTTAGAATTTCTGGAGTAGCAAAAGGGTCTGGGATGATTCACCCTAATATGGCCACTATGCTTGCATTTATTACTACAGACGCAAAAGCTGAATCATCATATTTAAAGAAAATATTAATTGATGTAGTCGAAAAAACTTTTAACCAAATTGATGTTGATGGGGATACAAGTACTAATGATTCAGTGATTTTTATTGCCAATGGAGAATCTGGCGAAAATATTGATGAAAGTTCTCCAATCCATGAAGAATTTCTTGAAGCACTTCAGATGGTTGCAAATGATTTATCTAAGAAAATTGCTATAGATGCTGAAGGAGCCCAGCATTTAATTACAGTTAATGTAAATGGTGCTACCAATGATTCTGAAGCAAGATTAATTGCAAAAGAAGTTGTTTCTTCCAATCTTGTTAAAACTGCAGTTTATGGGAGAGATCCAAATTGGGGAAGGATAATGATGGCTATAGGCAATTCAGAATGTAAAATAAATGAAGAAAAAATAAAAATTTTTATTAATGATATTCAAATAGTTGAAGATGGTAAATCAATTCCTTTTGATCCGATATCTGTGGTTGCAGCGCTTACCAAAACTGAGGTAAATATTTCAATTGATATTGGTTTAGGAAAAGGAGAAGGATGTGCTTGGGGTAGTGATTTAACTGAAGAATATGTTGTCTTTAATTCAGCCTACAGAACATAATATCTTATTATTGTGCTCATTATTTAAATAAAATAAATGATCTACCTTATTTAATCTGATGACTTCTAAAACTACTTTAAGAGAAAATCTAAAAAATGATGTAATAGTTGTAAAAATTGGAGGAAGTACTTTAGGGGTTGGTGATAGTACTTTATTTGATGTAATGGATTTGAAGAAATCTGGGCATAGAGTAGTGATAGTTCATGGAGGAGGAAAGCAAATCTCTGAATGGGCTTCTAAGTTAGGTATTAGGCCTGAATTTATTAACGGACTAAGAAGAACAGATTTAGAAACAATGGAAGTTGCTATAGGAGTACTTGCTGGATTAATTAATACAAAAATCGTTAATGAATTAAACATTAATGGAGCTAGTGCTGTAGGTTTTTCTGGTGTTTCTGATGGATTATTTGGAGCAAAAATTAAAGATAAGAATTTAGGGCTAGTAGGTGAAATAATTGAATGTAATGTTGTCTCTTTATTATCTATTTTAGACGTCTCTATTCCAGTTATATCTCCCATAGCATTTAATTTAAATTTTAATGATATTGAGAAAGATGGTATTTTAAATGTTAATGCTGATACTGCTGCAGGTTATTTAGCAAAAAGTTTAAATGCTGATAAGCTAATTTTTCAGAGTGATGTTGAAGGAGTACTAGATTTTAATGGTAGAGTTATACCTCATATGACAACTTCTCAAGCTAATGACATAATAAATACTGGAATTGCTAAAGGGGGTATGATTCCAAAACTTCAAGCTTGTATAAATTCACTTTCAAATGTCACTTCAACTCATATAATAGATGGAAGAATAAATGGAGCATTGTTAGATTGTGTTGCTAATAAAAAAATTGGAACTAGGATAATTTAAATATGGTGGAAAATATAGATCACTTGAAAACTTGGCAAAAAATTGAGTCTCAATATTACATGCAGGTTGTAAATAGATTGCCTGTAGTTTTAGTAATGGGGAAAGGTACTTTGGTATGGGATTCTAATTCAAATAAATATCTTGATTTCACATCAGGGTGGGCAGTTTTGAATTTGGGTCATTCTCACCCTGTAGTGACAGAAGCAATTCATGAGCAGTCAAAAAAAATCATGCAAATGACAAATCTTTACTATACTATTCCTCAGCTTGGTCTCGCAAAAATATTAGCTGATAATTCTTGCTATGATAGAGTCTTCTTTGCTAATAGTGGAGCCGAGGCTAACGAAGGTGCATGTAAGTTAGCAAGAAAATGGGGAAGAGAAACATTAGATGGTGCTTATGAAATTATAACTGCTAATAATTCATTTCATGGTAGAACTATGGCAATGATGGCAGCCACAGGACAAAAACATTATCAGGAAGAATGGGAACCATTGATGCCTGGATTCATAAATGTTGATTATAATAATTTTGAACAGTTAGTAGAAAATGCAACTGAAAAAACATGTGCAGTTCTACTAGAGGTAGTTCAAGGAGAGGGTGGTGTAAATGTTCCTGATCAAAACTACTTACTGAAAGTGCAAAAATGGTGCCAACAGAACAATATTTTGTTCATGGTTGATGAGGTGCAAACAGGTATGGGAAGATTAGGCACTTTATTTGGTTATCAAAAATTTGGATTAGACCCTGATGTTATGGTTTTAGGAAAAGCTTTGGGTGCTGGTGTGCCTTTAGGAGCTTTCTTATGTAAGGAAAGATTTTCTGTTTTATCACCGGGAGATCATGGATCGACTTTTGGTGGGAATGCATTAACTACCGCAGCTGGTTGGGCTTCAGCAAAGTATATTATTGAAACTGATTTGCCTGCTGAAGCGGCAAAAAGTGGAAAATATTTGCATTCAATGTTAGACGTTATTAAAGAAAGACATGATATTGAATCAGTAAGAGGATTTGGATTATTGCTTGGCCTTGAATTAAAGAAAAATAAATCTCAAGCTGTTATTGAAAGATGTTTATCTAAAGGATTATTGTTAAATGCTGTTAGACCTAATGTGATTAGGTTTTTCCCACCTTTGAATGTGTCAGAAGGAGAAATGAACCAGGCTGTTAAAATACTAGAAGAAGCATTAGAAGAAGAAAAAATTTAATTAAATTTGTGTAGAGATGACTGATAAAAAAAATACGGCAATTTTAGCTTATAGTGGAGGTTTGGACTCTACGATTTCCATAGATTGGATTAAAAAGAATTATGGATTTGACGTGATTACACTTACTGTGGGCTTAGGAAATGGAGGGATTTCACAAGAACTTATTGATAGGGCAAAAAGTGCTGGTGCGATAAATTGTATACAATCGGATGTTAGTGAAGAATTCATAAATGATTATGTATTTCCTGCACTTAAAGCAGGAGCGATTTATGAAAATCAATATCTTTTGGCTACAGCTTTAGGAAGACCTCTTATAGCTAAAAAATTAGTTGAAGAAGCAGAAAAAATTGGTGCAGTAGCAGTAGCTCATGGCTGTACAGGAAAAGGTAATGATCAAGTAAGGTTAGATACATCTATTAAAACTCTTTCTTTTGGAAATCCTTTAATGATTATAGCTCCTGCACGCGAAGGGAAAATGACTAGAGATGAAGAAAAAAAATATGCTGATAGATTAGGTATCCAGTTACCAGGAGTTGGAGAAAAAATATATTCTATTGACCGTAATTTATGGGGTGTAGCAATAGAAGGTGAAGACTTAGAAAATCCATGGAATCAACCTCCTGAAGATGCATATATAATCACTAAATCTCCTGATCAAGCTCCTGAAGAACCTATGGATGTGATAATAACTTTTAATTCTGGGATTCCAGTTTTATTAAACGGAGAATCCTTAAGTGGAGTAGCTATGGTTAAGAACCTTAATGAAATTGCTGGTGAGCATGGGATAGGAAGGATAGACCATATAGAAAACAGATTAGTAGGCATAAAATCTAGAGAAGTTTATGAGACCCCTGGAGCCACAGTTTTGAATACTTCTTTAAGAGCATTAGAGAAATCAATTTTGACTAAAGATCAATTGAGGATTAAATCGTATTTAAGCCAACAGTATGCTGATTTAGTATATGAGGGTAGATGGTTTTCAGGTCTGAGAGAAAATCTTGATGCATTTGTTAACAGTTCCATGAAATATGTATCTGGCGATGTGAGAGTTAGACTATTTAAAGGTAATGCATCTGTGAATGGTTTGAGATCAAAATATTCTTTATACGATTATGATTTAGCTACTTACTCTGAAGAAGATAAATTTGATCATCAGTCTGCTACGGGATTCATTGATATTTTTAGTCTTCCAAATCAATTGCAAAGGCATAGACAACCACCTGAAAAGAAAATTTAATATTAAAACTTTAAGATGGATAAAAAAAACAAAGATTTAGTTTCTATAATACGTGGGACATCTGTGAATTCAAATTTTACTAAATCCATACATTTTGATCAGAGATTATATAAACAAGACATTTTATGCTCTCAAGTTCATGCTTTGATGCTTGAAAAATTAGATATTCTCAATGAAGAAGAAAGGAAAATTTTAATTGATGGTTTGAATATTATTAAGGAAGAAATTGAGTTAGGAGAATTTGTTTGGAAAGATCAATATGAAGATATTCATATGAATATAGAATCTAGATTAAATGAGATAGTAGGTTCATTATCAGGGAAATTACATACTGGAAGATCTAGGAATGAGCAAATTGCTACTGATACAAGAATGTATGTGAAAGATGCAATCCAGGAAATCAGAGAATTAATTTTTAATTTACAGGTTTCTTTAATAGATATTTCACAGGCTAACTTTTCTATTATTATTCCTGGATATACTCATTTGCAAAGGGCTCAACCTGTAACTTTAGGGCATCATTTTTTGGCGTATTTTCATATGCTTGAAAGAGATTATGAGAGATTTCAAAGAGCTTATTTATCATCTGATGTTCTGATTTTAGGTAGTGGAGCTTTAGCTGGAAATTCTTTTGAAATTGATAGGCAATTTCTTGCGAAAAAGCTGGGGTTTTCTAAAATTAGTCAAAACAGTTTAGATGCAGTTTCTGATCGTGATTTTATCCTAGATTTTGTTTATGCTTCTATGGCTTGTATGCTTCATCTTTCTAAACTATCTGAAGAATTGATATTATGGTCTTCTTCTGAATTTTCATTTGTAAGTATTGGAGATGAATTTACTACGGGTTCTAGCATGATGCCGCAGAAGAGAAATCCTGATTTTGCTGAATTAATTAGAGGTAAATCAGGTAGGGTTATAGGTTCACTAGTATCAATTGCTACAACTCTCAAAGCTCTTCCATTATCTTACAATAGAGATTTACAAGAAGACAAAGAACCATTATTTGATTCCTTCGATACATTAAGAGATTCTCTTCAAGTCATGACAGGGATACTTAAATCATTGACATTTCATGATTCCAGAATAAAGCAAGTAACTAATGAAAGTTTTATGATAGCTACAGATTTGGCAGATTATTTGGTTAAAAAAGGAATGCCTTTCAGAGAAGCATACGCGAAAGTGTCTCTTGAATTGAAGAATTTAATGTCCACAAAAAAATCTTTCAATGATTTGAAATTGGAAGATTTTAAGAAAATAAGCGAATTGTTTGAAAATGATGTCTTAGATATGACAATAGAAGATGTAGTGAATTCTAGAAATAGTATAGGAGGAACTTCTTTCTCTAGTGTTTCTAGATCTATTAAAGAGGCAAAAATTTTATTGAATAAAAAGAAGAGTTTCTAATTTTGTATGTGTAAAAAATTGATTCTTTCTGCATCTATCATTTCTGGTGATTTCCTTAAAATAGGAGATCAGTTAGATGAATTGATGGAATCTGATTGTAATGAAATTCATTTCGATGTGATGGATGGTAATTTTGTGCCCAATTTATCAGCTGGACCTATAATCCTTGATTCAATAAAAGAAAAAATTAAATGTAATATAGACATACATTTAATGGTAAAAACTCCCATGTTATTTATTGAGGATTTTTCAAAAATAGGTGCTGATATAATCACATTTCATTTAGAAAGTGATGATGATCCTATAAATGTGATTAATAAGATTAAGAGTTTAGGAATGTCTCCGGCAATAGCATTAAACCCTGAAACTAGTTGGGAAAAAATTACTCATCTTATTGAACATTTAGATAGAATTCTTTTTATGACTGTCATTCCTGGAGCATCTGGAAGATCCTTTCAATATGATGTTATAGAAAAAGTAAAGAATTTTGTGAAAAACAATCAGGATTTTTTGAATTCTGAGAAAAATTTTCAGATAGGAGTTGATGGAGGAATTTCCAAAGAAACTGCTAATATAGCAGTTAAAGCAGGAGCAGACGTTCTAATTTCAGGTTCTTCAATATTTTGGCATGAACATAAGAGTATTTCAGAATGTATTTCAGAAATAATCGAATCTATTAGTGATTTTTAATATATCATTAAAAAAATTATGAGTACTAAGATTGGCTTAGAGCCTAATGAATTAATTAATTTAGTAGAAGTGTTTTGTGAAACTCTAGAAGAACATCGAGAAAGTATTAATTCTCTTAATGTTTTTCCTGTTCCAGATGGTGATACAGGAACAAACATGTTCTTCACTATCAAAGGGATTCTAGAGTATATATCTGAGGATACAAAAAGTTTAGATTTACCTTCAATGGTTAAGTTATTGTCGAAATGGGCATTATTATCTGCTAGAGGAAATAGTGGATTGTTAATTGCACAGTTATTTAAAGGTTTAGCTTTCGCATTAAATGATGAAGATTTGTTAGGTCCCAAACAGTTTGTAGAGGCATTGATTAAAACTACTGAATTTGCTTATGAATCAATGCCTAATCCTCAAGAAGGAACTATTCTTACAGTATTAAAAGAATCTGCTAATGCAAGTGGTAATAGTCTTTCAAAGAATCCAGATGATTTGAAATATATTTGGAAAATTGCTAGTGAAATAGCCAAAAAGACAGTTGATGATACTCCTAATCAAATGGAATTATTGAAAAAAGCAGGAGTTGTAGATGCTGGAGGATATGGTTTTTCTTTGATGTTGGAGGCTTCATATAATTGTTTATTTAGAAATGAAGAAGGAAATATTGTTTTTTCTATTCCTTCAGATAAAAGTTCATATATTCCAGAAGTAATCCATCAAAAACCTATTAATAAAGAATTCCTACAATCAGTAGAGGATGAATCTTGGGGTTTTTGTACATCATTTGTCATAGAGGGGTCATCATTAAATATTGGCCATGTAAAAGCTGACTTAAATGAAAAAGGTAAATCACTTGTAATTACAGGTGAAGCAGGATTATTAAAGATTCATATTCATGTGGAAGATCCAAGTGAAATAATAAAATATTCTAAAAAATATGGTGATGTCTCTCATGAAGATATTCAAAATATGAATTTGCAAACATCAGAGTTTAATCATTTGCAAGATAAAGAAATACAAGATGAAGAAATGCAAGTTGCTGAAATTGCATTAATTGTGTTTGCTAAAGAACCCGTTTTACGTCAAAGATTTCTTGAAATCACTCCTGATTATATTGAATTCATAGAGGTTTCAGAAGATTCTTCTCCAAGTGTTCAAGATATATTGAATTCTATAGAAAAAAGTAAGGGTAAGAATATTATTTTACTACCCAACGATAAAGATCTTATAGAGATTTGTAATCAGGCACGATTATTAACCTCAAGAAATGCATCCCAAATCCCTACAAAGAATTTTATTGAAGGTATTTCTTCTGTTTTGACATTTACATCAGGAAAAAGTTATGACATGAATATTAAATCAATGAACAGAGCCATTGAGGATATAAAAAATTGTTCAGTGAAAATTGCTTCTAAGACACTTGAATTTAATGACCTGAATATTGAAGAAGGTGATTATATAGGGTTTGTAGAAAATGATTTAATTACTAAATCTAGAGATAAGAGTGAAGTGTTGAAGAAGATTATTAGTAGCGTTGATATACGGCAAAAATTAGTCACTATTTATGTCGGAAACAATATAATTATGGAAGAAGCTTTAAATTTATTAAATCAATTACAGGAAGAGTATATCGAAGCTGAATTTGATTTAATAGAAACTGGGCAATATGATAGTGAATACTTTATCGGAATTGAATAAATTGATATTCTAGAATAATATGATTTTAAGGAGATAGAAGTGTCTATAGCAATTGTTACTGATAGTGCAGCAGATATACCTGCGGATCTTTTAAAAAAGAATAATATAACTGAAGTTCCTGTTATAGTGAATTTTGGAGATGAATCTTTCAAAGAGAATGTCGATTTATCGGCTGATGATTTTTATGAAAGATTGCAAAATTCTAAAGAGTTTCCTACCACATCCCAACCAGCAGTTGGAGATTTTATAGATATTTATAGTAATTTAGCTAAAAAACATGATTCTATAATTTCTATTCATATCTCATCCAAATTAAGTGGTACATTCAATTCTGCTGAACAAGCAGCTAAAGAAGTAGGAAATTCCAAATGTAATATTTCAGTTATAGATACTTTAAGTGTAAGTATGGGGACTGGATTGATAGCTTTAGAAATTGCTAAGTCAGTCAAGGCAGGAATGAAAGCAGAAGATGCTGTAAATTATGCTTACGAGTTATCAGGAAAAGGAAAAATATTCGTTGCTGTAAGTACTTTGGAATATCTGAAAAAAGGTGGCAGAATAAATGGTGCTGCTGCACTTTTTGGTGGGATTCTAAATGTTAAGCCTATTTTAACGAATGTTGATGGTCTAGTTGAGACTTGGGCTAAACCAAGAACTATGTTGAGAGCTTTATCTCAGATTCGAGATGCTGCTGAAGGTTTTGTAAATCTTAAAAATATGGCTGTTTTGCATACAACTCAAGGTTTTGATGCAAGAGCATTAGCTAGTTCTTTAGCAGATCATAAATATGATGGTGAAATCTTAAGATCACAGTTTGGTCCTGCATTAGGAGCTCACCTAGGTCCAGGTGCAGTTGGAGTGATGTTTATTGGCGATCCTCCTTCTGATGATGAAGAAGATGAAGAGGAAGAGGAATAAATTTATAATTTTTCCGTTTAAATTTATTTTTTAATGGAATCTTCTATAGACCATAACAACAAATCGATAAATCTATTAATTCGTATTCTTGGTTTAGAGAAACTTAATTCTTATTCTAATAGGGCAGTCACGGGTGGATTAGATGAATTTATTAGAATTCATAAAAAATCTTTAGAATCTTGTTTGAAGTTGTCCCCTATTAAAAATTCTTCATATTTTAGATTGTCTCCAGAAATGAGGAAAAGTTGGGCTGATAAGGTTGAAGAAAAATATTCTAAGGATAGAAATTTAATATCAAATTACTCTAAAAAGAATCAAGGTAGGTTGAAAAGGAAAAATACTCAAATTAAAAATCAAATTCCCAGTCAACTTACTCTAAATACTCCTCTTTCAGATTTAAAATTTATACATTCGATTGGAAGAAGGAAATTAAAAACATTGAATATTTGTACTCTAAAAGATTTATTAATGTATTTTCCTAGAAAACATATTGATTATTCTTCTGTTTCCAAAATAAATAATTCAATTATCAATCAAGAAACTACAATAATAGCTCAGTTTGTTTCTATCAAAGCAGATGGAAATTTTAAATTAAAATCCACTAAAGCAATTGTTAGTGATGGTACTGGAAATATTCAAATTACCTGGTTTGGGCAACCTTATTTGTCTAAACAATTTAAGATAAGTAACTGGATTGTATTGAGTGGAAAGATAGGAAGTATTGGAAAAAAACTTACTATGGATAACCCAGAGTATGAATTACTCACTTCAGGTTTTCCTAAGAGAGAAAATTTAATTCATGCAGGTAACTTATTACCTGTTTATCCATCTAACAGTGATTTGGCACAGAGAACGATTAGAAATGCAGTAGCAAAATCTTTAGATAAAGGGATTCCTCTAATTGAAGAATTTCTTCCAATAGGAATAAGAAACAAATTTCATTTAGTAGAACTTCAAATAGCTATTAAAGATATGCATTTGCCAAGAAATATAGATACATTTTTCAATGCTAAAAAAAGGTTGTCTTTTGATGAATTATTTTTGAATCAATTAAATGTTCTTAGAAGAAAATCTAAGAGGGAAATATCTTCTTATGCTAATTCAATTTCTTTAAATGATAATTCTTTAGATACTTTCTTTTCGAGATTAGAATTTCAATTGACTAAAGATCAATTAAAAGCAATTAATGAAATAATGAATGACTTGAATTCCAAGAAACCTATGGGTAGACTACTTCAGGGAGAAGTTGGAAGCGGGAAAACTATTGTAGCATTAACATCCCTTATAGCTACAGCTAAGTGTGGATACCAAGGTGCATTAATGGTACCAACAGAGATATTAGCTGAACAGCATTTTTTAAATATAAAGAAAGAATTTGAAGACCAAGAACTAGACACAGGGTTGGATAATGTTATTCATATTAAAGTTCCTGGATTTGAAGGTATAACAATAAAAGTTGGACTACTTATTGGTAGCTTAAAGCCTAAATCAAAATTATTAACTCAAACATTAATTAGAAAACATCAAATAGATATTATTATTGGAACTCATACCTTGATACAGGAAAAGATTAATTTTCCTGCCTTATCTTTAGTTGTTATTGATGAACAGCATAGATTTGGAGTAGATCAAAGAGATGCATTGTTGAGAACAAAAAACACTCCTCATCTTCTTTCTATGTCAGCTACACCAATTCCTAGAAGTTTAGCATTAACTCTTTATGGTGATTTAGAACTTAGTACATTGTTAGAGATTCCACCAGGCAGAAAACCTGTAATAACGAAATGGTGTGGAGATGAAGAATCTAAAAAGTATGCTTTTGATGTAATAAGAGATGAGATAGTCAAAGGCTTCCAATGTTTTGTTGTATGTCCTTTAATTCATGAATCTGAACAAGTAAGAGGCAGATCTGTATTAACAGAATTTTCAAAATTAAAAGATGAAATTTTCCCTGAATTTAGAATTGGTTTATTGCATGGAGAAATGGATTTGATAGAGAAAAGTAAAATAATGTATGAATTTAGTAATAAAAATATTGATATTCTTGTATCTACTCAAGTTATTGAAGTAGGAATAGATATTCCTAATGCTAGTAGCATAATTATTCAAAGTTCTGAAAGATTTGGATTATCTCAATTACATCAACTTAGAGGAAGAGTAGGAAGAGGGAAAATTCAGGGTAACTGTTTCACATTTTCAGATTTTGTTTCTGATCAAGCAATAGAAAGACTTAAAATTTTTGAAAAACATAATGATGGATTTCATTTAGCAGATCAAGATTTAAGAATAAGGGGTCCTGGAGATTATATTGGAACTAGGCAAAGTGGAGTTGAAGGCTTTAGATTTGCTTCTCTTACAGATTTGGAAATGCTCGAAAATGCTCGAAATCAAGCTAAAGAAATTTTTCTGAAAGATCCTACTTTGTCTGATGATGCTTATAAAAATTTAAAAAAAGAACTATTGAAGAATTTTGAAGAAAGACAATTAAGTGTATCTTAGGACATTTTTAATAATTCAATGGCATTCCTGTTAATTATTCCTTGAATTTCAGAGTCTGGAATTTTGGGGAGATGATGATCAATTGCAAATTTTTCAAGACTTAGTAGTCCTTCAATAGTTTCATTAGGTGTTGTGATTGGCCAATCGGAGCCAAAAAAAATCTTTTCTGTTACTCCCCATTCGTAAAAAAGTCTCATTCCATTCCAGAAAGACCATGGTCTATAAAATTGAGCTGAAACATCAGCCCAAACATTTTCATGTTTTCTTACTACTGCCAGAGCATCAACTTGCCATGGATGAGCTAAATGAGCAAGAATAATTTTTAATTTTGGAAAAGCCATAGCAATTTTATCAATATATTGAGGGCTAGCATACATTAAAGGTGCATGTGAAAGCGGAGAAGTGCCTTGATGAAAAACTATAGGTAAAGAGTCATGTTCAAGTCTTGAATATAATTTGAAAGCATTTTCACAATCAGGAGGAAAATCTTGATAATTAGGACCTAATTTAATCCCTTTACAGCCTAAATCTTCAACGCATCTGTCGTATTCATCGTTAATCTTAGGATCTAATGGATGTAAAGACATGAATGGAATAATTTTTTCAGGATTATAAGTTGATAATTTATATGCAATATCATTATGATTAAAATTCTTAGGCCATCCAACTGAGTTTCCTAGTACTAGATCTTTTGGTTTCCAAGGTCTTGGAGCGATACCAAAAACGAAGGTTTTATCAACATTCTTAAATGATTCTAGATAATCTCTTACTGAATTAGTTAATTTAGTAGTAATGCCTGATTTCATAGAAGTATCTAATTTTATTTCAGAATCAGGAACTTCATTTTCATGAGTCGGAATATGTGTATGAACATCTACTATCATTTTTTTATTTTGGTACCCCGTACGAGATTCGAACTCGTGATCTCTGCCTTGAAAGGGCAGCGTGTTAGGCCACTACACCAACGGGGCGAATTTTCATATCCAAATATATTAAGGATAGATTGCAATATTGTCTAATCCCATTTTTTCAGGAAAACCGTACATTAAGTTCATATTGTGTACAGCTTGACCTGCTGCACCTTTTACAAGGTTATCTATTACAGAAATCATTCTATAGACATTATCATTTTCTTTTGATCTCATTTTAGTTGAATTTGGTTCATCGAAATACATCAAACAATTATTTGTTCCTCTTACATCTTTCACATTAGGAGAATTATTTAGCCATTTAGTAAATATAGTGTTCTTTTTATTAATTTTAACATTCTGATTGTCAGAATAAACTACATAGCATGTAGTGAATATTCCTCTGACCATTGGTGAAAGATGTGGTGTAAAAATTATATTTTGAGGAGCATTAGATTCTTCTTCATCTTTTCTGTTATTTTTTAGATAACGTGACAGATGATAATTAATTTCTGGTTGATGCCTATGTCCTTCTAAGCCATAAGCTGAGAAATTATCATTTATTTCAGAAAAATTGAAATCTATTTTTGTTGATCTCCCTGCCCCTGAAATTCCTGTTTTTGAATCAATGATCACAGTATATTTTCCTTTAGCATTGGCTTCTTTGAAAAATTGAGATAAAGGTATTAATGCTCCTGTTGGAAAACACCCTGGATTTGCTATATTATCAGCTTGCTTTATTTCTTCTTTGAAAAGTTCAGGAAGCCCGTATGTGAAATTTTTCAATAATTCAGGGTAAGGATGTTTCACTTGATATATAGATTCGTATAAATCAATAGGAAGTCTGAAATCAGCACTAAAGTCTATGCATCTTATGCCAGATTTTATCAAGGGGCCTAAAACTTCTGCACTAGCTTTATGAGGTAGAGCTGAAAAAACAAGATCTACTTCTTCAGAAATTTCAGTCTTTATAGTTAATTGATAATCATTTAAATGAGGGAATACTTCTCCAATTTTTTTCCCAGCACTACTTCTTCCTGTAATACTTTTTAGTTGTACCTCAGGATGATTATGTAGGATTCTTACCAATTCAGAACCACCATATCCAGTTACATTTAAAATCCCTATTTTTAGCATAATTTTTTTGATTGGTATGTTTTTAGATGAACATCCTAACAGTTCTAAGTTGTTTTGTCCTATAGTTTTTTATAGTTGCAAATTTTATTTATGCTACATTCGTCACATTTAGGATTTCTAGCGAAGCATTTTTTTCTTCCATGATTTATTAAAAGTACATGAAAAGAATATTTATTTTTATCTTCAACTAATTTTTCTAGGATGTAATGAGCATCTTCAGCACTAGTTTTTTTTGTTATGAGATTCAGTCTCTTAGATACTCTATGAATGTGAGTATCTACAGGTATTGCAGGCATATTAAATGAGAAAGAAAGCAGAACAGATGCAGTTTTAGGTCCAATTCCTTCTATACTTGTTAACCAACGTCTAGCATCATCTAAACTTAATTTTGATAGAAATGATATGTCTAGTTTATTTTTCCTTTTTTTTATTTCTTGAAGAATTCCTAGAATTCTTTTTGATTTGATGTTAGACATGCCACCAGATTTTATTAATTTAGCGATTTTTAGATCTGATGTTTTTAATATCTCTTCCCATGAACCTAAGGTTTTGAGTTTTAAGAAAGCTTTTTCTGCATTTAAATCTGAAGTATTTTGAGTTAAAACAGTAAAAATCAGCTCATCCATAGGTTTTAATCTAGGCTTCCATATTGGGGGTCCGTAAACTTTAGAGAGGTTAGTAATGATATTTTTTATTTTAGAGATAATTTCTTTATTTTTCTCTGTCATGAATATTTTGAATTAGTTCAATTAATGAATTTTTATATTTAGAATTTGGGGTTGATTTTAAATTCTCAAGAGCTTTATTAATAAATTTATTTACTATTAATTTCGATTTTTTTATTGAATCTGAATTTAATATAGATTCAGTTGCTTTTTTATATTTTTCTATTGAAAGTTGTGGAAAATCATTTAAAAAATCTATTAATGGGTTATCTGAAGGGTTGTCTTTCATAAAGATTATTGATGGAAGAGTTACTATCCCTTCTGATAGATCTTTTATAGAAGGTTTTCCAGTGATTATTGATTGAGAAGCAAAATCTATTATGTCATCTTGTATCTGAAAAGCCATTCCAATGTTGTATCCGAAGTCTCCCATAATATTAGCTTGAGTTTCGGTTGCTTTTCCACAAAGTGCTCCACTAAAAGCAGCAGTTTTAAAAAGGGATCCAGTTTTATTATATATTCTGTCAAAATAAGTTTTTTTATTAATTTTTGAAATGCCTCTTTCAAGAAATTCGGTTAATTCTCCTCTACTTAATTCAACAATTGTATTAGCAAATTTAGTTCCAATTGTTCCATTTCTTTCTGTTGCAGGTAACTTAGAGACAAAAATTGCAGAAGAAGCAAAAATATAATCTCCAAGGAGGACTGCAACTTCTTTGCCCCATAAACTACTTGGCGTTTGTTTTCCTCTTCTACTTTCAGCTTTGTCTACAGTATCATCATGTAGAAGAGTTGCGACATGGAGTAATTCTACCGCTGTAGCTATATTAATATTGTTTTGATTTTCAGGCTCCCCCCAAAGATTTGATGATAGAAGAGTTATTGTAGGTCGAATTTTTTTGCCTGAATTTGAAAAAAGTTGTAATAATATTTTTGAAATTTCTTTAGAATAAGTATTTTCTTTTTCCGCAACTTCAATCATGTTATTTAAAACTATAGTTAATTCTTTTTCTATAACATTAGATTTCATGGAATTGTAATTTCTCACATCGACTCCATTTAAATTAATTTTGCCTCTTCTTTTTCAACAATATCATCATCAAGTTTTTTGAATAAAGGTATTGGTTTCTTTAAAGGAGTATTAGGTTTAATTTCTTTGAATTCCCAGATAATTTTTTTATCAGGATCCTCTCCAATAAATGGGGCTAGTTTTTTTGAAGAGAAAGGCAAAAAGGGATTCATAATAATTCTCAGATTAGAAATGATTGTTAATGCAGTATTTAATGTTAAGGCAGCATCATTTTTATTTTCTTTCATTTGTTTCCAAGGAGCTTTTGAGTCAATATATTTATTTCCTTCTTGGGCTAATGACATTACTGATTTAAGTCCATTCCTGAATTCTCTTTTTTCCAAGAATTTTTTTGTTTTATCCATATATTTCTTACATTTTTTCAATATAGCTATTGATTCAGGATTTTGTTCTTTAGTATTAGGAACTTTTCCTTCAAAATTATTGTAAGTCATGCTTAAAACTCTATGAATGAAATTTCCCAAAGTTGCAACTAATTCATTATTGTTCGCATCTAAATAAGATTGCCAAGTAAAATCAGAATCAGATGTTTCAGGCATTATTGATGTAAGATGATATCTTAATGGATCCGGATCGTATGATTCTAGGAAATCAGGTAGCCACACAGCCCATTTTTTACTTTTTGAGAATTGTTTTCCTCCAAAATTTAGGTACTCGTTTGCTGCAACATCATAAGGAAGGTTCTTGTTACCTGAGGCCATTAACATTGTAGGCCAAATAATTGTATGAAATGGGACATTGTCTTTTCCTTGGAAATAATAATGTTTTGCTTTTGGATTTTCCCACCATGTTTTCCAAGCATTCTGATCACATGAATTATTCTTTTCTGATTTTGACCATTCTATTGATGCAGATAAATATCCTGTAACAGCTTCAAACCATACATATATTCTCTTGTTTTCATATTTGGGTAATGGTACAGGAATTCCCCATTCGATATCTCTTGTGATAGCTCTGTCTATAAGTCCCCTTTCTATCATTCCAAGAGTATGGTTTCTTACTGAAAGCCTCCAATGATTTTGATTTTCTACCCAATTTTTAAGTTTTTTTTGAAATTTGGAAAGTTCTAGATACATATGTGTTGTTTTCTTAAAAGTTAAAGGGGATCCATCTATAGCGGATCTAATGTTTTCTAAATCTTTGGGATCTAGAGTAATATTACATGTTTCACACTGATCACCTCTAGCTTCATTTTTACATGTTTTACAAGTACCTAAAACATATCTGTCTGACATGAACATTTTCAAGGAGTCTGAATATGGTTGCTTGGATTCTTTTTCAGTTAGGAATCCATTTTCTTTGATTTTCAAAAATAATTCTTGTACAACTATTTTGTGATTTTCAGTTCCTGTTTTGGTATAAAGATCAAAAGTGAAACCCATTTTATTGTTCATTTCATTCCATATAGAATGATATTTTTCAGCTATTTTACTTGGATGTACATTTTCTTCTTTTGCTTTTAGAGCTACAGGTGTTCCATGTTGGTCACTTCCAGACACCATCAATACTTCGTTTCCTATCATTCTATGAAATCGAGCAAAAATATCTGCAGGTAAAGTGTTACCTGCTATATGACCTAAATGAGGAGGTCCATTTACATAGGGCCAAGCTACTGCAACTAATATTTTTTCAGACAAAATTATTTCCTTATTAAGTTTTTATGTTCAAAGTCTTTTTTCTTTTAAATATAATTCGTAAATTTTTTTCTTAGGTAACCCCTTTGATGAAGAGATTTTTTTAACAATATCTTTTCCAGTTAAACCTTGTAGAATAAATTTTTTTATTTCTTGAGATAAAATCTGAGGATCTTTTTGGGAGTTTTCTGCTCCGGTCTCTAATATTAGTACGTATTCACCTTTAGGATTTGATAATTTTTCAAGAATTTCAGTAGGAGTTCCTACATATACAGATTCATGAATTTTTGTAAGTTCTTTGAACAATATGATATTACATTCTGCAAAAATATCATCTATTGATTTTATTAATTCAATAATTCTATGAGGAGATTCAAACATAACTATAGGGTTAGTTTGTATAATTTTTAAGAACATCTTTTTTCTTTGTGATTTTTTTTTCGGAGCAAATCCAATAAAGCTGAACTGATTAGATTTTAATCCTGAAATTGATATTGCAGCTGATAAGGCAGATGCTCCAGGAATAGTATTAATGTCAATTCCCATTTTTCTAGCTTCAGATACTAATTGGGATGCGGGATCACTTATGCCAGGAGTTCCAGCATCTGTAATTAAAGCTATATCAGATGTTTTTAAAAGATTAAGAATATTAATGATTTTTTTCTTGTGATTATGAT
The DNA here is from genome assembly GCA_964434385.1 of uncultured Dehalococcoidales bacterium. Classification (GTDB taxonomy): domain Bacteria; phylum Chloroflexota; class Dehalococcoidia; order Lucifugimonadales; family Lucifugimonadaceae. The sequence goes on along the minus strand of CAYSUW010000004.1, from coordinate 16,003 downwards.
CATTATATGAAATTAAGCGTGTAGATATATCATATTTTCTTAATAAGATTTTTGAGATTCTAGTGTTTTCAGAGAGTATTATATTAACCTTATTTAGTGTTTCTACAGCTCTATATGTGATGTCTTTTAGATTCCCTATAGGAGTAGCTACAATAAATAAAGTTCCCATTGAAAAAGTCTAATAAGTGATTTCTGTTGCAGCATTATGTTGTTCATCAGCATGATATGAGCTTCTTACTAATGGCCCCGCTGCTACATGTTTAAATCCCATGTTAATTCCATCTTTTCTGATTTCATCAAATTCAGCTGGGGAGTAAAATCTTATAATTGGATGATGTTTTTTTGTGGGTCTTAGATATTGTCCTACTGTAAGGAGATCACATTTAACAGATCTTAAATCTTCCATTGTTTTCTTTATTTCTTTTCTTGATTCTCCAAGACCTACCATCATTCCAGATTTTGTAGGTATTTCTGGTCGTATTTCCTTAGATCTATTAAGCAGTTCTAAAGATTGAAGATAATTTCCTTTCGGCCTGACTTTTTTGAAAATTCTAGGTACAGTTTCGATGTTATGATTTAGAACCGAGGGCTTAGAAAATAGAATTGTTTTTAATGATTGTAAATCACCATTGAAATCTGGAATTAATACTTCTACTTTACAAGAAGGGTTGATTTTTTTAATTTGGCTAATGGTCATAGAAAATACTTTGGCTCCACCATCAGCAAGATCATCCCTGTCAACCGAAGTGACTACCGCATACTTAAGGCCGAGTTGAAGAACTGTATTAGCAACTCTAGAAGGTTCAAATATATCTAATTCTGTAGGTCTACCTGTTTTTACATTACAGTAAGAACAAGCCCTAGTGCATATGTCTCCTAGAATCATAAAAGTTGCAGTTTTCTTATCCCAGCACTCACCTATATTTGGGCATGCAGCTTCCTCACAGACTGTGTTTAAATTAGCTTTTTTTAAACGATTTTTTAATTCGTAAAAATTATTGCTTGTAGGAGCTGATACTTTAAACCATTCAGGTAGTTTTCGTTTTACTTGAACCATATTGAATATAGAATTTTCTATAATAATGCTTTTAAATAATATATTTAATATATTATTATATCTATCCTACTACAATATGATGACTAACAAAATAAAAGACTGGAAGAAAGGTAAAGAAAAAATTCAGTTGGAAATCTTGAATTTTAATTCAGATGGATCTTGTCATGCTGAGTTAGAAAGTAAAAAATTCAAAGTTTTAGGTGCAATCCCAGGCGAAATAGTATTAGCTGAAATTGTTAGAGAATTTCCAGATTTTTCAGTAGCAAATGTATCAGAAATCTTAAAAAGTTCTTCAAATAGGATTGAGCCTCCATGTGATTATTATTTGGCATGTAGTGGTTGTCAGTTGCAACATTTGAAGTATGAATTTCAATTAAAATTAAAAACAAAAATTGTTAATGATCAACTAGCAAAAAGCCAGAAATTTGAACAGGTAAAAATATTGGATACCATTGGGAGTGATAAATTATTTCATTACAGAAATCACGCTAGGTTGACTGTAGCAAAAAAACCACCATTTAGAGGCAATATTGGTTTTGTTAATAAATTTACAAGGAAAATTATAAAAATTAACAAATGTTTGCTTATGGATCATAAGATAAATCATTTGATTAATTTCATTCAAGGTAAATTAAAAGGTATGTCTCAATTATCTATAAGAGTAGGTTCGAATTCAGGTTATGTTTTAATGCAACCTAATTTTCAGAATATTTTACCAGAAATAAAATCAGGTCAAGATAAAATCACAGAAATGTTCCTAGGGCAACCATTTAGGATAGGATCACCATCTTTTTTCCAGGTGAATACTGCTCAAGCAGAAAAATTATCAGAATTATTATCAGTTCATCTAGATCTAAATGGATCGGAAACTGTTTTAGATGCATATTGTGGAGTTGGAGTTTTTTCAATTCTATTAGCACCTTTTGTTAAAGAAGTTGTTGGAATTGAGATTTCTGATTCAGCAATTGAAGATGCTAAGTTTAATTCACGACACTTAAATAATGTGAGGTTTATAAGAGGTTCATCTGAAGAATCTTTAAATACTTTGAATTCTTCCCCAGACATAGTAATTTTGGATCCTCCAAGGTCTGGATGTAATAAAGATGTTTTGGATTCTCTGTTATTAATCAAACCTAATAAAATATTAATGATATCATGTGACCTTGAATCTTTTATTAGAGATTCTGAAATTATATGTTCAAATGACTATACATTAAAATTGGTCCAACCAGTCGATATGTTTCCTCATACTAAGCACATAGAAGTATTAGGGGTTATTGAAAAAATTAATTAATAATAAGAGGTATTATTTGTGAATATTTTAGGAATAGGAGCTTTTGAGATTCTTGTTATATTTTTGGTTGCTTTTTTGATATTAGGACCAGAAAAAATGAGTGAATTTTCAAAAAAATTTGCTAAATTTGTGAAGAAAATTAGAGAAGAAAAAGAAGAACTTACTTCTATCATTGACGAATCTGCTCAAAATATTAAAGATCAAATCAACTTAAAAGAATCATTGTCTGATGAAAAAAATGATAATAAAGAAGGACAGGATAATTAGTACAGATATAGAAAAACATTCAAAATCAACCCCTAAAAAAGATAAAGATATTAAAAATTTATCTTTTAGAGAACATTTTGTAGAACTTCGAAAAAGAGTTATATTTTCTGTTTCATTACTTTCCCTTTTTTCTATATTGGGATTTATCTTTCATCGTTGGATCATAAAAATTCTCTTGAATCAATCTATAGGAATTAATGAATTTACTGGAGGGCAACCAGTATTTACAAATATTACTGAATTTTGGTCAGTTGTAATGAGGGTTTCTATTCTTAGTGGAGTGGTTTTATCTATACCTTTTATTACATATCAAATTATGATTTTCATAATTCCTGGATTGAGAGAAAAGGAAAAAATATATATTTATATTTTCTTCCCTTTGATGATTTTTTCTTTTTATCTGGGAGCCGTATTTGGATATTTCGTTCTTGTTCCTCCTGCAATAAGATTTTTAGTGCTTTTTGGGGGTGATTTGGCTGTTCCATTAATAAGAATCGGATCTTACATTCAGTTAGTAATAAGTTTGATGTTCTGGATGGGGATTGTATTTCAAGTTCCAACAGTCGTATTTTTACTGTCCAAGTTAAAAATTGTTCCAATAGAGAAATTTGCACGGTTTAGAAAGTGGTTTATAGTAATCTCTTTTGTATTAGGAGCATTTATAACGCCAACTTTTGATCCTATAAATCAAACATTAGTAGCGTTGCCTATAATTATCTTATATGAAGTTGGATATTGGGTATCTCGTTTATCCAGTAGAAGATAAGTTATTTTTTTTCTTCTGGAGGTGTTTCTTCTTTTTTTTCTTCTTTTCCTGCTAAAGCTTTTTTGAATTGTCTTATTCCTTTGCCTAGCCCTGATCCTACTTCAGGAAGCCTTCCTATACCAAATATAATCATTACAACTACAAGGATTAATAAAATTTCTGGCCATCCCATTCCCTTTAAAAAATTCATAAATTATTGCCTCTATTTAAGTGATTGAACATATTAATATTAAGTTTTTCAAAATAAGTTGAATTCTTCAAGTATTATTAAGTATTGAATGATCTTAGTAATCCTAAAACTTTACATTGGATTATAATATTTGAAGCTTTAGTCGTAATAGGATCATAAGAAGGATTACTAGGAATTAAAGTGACTTCATCCTTATCTCTATTAAATCTAATTCTTTTTAATGTACAAGAATATTCATCTTTCATTGTAATAACATTTATCTGATTTGGTGGTATTTCATTAAAATCTTTAATTTTTTCTACAACTATTACATCTCCATCACTGATCATATCACCTGTCATAGAATCTCCGCTCACTTCAAGAGCAAAGATATTTTTGTTTTTGGGGAACCAACCAAGTGGGATTTCTATTTCTTCTGGATAAGTGGTTATTGGGTCTGGTATTTCTAAAGGTTCTCCAGCTGCAATCTTAGCTACTATTGGAATATTGATAATTTGTTCTTTATTGAAGTGATTATTTACTATTCCTCTGGATTTTCCAATTTTACGATCTAAGTAACCTTTATCCTTGAGAGAATTAATGTTATAAGATACAACCGATGTTGAACTTATATTGCAAGATTTTTGGATTTCTCTAATTGTAGGGGGGTAACCTTCTTCAGCAATGAACCTATTGATGAAATCAAGAATATTTTCCTGTTTTTCTGATAACATTTTGATGATAATTTTTTAATTCTAATTTAAATTAGCAAACAGAAGATTACTAGTCAATCTAAAGGTGTCAGATAAAATTATTTCTTCAATGATTCGTTGAGAATAGTCATAAGGCGTGATTTTTTTCTTCCTGAATTGTTTTTGTGGATAACACCTTTTTGAGTAGCTTTGTCTAAAGACTGAATAGCTTTTTTTACACTTAATAAAGTGCTTTCTGAAGATGGATCTTCAGAAATAGCTTTTTTAGCATCTCTAATAGCATTTTTTGCTTTTGATGATATTGTTTTATTGTATTCTCTGTTTTTTATTTGTTTTCTTTGAGTTTGTTTACTTGGCATAAATCACCATTTTCTAATTTAATCTATATATTTCTCTTACTCCTGGAATTGCTTCGATCCTAGAGTATATTCTACTTAGTTGTTCAATTCCACTAGTATATACTGTAATATCTATCTTTGTAGTTTTTCCAAAATCAGTAGATTTTAGGAAATCAATATTAATATTTTCACCAGATACTACAGAAGTTATATCCCTTAAAAGACCAATTCGATCATCCGCATCTACTTGTATCTTTACTTGTAATTTTTGATTATTTGTTCCCCATACAACATTTACTATTCTTTCAGGCTCTACAGAATATCTTAAATAACTGCAATTTGATACATGTATAGAGACTGTGTTTTTTCTAGTTAAGTAACCTTGAATTTCTTGATCAAAAACTGGATTACAACATTTAGAAATTTTATTTGGAAGATTATTTAGGCCCATTACTATTACTTCAGGTTGTAAGATTTCTCCATTGACTTTTGAAGATGTTTTTAATAATTCTTTTTCTAGAAATCTAGCTAATTGTGAGATAGTGGTTTCACCAGCGCCAAGTTGTTCAGCTAAGTCTGAGATGTTTTCAAAACCTGGCAAAAGAGCTACTTCTTTTTCATTAATTTTTATTCCTAATTTGTAGGATTCTTTTTTTATTATTTCATTACCTCTAGAAATATTAGATTCTCTTTCTTGTTTTCGAAACCATTGTCTAATTTTCAATTTTGCTTTACTAGTAGTTACAAATTGTAAATCTGGATTTAACCAATCAAGCCTTGGCCCACGAGGGTTTCTTGATTTTCTTATTTCTACAGTATCTCCATTTTTTAAAGATGTTTCTAAAGATACTGTTTTTCCATTTATTAAAGCAGACACGCAATCATGGCCCAGTTCAGTATGTACTTCATATGCAAAATCTAATGGTGTGGCTGCTACAGGGAGAGTTTTAATTTCTCCTTTAGGGGTATATATAAATACTTGATCTCCAAGAACATCTTTTTTAATAGAATTTATATAGTCTATATCTTCATCCACATCTCTTTGGTCATCTAGCAGTTGATTGAACCAATTCATTTTAGATTTGTACTGATGACCTATCGTGTCATTATCTTCTTCTTTATATGCCCAATGGGCAGCTATCCCTTCTTCTGCTGTTAAATGCATTTCTTCAGTTCTTATTTGTATCTCTACTGGATATCCTTCATAACACATCACTGTAGTGTGGAGAGATTGATACATGCTATCTTTGGGATTAGCGATGTAGTCATCGAATTCTCCTGGAATAGGTTTCCATAAATTGTGAATAATTCCTAATGTTGAGTAACACTCAGGTACTGTTTTAACAATGATTCTTATAGCGATTAGATCATATATCTCATCAAATTGCTTGCCTTGACTTGAATATCTTTCTATCTTTTTGTAAATACTATAAAGATGCTTAGGCCTTCCATAGATATTACCTGTAATTTGGGATTTCACTATTTCTGCTTGAATTTCTTTAATTGCTTTATTTACATAGGATTCTCTCTGTACTCTTTTTCTTGATATAAGCCTTGATATCATTTTGTATTTTTCAGGCATTAGGTATTTGAATGATTGATCTTCAAGTCTCCATTTCATATCCCAAATTCCTAATCTATGTGCTAAAGGAGCATAAATATCCAAAGTTTCTTGAGCTATTTTTACTTGATTTTCTTTCTTTAGTGCTTCTAGAGTTAGCATGTTATGTAAACGATCTGCTAGCTTAATTAAAATTACTCTTACATCATCTGACATAGCTGTTAATATTTTTCTTAAGTTAGCTGCTCTTATTTGCTCAGTGTCTATTACTTGGATGTTTCCATTGCTATTTTTTGCCTTAGGATTATTAATCTTTAGCTTAGTCACTCCATCTACTAAATTAGCTACATGTAATCCGAATTTTTCATTTATTTCTTCTTTTGTTACTCCGCAATCTTCTATTACGTCATGTAGAAGAGCTGAGGCAATAGTGGTACTATCCATTCTCATATTGGCTAAGTATAGAGCTGTGGAAACAGGATGATCTATGAATGGATCTCCTGATTTTCTAAACTGATTTTGGTGATTTTTTTGTGCAAACAATAATGCTTCTTTCACAAAATCTAGTTTTGATTTTGACATGTATGCTTTAAGTTGTTTTATTAGTAAATTGGTTTCCATATATATCCTATTTAAGAATTTTCTCCAATATTCAAAATCAAATCAAGTATTGTAAAGATTATTAATCTGTTTTTGGTTTTTCTGGGATTCCAGGAAATGGTACTTGGGCTGCATATTTTCCTAAATGATTTACAAGCTCGATTGGTATTTCAAAGATTTCTTTTTCTGGGTTGTTATCTTCTATTTTCATAAAATTTTTTCCGTCACTACAGATAATTTTTAATTCTTTAGATGTATTTTTTGTAATAAATTCTAACTCAAGTAGAAACACACACACATCTTGATTTATTGAAGCTACCAAATCTATGTCAAGGTACTGAATTATAGTTGTTATTTCATCTTCTTCCTTAATAATAGCCATTTCAAAATACTCTTCTTCCCTTAATCTGCGTAATATAATTTCTTTTGTAGTAGATAATTTTAATTTTTCTACTATATTTATTGTTTTCTCTGAAATATTTTTATTGCATTCTATTATATTAGTACCTTCCTCATTAGTATGAATTAGGTATTCTGTATTATTTCTTTCTATGAAATGTAGAACCCATCCTGAAGTTTCTGCTTGTGCATAATACTTTCCTGGCTCTGGGCAACCCATTGCATATGATGGCCATTTTTTCTTCTCATACTTAAATAATTTTAAATCACTTGGATTTATGCCATAAGTACTAGATATGAAAGCCATAGCTTTCCCTCCTATACTAGGAGGTTCAGGAGTGGAAGTTGGAATTGGAGTTGGAATAGGAGTACTTGTTGGGACAGAAGTAGGGATTGGGGGTGATGTAGGACTTATTTTTAAATTGACCTGAGGATTAGTTTTGTTAATTAATAAATTATTTTTAGCTTGAGATTCAAGTATATCTTGAACTATTAGGGTGATTAAAAACCCTCCAATTGTAATTATTAATATGATACTTAAGATTTTTTTCAACTATGTTTAATTTCAAAGGATATTTTTATTTTTCTAGGTTATCAGACGAACAGATGAAAAGATAAGTGCCATTAGTATTGTTGACTATTTGACTATAGAATTATTTTTGATATTATTTTTTGTTGATTAAAATAGTCAACAATATATAGAAACATAGGAGTAAAAATTGAAAAAACTAAATTTCGTTCTATTGAACTTAATGATCTTTCTATGTGTTTCATGTTCTTCTGAAATTGAAATTATAGAAGTAGTAGTAGAAAAAGAAGTTCAAGTAGAAAAAACATATGATACTTTGGTGATTTATTCGGGTAGAGGAGAATCACTAATAGGGCCAGTAATTCAGCAATTTTCTGAAGCTACTGGGATTCCTGTTGAAGTAAAATATGGAAAGACGGGAGCTTTAGCAGCAACCCTGCTTGAGGAAGGATCAAAATCTCCTGCTGATATCTATTTTGCTCAAGATCCAGGAGGACTTGGTTCAGTAAATGCAATCTTATCTTCATTGTCTGAAGAAATTATTTCATTAGGTCCGAGTTGGGCTAATTCTCCTGATGATAAATGGGTAGGTATTTCAGGTAGAGGTAGAGTGGTTGTATATAATAATGAAGCTATTAAGGATCCAACTACTCAGTTACCAGATAATATATATGATTTTGTGGATCCCAAATGGAAAGACAAAATTGGATGGGCTCCAACTAATGGATCTTTTCAAGCAATGATTACTGGAATGAGAGTTATATGGGGGGAGGATAAGACAGAGCAGTGGTTAGAAGGAATTATGTCTAATAATCCTAAAGTATATGCTAAGAATACACCTACAGTAGCTGCAACAGCTGCTGGAGAAGTAGAAGTAGGATTTGTAAATCACTATTATCTACATAGATTTATGGCAGAAGAGGGGGAAACATTTGCAGCTAGAAATTATTTCTTACCAGGCGGTGGGCCTGGTTCAATAGTTTTAGTTGCGGGTGCAGGAATTCTAGATGTTTCGGATAATAAAGATGCTGCAGAGGCATTTTTAAAGTTTATGCTTTCCCCTGCAACTCAAGGTTATTTTGCAAATCAGACTTATGAATATCCTTTAGTAAAAGGAGTAAATAAATCTAGACTTTTGCCTGATTTAGAGACCTTAAATACTCCTCAAATAGATATTTCAGATTTAGGAGATTTAGAAAATACTCAAGAATTGTTAAGGAAAGTAGGGGCACTTCCTTAAATTAATTTTAACAACACAACATCACATTACTTTAATACTATACAACTCCAATTTTATTGGAGTTGTGTTTTGGGTAAACAAAAAAACATATAGAATATCTTTTATAAATTAATGAAAATAATTTTTATAGATCGATGAATAGAAATATTGATATAGGTCAAACTTTTCTTAGTATATTTTCTTTTTTTATAATTTTGATAGTTTCTATTCCTTTGATTTATCTAGTTATTAGAGTCGTAGGAAGTGATGGAAAATTATTAGATTTGATTTTCAGAAGAAGGATATATCAGATAATTATAAGAACATTAACTCTTGTCTTTTCTGTAACAATACTATCCTTAATTATTGCCTTAATTTTATCTTGGATAATTGAAAGAACTGATATTCCTTGGAAGAAATTTTTTACAATTTTATCTGTTTTACCTATAGTTTTCCCCAGTTATGTAGCTGGAATGATTTTTGTTGATTTTTTAGGTCCTAAAGGTAGAATTCAAGGATGGCTTGAACCCTTTGGTGTAAACCAATTACCTGAAATTTATGGTTTTTGGGGAGCTACAATACTTCTTTCTTTGTTGTCCTATCCATATTTGTTTTTAATCATTAGATCTTCTTTGAACAGAATAGATGCTAATTTAGAAGAAGCTTCAAAGGTTTTAGGTAAAAATGGGTTAAAAACTTTTTTTTTAGTTACTCTTCCACTTTTAAGACCAGCAATAAGTTCAGGTTGTATCTTGGTATCACTTTATACACTTAGTGATTTTGGGGCAGTATCTTTATTACGTTATGAGACTTTTACTTGGGCAATTATGACTCAATATGAATCATCATTTAACAGGATAGTTGCTGCGTCTTTTTCACTTGTTCTTATCTTCTTTGCGTTACTAATTTTAATTTTAGATGGTGTAATAGTTAAACCTAAAAATTATTATGTGTCAGGAATTTCTGGGACTTCGAGAAAGGTCAAATTAATTAAATTAAATTTATTAAGTAAGATCTTTTCTGTTTTTATAATATTTTTAGTAATATTCTTTTCTGTTTTTTTCCCTTTTTATGGATTAACTTATTGGTTTATAAGAGGAGCAATTGCTGGGGAGATAATAAATTTTAATTGGATATTAGTTTGGAACTCTATGTCAGTTTCTTTTTTGGCGGCCATTTCTTGTGTTTTTTGCTCTTTACTGATTTCTTTATTAATCGTCAAATACAATAGTAAAATTGGTATATTAACTGAAAAAATTTCTTACTTGGGATTTGGGTTGCCGGGAATTGCTATAGCTTTAGGAGTAATATTTGTAGGACTAAAATTAATTTCTCCCCTATATCAAACTATAGCATTACTGATTTTGGGATATATTATTCTTTTTCTTCCTGTCACCATTAGTGCAATAAAATCATCTATGTTACAGATAAATCCACATATTGAAGAAGCCTCGAGAAGCTTAGGCTTTAAAATGTGGTATACAACTTTAAAGATCACGATTCCTATAATTATTTCAGGAGTTTTAGCTGGAGGAATACTAGTTTTTATGCTTACTATGAAAGAGCTGCCAGCTACTATGATACTTGCTCCTTTAGGATTTGAGACTCTTTCTACTTCGATATGGTCTTATTCGTCAGAAGCATTTTTTGCAAAATCAGCTTTCCCTTCTATGTTATTGATTTTGATATCTGGCCCTTTTACTGCATATCTAGCTTTTAGAGGATATACTATCTCAGATAAGCCTGTTAAGGAGAATTTGGATGTTTGAAAATAATAAGACCATTGGCTCATATCATTCTGATTTTGAGAAAGAAAAAGGTCTTATAGAAGTTGAGAATGTGAAATGTAGTTATCCTCCTTTTGATCAGATTGTATTAGATGATCTCTCTCTCGTAATCAATTCAGGAGAATTTGTAACAATTTTAGGACATAGTGGTTCTGGAAAAACTACTTTATTAAGATCATTGGCAGGTTTTGAAATAATTCAAGAAGGCTACATTAGAATAAATGGGATGTTAGCATCTACTAGTTGGACTCATTTACCCCCTGAGAAGAGGAAAATAGGATTTATATTCCAAGATTATGCGCTTTTTCCTCATCTTACTGTAAGGCAAAATATATCTTTTGGAATAGTTGGAGATAAAAATGATAAAAAGAAACGTGAAAATTACATTTTAGATTTAATTGGATTACAAAAACAGGATAATAGGTACCCTCATCAGTTATCTGGAGGCCAACAACAGAGAGTAGCTTTAGGAAGATCTCTAGCGCCTAATCCTGTAGCTATTTTAATGGATGAACCATTTAGTAATTTGGATAAGCAACTCAGATCATCATTAAGTAGAGAGGTAAGAGACATAATAAAATCTGCAGGTATTACTGCGATTTTAGTTACTCATGATAGAGAAGAAGCTATGATTTTATCTGATCGGGTTGGAGTATTAGTTGATGGAAAATTGATTCAAATTGATGCTCCTGAAAAACTTTATCGTTTCCCTGTTTCTTTAGAAGTATCAAGAATGATATCTGAAACAAGATTATTAAATGGGAAAGTGCAAAATGAATATATTGATACAGAAATTGGAAAAATTTCAATAGAAAAAATTCATTCAAGTGGTTCAATTTTTAATAATGGTTCTTCAATTACTGCATCTATAAGACCTGAAGATCTTACTATAAAGAAAAGTGATTCAGGAGAACATGGAATTATAATAAGAAAAGAGTTTTATGGTAATAATTTGATCTATTGTGTTGAGTTAAAATCTGGAACTTTTTTACATGTGGATAATTTCAATGATCCTGATTCTTTCAAAGAAGGAGAGAAAGTAAGATTAGATTTTTCAATGATGAACCCAATTTCAGTTTTCCCAAATTTTTAAGAGGAAAGTATTTCTTTTACAGTTTTAATACTTTGAAGTGAAAAAATTAAAGGAATTGCGATAGCTACTGTGATGCCTAAAAACAAAAAAGGAAATCTATAGCTTCCAGTTATGTCAAAAGACAAACCAACGAAAATTGGTCCTATAGCACCTGAAATTGCGCTAATTGTACTTGTTAATCCAACAATAGTTCCAAAATTTTTTCTTCCAAAATAATCTCCCATCATAGATAATCTTAGAGGAATAGATGATCCAAACCCTAAGCCCCAACAAATCGCAAAAATAGGTACAAAATATTTACTTTCAAGTAAAAAGTTGCCAATTTTAAGATTTACGAAAGCAAGTGAAAAAGCACCTATGGTTAATAATGAGAAAGATAATATCAGCATTGTTTTTGAAGAAATTTTTTCTCCTATCACTCCAATCGATAATCTTCCAATTAAATCTCCAAGAGCTAAACCTGCTATAGATAACCCTGCAATATAAATTGGTACCCCGAAATTTGTTAATGCTGGCATATGTAATAAATTTGTTGAGCTTACAAGTTGTGCGAAAGCTAAAATTATAGAAAATTGCCAAAAAAACCTTGTTTTCAATATTTGTTTTAATGAAAATTCATTTTTATTTTTTAAGCTCTTTGTGGATTCCTCATTATCTTCAACTAATTTATCCCCATCTGGAGATAGGCCATATTGTTCGGGATGATGTCTCATAAAACTAGCAGAAATAAAGCCTATTAACCAGAAACCAATTCCTACTCCGAAAATTACATCTCTCCATCCAAAATTTTCTATTGATGTTACTAATATTGGAACTGCAAATCCTCCTGCTCCTGATGCTGACATGAGAATAGATAATGCCAATTTTCTTTTACGATTGAACCAATCCCCAACTGTAGCTACTAAAACTATGAAAGTTCCAAAAGACATTCCTATTGTTAACAAACTTATAGTGGCATAGAAATGCCATAATGTTGTAATTTTACTCATAAGAATAAAGCTTAACCCTGTAACAAATACACCGAAAAACATTACTTTACGAGGGCCAAATTTTTCTAGAAGAATACCAACAAAAGGTGATATCATCCCACCTTCAGTTCTTTGTAAAGATAAAGCTCCAGCCGTAGCAGCTCTACTCCACCCAAAAGTTTCTACAATAGGATCAAAGAATGCTGTAAATCCTCTCCAAAAGACTAAAGATGTATATCCTTGAACTGCAGATCCTGCGCCAACAATCCACCAACCGTAGAATATACCTGATTTATGATTCTGTTGTTTTGTTTCTTTATTTATGATTGTTTTAATCTTATAAACCCATTATTCCGTATCCGGCATCTACTGGAATTACTGCTCCTGTAATCCCACTAGAAAGATCACTTAATAGAAATAAAGAAGTATTTGCAACTTCTTCATGAGAAATATTTCTTTTAAGAGGTGACTTGCTAGCATGTATGTTTCTCATGTCACTAAATCCTGGAATACTTCTTGCAGCTAAGGTAGGTAGCGGTCCTGCTGAAACTCCATTTACTCTGATATTTTTACTCCCGTATTCATAAGCTAGCTGTTTCATTGAGTTTTCTAATGCTGCTTTTGCTGTTCCCATAATATTGTATCCTGGGTAAACTTTATTGGATGCTTCAAAAGTGATTGTTAAAATTGATCCTCCATCTTTATTAATATGAGAAGCTGCATGTTTAACTATTGGAATTAATGTGTATGCACTTACCTCAAGAGCAGTTCTGAAACCATCTAAACTGACATCAGAGAAATTGCTTCCTAAATCCTCTCTATTAGCAAATGCTATGCTGTGAACTACGAAATCAATAGGTCCTGATTCAGAAACTTTTTGAAAGACTTCTTCAATTTGATTTTCATTCAATGCATCACATTCAAGTAATTCTATAGGGTTCATATCTTTAACTGCTTTAGAAACAGGATCTTTCAATCTTTCATTTTGATATGTAAATGCTAACTGAGCTCCATTCTCACTTAAAGATTTTGAAATAGCCCATGCTATACTTCTGGGATTTGCCACTCCAAATATTATTCCTCTTTTATTTGTAAAATCCATTATTACTCCTTTTACCAGTTTGTTATTGATCCATCTGTTCTCTGAAGATGTGTAGCTTCCCACTGTTTGAATTCTAGTTCTTTAATAATCTCTTCGTTTACATCTACACCTAGACCAGGAGTAGAAGGTACGGGATACATTGCTCCTTCTAGTTTAACTTGTTGAGTAAAAATATTATCATTATCACTTCCAAGTTTTTCGCTTGGTGTGTTCCTTGCTTCCAACCAAGAGAAATTAGGAATTGCTGCACCTAAATGAACTGAGGCTGCAGTACAAATAGGGCCTAAAGGGTTATGTGGCATTAAATCTATATAATGTGTTTCACACCACCCAGCAACTTTTAAAGCTTCTGTGAATCCTCCAACATTACAGATATCAAGTCTAGCAAATTGAGTAATATCATTTTCTATATATGGTAAAAATTGCCATTTTGAAGCAAACTCTTCTCCAATAGCAAAAGGGATAGATGTCATTCTTCTAAGTGATTGATAAGATGTAGGGTTTTCATCTCTTATTGGTTCTTCAAGAAAATCTATGGTTCCAGGGGGCATTTTGTTACAAAAGGAAGCAGCTTCGGCTACGTTGAGTCTATGATGCATATCAACTCCTAAGACTATTTCATTTCCTAATTCTGCTCTTGCTTTTGTTAACCATTCAGCAGTTTCAGATAAGGCTTCTCTTGGTTCATAGATTATTTCTGAATGATCTGGTTTTTGAGAAGGAGATAGTCTTATGCACTTCCAATTCTTTTCCATTAACTCTTTCGCCAAGTCAATCATTTTTTCCCCGGGAGGAGCTGCAGTAGATGCAAATGCAGGTACAAAATCTCTTTGTTTACCTCCTATCAATTCATAAACAGGAACATTTAAAGCTTTTGCTTTAATGTCATGAAGTGCAATATCTATTGCTGACATGGCAGCAGTTAGAACTCTACCACCTTCAAAATATTGACTTCGATAAATTTCTTGCCATATTCTTCCTATTTTGAAGGGATCTTGGCCTTTAAGGAAGTTTTCGAAATGTAATAATGCTGATTTTACAGCTAACTCTCTACTGGATAATCCTGATTCTCCCCAACCATAGATGTCTTTATCTGTTTCTATTTTTACTAAGAGTTGATTTCGATTTCCTATCCATACTGGATATGCTTTTATGGATTTAATTTTTAAATTCATTTTTTTCCTGTTATTTGTTCATAGTTTTGAATTGTAATTTAAATATACACCATTTTTATTTAAATACAGGAATTATATCTACTAATATAGTAGTGATTTTGCCAATGAATGATTTTCGTGATTCATAGAAGGTGGAATTCGTAGATATTTAAGTTTAAAATCTACTCAGTTGCCCCTGTAGATCAGAGGATAGAGCACTGGTTTCCTAATTCAAAATTAACGTAAATTATGGTTTAAATGATAGTAACCCATCACCAACTGTAACTAAGATTAGTCTATTGTTGTCTAAACCATTAGTTATTATTCTATCTGATGTTGTCACACAAGTTGTCACACAACCAACTATTATTCCTCCTCTTGCTCCAATAGCTTCTCTTCTTCTTCCATTCTTTTATCAAAAGCTTCCTCTGATTTCTTTTCTTCCTCCTCCATATAAAGTTCATAAGCTTCATCATCAGCTTCAGCTGCTTCAGCATCATCATAAGGGTTAACAGCATCATCTTCATCTTCAGCATCATCAAATAGAGAAACTTCTCCATATTGCACTGGTTCATATTTATCTTTTAAAGCTCTTATTTCTTTCTCTGATTCTTTAATTCTTTTTCTTAAATATTTCTCTTGCCTAATGCCACTATCAATATATTTAGTTGTTTCTAAAGATTCTTTATCAATTAACCAATTCTCTAAATTACTTAGTTCTGGATTAGTTAAGCTTCGTCTATTTCCAAACCAGATAGACATAAGTGAGGAAAAAATAAATATGATAATAAAATCCGAATCGATGGGAGGAGATAACTTTGTCTATATTACTTGCAGTAATTGCTCAAAGAATAATCAAGGTAAAACAATCTTCTGCCATCAAATTGAAAGAAAAGAAAATAGTTTAGCAGATTTAGAATTTCTTCCAGAATGCCAATTCAAAAGGTATAGAAGAAAAAATAATTCTCAGCACTCGCAGTAGCACAT